>JAYVPF010000081.1:0-8414 GCA_043757535.1 Burkholderiales bacterium
CGCTGGCGTGGCGTTTGAACGCTTCACTGCAGGCGGGGCTCTGGCGCTCATTCCGCGAGCAGATGGCGAATGGACGGTGGTCTGGGCGCGCCCGCGAGCAGACGCGGAACGCATGCTTGAGTTGGATGCGCTCGCGCTAGGCGACGAATTGAACGCGGCGTTTAGTAGCTCACTCGGCATGCTCACACTCTCCGCGAGACTAACAAGTTATCCGCTGATCTGGCGATTTGTCGAACCGCGTGCAGGTGGCGCAATAGTCGCGTTGGGCAACGCCGCGCAAGGCCTGCATCCCGTTGCAGCGCAAGGCCTCAATCTCGGCTTGCGCGATGCACAAGATCTGGCCGATACGTTCGTGCGACAAAATTCCAGTGAACCCATTGCTGCAACCCTGTCCAAATTTGCCAGAACGCGCGGCGTTGATCGAGTCGCCCGTATCGGCTTCACCGGCCTACTCGCCTACGGCTTTGATCGTGGCGGTTGGCTCGCGGACGTGCCGCGTGGGCTGGGTTTGACCGCAGTGCAAATGCTGCCGCCGCTGCGCCGCGAAATTGCGCGACGACTTGCTCTGTAACGCCACGCAAGCGGCTCAAGAAAACTCGTCGAGAAATTGGCGTGGGCTCATGATTTCGATGCTGCGAAACGGGTTCATCGTGAGCAAATCTTTATCACCAGAAATGATGATGGGGGCCGCCGTTGTTACGGCCAAATCAAGCACCTTGTCATCCTTGGCATCTCGGCAAGCTACGATTGATGCCGTCACCGCGACCTTCAACGCCTGCGCCTCAAACGCATCGGCATAGCTCAACCGCGCCTTCACGCTGGCGTATTTGAGGTGCCGTGGCTTTTTGAGTGATGCGCGCAATTCGTCGAGCATCGCATCGGACACCACCACATCAAACGTCTCAAAGGCGCAAATGACCGCTTGATCGGGAATCGAACCTGGAAAGAGCGCTGAACTGATGAGTACCGACGTGTCAAGAACGATTGGATTCAAGCGCGGAGGTCATTCACGATGGCGCTCATGTCTGCTTCGCTCGGATTGCTAACCCCCGGCGCACGTTCAGACAGAACTTTAGTGCCGTAGTCGCGCAGCCAGCTCGCAGCCTTTTTTCGCCGAAGCATGCCCGCCTGCAATTCACGCATATCGTGCTCCGAGACAACGTATGCGATCGTTCGCCCATAACGCGTCACCGCGATGAGCTCTCGCTGCGCTTGATCAAGCAGTTCACCGAAGCGAGTTTGAGCTTTGACAGCAGGAACGATTTGCATAGATCACTAGATTATTATGGCTAATATGGACATGTTAGCCAGAGCTGATGTGCTCAGCAAGCTGGCTTTGTACTAGGCACGCCACTTCACGCCCCCAACCCTCGCCCGACGTGCGGGAAAGGGTGACGGCGGCGGTTGCACTGCCCACCTAAGCGGAGCAAAGCCCGGTCACTGACACGCCGCTAACGCCGCCTCGATCTCAGCGGTGGTACGAACCGTTCCAACCGCCATCCCTGAAACGAGCTCAGCCCCACGGAACCCGAGCGCGTACCGGGTGTAGAGCAAGCCGTCTATCAGCAGGGTCGTGGCGCTGTCCCCGTTGAAATCGTACGCGGCAAGGTTTTCACGATAGTGCGTCTCAACGGCGCTCGCATTGATGGTCGTGACCTCTGCGGGCGGATACAAACCCTGAAGCAGCGACAATCCCGTAACCAGCTTCAAGTAGCGAACAAACGCACCCGTCTCTGCTATCGGGCGGGTGGGTCGAATGCAAAACGGCAGCGCCGTACCGAGCACAGAAAACGTTGTCGAAGAGGTGCCGGTGCTGAGTGTGACACTCTGTGTGGCTCCGCGCGTTGCCGGAGCAACCCCACGCAATGCGACGGTGTCGTAAGGATTGACCTGCGTTGCGGTGGTGCTCCACGCGCCTCCATTGACGCTCATCTGGCCCCCTGCAACAGAAACTGAAACTAACACGTTGTTGGGTAGCGTGATTGAAGCAGACGTTACTGTAGCTCCGGGTGTGCCTCGCGCTGAGCCGAAATTACCCTCAATATCGTCGCGCACTCGATTGCTGACAAATTCCAATACTTCGCTGTAGCGATCCTGCGCGTCCGTACTGACGACAACGAACGACACTTCCCGTTGCACAACCGATGCCGCTGGATAAGCGGCAACATAGCTAGTCGTATTTGCGGCCACGCTCCCAACCAATGTCCAATTGTCATCTTGTGACGGTGAGGCGTAGATACGATAGCCAGTGATTGGCACAGCACTTGTCGCAGGCGGCGACCACGCCAAACGCGTGGCGATCGAACCCGGGTAGGCTTTCAACTCAAACGCTGGGGCCGGGCCCTTCGCTTCGATTGGGAGTGTTGTCGCACCTGCAGCAATCGTTACGTTTAGAGTTGTTGCCGTTCCGGCGCGTATCAGCAGATTCACCTCTCGCTTCGCGGAAGTTGACACACCGTCCGCGTACTCGGCAACCAACGAATTGAGACTTGCTCCATCATTTCCAGCACCGGTAATTTGGATCGCCATCGTACCTGCTGTTGGATTGTTCACCACAACTGCTAAGGCATTGCCGCGCATCGTGACATTAGCGTTCGTGGCACCATTCGTAGCTTGTGTTGCCACTGTCACATCACGCGTTCGCCCGACAATCGTCAATGCCGCGTCACGCAAAGTCAAATCAGCCACACCATTGGTTGACACTACAAATTTTGTAGCCACCGCCGGGGCTGCTTTTGCAATTGTGATCGTATCGGACGCCAAGCCAAGCGTTCCGGGGTACGGCAGGCGTTCTTTCACAAACGCTAGCGCTTCCGGGCGGCTGGTTAGATACGTGTGCTCGCCGTAGGCGTTTTGAACCAAACAACGCCTGCTTTTTAGCGTTGCCACGTCGGTGCCAAGAAAAGCGGCTAGTGCCGTGTCTTGTCCTCGCGCCGGAACCGTGCCGTCGCCGCGCGCTTGAAAAACTGTAACGTCCGACCACCGATTAACTTTGGTAAGGTCACCGCTTTTGCTAGTTATCCATGATGTCGTGGTTTCACTGTCAGATAGAAGCAAACTGACGCGCGTTTTACGGCTGGCTAAAGTAGTGGTTGCCGCGCCGGTTGACGCAGCGCACTCAGCGAATGTCGACACCCCGGACAGAGAATTCGGCGAATCCGCGTTTTTAAAGTAACCGGGCACCGCGTCGGGAATGTGTGAAACAGCAGACGTTGCACTGCCAACAAACGGCAGATACGCGCGATTTGGATACAGAAACCAGCCTGATGGAGCCTGCTCCGTGAACGCTCGTTGACGATCAGCGCGAGTATTGCTGCTGTCATAGGTTTCCTCAAGGCATTCAGAGGTGGATCGAGAGGACACTCGCTTGGTACACCGGACTAGGGGGCCCCGAGCTGATTGTATTGATGCGCTCCAAAGGTACTTCGCGAGTGACGAGTAGATGCCGTTTTTTGTAAGCGTTATCCCTTCCAAACCCATAGGATCGCCGACTTCCATCAACCCGTAGGCGTTGACACTGCCCGCCACCGGCGTGCCAAGCAGCAGCACGCGATCAACATAGCTTGCAAGACTCGCATCAGCAGCCAGAGAAGCTAGATAGGTCAACGTCACTATCCCGCCCATCGAATGAGCAACGATGTCGACGGGCTGCCCACTCGTCGCCACTTCGCGCGCGATGGCACCTGCGAGAAATTCACGTTGCGCTTGATCGGGTGTCAGGCGCCAATCGTAAGGCACAGTGACGACCTCATAACCTTGCGTAGTCAGCGCTGCCTCTAGGTCCTGCCAGAGACCTCCACCAACAACAGGAACTGTTTCACACAAGAAAGACAATTGTCCGCACTCCGACTGATCGGCACCCCACAGATTCAGCGTTCGCAGTTGCGAATCTTTACGGACGCATTTGTTCGTCGGCATGCTTGTCACGTTCGAATAGGTGCCAGCTTTGACGGACAAGCATTTATGTGCAGCTTCAGACAAATCAGAGACCTGTAATGCTGACCCGAACACACCATGTACAAGCAACACTTTACGTTTCGCGTTATCGATGGGAAGATTGTCGCGCGTAACTTTTTCCCTCATTTCGCCCCCGCTCCCGGTATACGCCTGCTTCACTTCACGCACACGCAACGCGGCACCAGCCTTGACAAAAGTTAGGCGATACTCGCCGTAAGGTGCCGTGATCGAAAATGACGTTCCCGCTGCGTTCGGCGTAACTCCTCCAAAGGGCGGACTTGTGGGATCGTCAATGCTGGACAGATAAGCCTTCGTCGCACCATTTTTCCAATCAACGAAGAAGGTGCTGCCGAGAATTTCACTCGACTGCGGAATTGCAAATGTGATTGTCTTTGTGTCACCCGACACAATCCCGACTTTGATAGGCGCAGACACCCCGCGATATTCGACGGAGCTCGATGCCAGCGGCCCGGCCTTTAAAGTCTCGCCCATGTTGCTTAACATCAAGTGCGCCTGCGCTGCGGCAACCACTGGATTGAGTTGAAAGGATCCACTCGACATGGCTGCCGCAGTAAGCCGGAGAACAGCAACATCATGAATGCGCAGCGAACGCAAGCGACCGACACCGTTTTTTAACCAAATTACTCGATGAGCCTGCGTAATGGGGGCCGGGTTAATCGGATCTTCTACCGAGAATCCGATACCCGCTATCGACAACATGACCTTCACCGGCCCGTTGAATTGCGTCGCGGTTACGCCATTTTGATCGACCATGCGCATTGTGATGTCGACTGATTGCTTGACTGCCAGAGTCGGCGGTACAGCATCAAACACGAAGGAGTAGGTAGTGGTTGTGCCTACGGGGATGGGCGCTGGCGGTGTGTTGCTTGCCTGCGCATCAACAATCGTCGCATAGAGCCCATTCACGTCTTGCGCGGTGACGAAGCCATAGATCGTGGTGGCGCTGGCTGTGAGCGCCGCGCAGCCTACGTTGGCTAACGACGCATTGAACTGCACGCGACCACCGCCGCGTGGGATGTCCCAGCTTGCACCGAGGGTGCCGCTGCTGCATTCCATGCTGCGAGGGGTTGAGCCGAAATAGGCGATCACGTTTTTGACTTGATCGCCTTCCGGGTCGTTGATGTCGAATGCGCCGGTGATGACGCCGTTGTTGGACGTGAAGGCGAAATTGGAAACGACCGGTGGACTATTGGGCCCGATGGTGAAAGATGTCGAAAACGGCCCGGCAAGGCCCGTCGTGGCAATTCTCACGATGCAGCGGAATGTATCGGGGTTTTGCAACATATCGCTGCTGTTAAGCGGAAAAGAAATAGTGTGATTTCCTCCAGCAGGTTCGTTCACTGTCGTGCTCCCGGAGAGGGTCGCGTTGTCGCGAATGCGCGTGCAACTCCAAACGGCAGAACTCACGTTGCCAGCGCTGGCTGCAAGATTGTCCGAAAACACTAAGGACCCAGTGTTGCCCACCACGCGCCCCGACGAAATGGAGGGTGGTGGCGTTGACACTGGCGCAAGGGTTACGTAGCTGTTTCCGGTGTCCACTGGACCGTCGTAGGTCGAATAGTTAACGTGGCAGGACACGCTACTGACG
The DNA here is from genome assembly GCA_043757535.1 of Burkholderiales bacterium. GTDB lineage: Bacteria > Pseudomonadota > Gammaproteobacteria > Burkholderiales > Casimicrobiaceae > Casimicrobium. The sequence continues at coordinate 5,567 of JAYVPF010000081.1, forward strand.
CCAGCACTACCCGGCGGCAACGGCATCCGTATCGTGTGCCGCGCCGCAGTAGGCTCCACTACGCTAAGTGAGCTAACGCAAGTCGAATCGCCGTTGTAGCATCCGGCGGTTCCCGACGCTTGATATGCGCCGTATTGAACGTTGCACACAGCGCCAGACACAATCACTGGGCCCTCTGCGATCTGCATGTTGTCTTCGTACGTAATAGTGCCGTATGCACCGTCATAGGTTGCACTAAGCACTGTGGGTGTCACCACACGACGAGCAGGGATCACGTCGACCCAGCTAGACCACGCGCTTACTGCGTCTGCGCTTCGAAATCGAACTTGGCACTGCCATGGGCCAACCTTATCGAATTCGGCCTGCGCCACATGCGAGCGCCCGGATGACTCGTTGATCTGCACCTCAGAGCCGGTTCCCGTCCAGGTCGAGTTGTTTGCCTTACACCCCCATTGGTGAGCAAGGATTTGCGCTTGATTTATTGTCAAGTTGTCGACATACGTGATGTTTGCTTTGTTGCCGAGCCTTGTGATTGAGGAGATCGTCGGCGCAGGTAGTGACGCCTTCGCTGGCCCATAGCCCAGAACGGCCACTGGGACTGATGACGGATTGGTTGACCCATCGCCTAATCCACCTGAATTGCCTGCACAACGAACGGCACCATCGATGAGGGAGGCGCAAAGTCTGCTTCGATCAAGAGTCGCACCACCGACGATGCCGTTTAGTCCGATAGGAGAAGATGGTGCGCGCACAGGCGGCGTAGCGAGGTTTGCAAGGTCAGCTGTGACTCCAATACCTAACTGACCGGCGGAATTGCTGCCCCAGCAAGTCAAACTTCCGCCCGCGAGAAGCGCGCAAGTGCTGTCGCTTCCCGTCGTTAGCGACACCGCGGTCTGCTGCAATGCCGAAGCCGCGGCCGGCTGCCACTCGTACGACGACGTTGTACCTCGCCCAAGCTGACCACTTGCATTTGCGCCCCAGCATGCCACAGTTGCATCACCTCGTTGCACGCAACTATGCGTCCCACTAACCGCTACGCTAAGTCCCACAGCCATGACTGCATTTACAGTCGTGGCCGGATAAGCGAGCCGAGTGTCCAGCCCAACGTTATTGCCAAGTCGTCCATAACCGTTCGGCCCCCAGCAGACCACAGTTCGATCAACCTTTAGCGCACAACCAAAAAAGTCACCCAACTGAATCCGTGAGAGAGCCGCGCCAAGAGATGAAACAGGTGTCGCAGTGAGCACTGCGGCAGGTATGCCTGCATTCAAGCCACCTGTCGCTTGTCCGTAGTCGTTACCGCCCCAGCAACTGGCGCTAGATCCGACCAAAGCGCACGAGGTGCGCTCACCGGAAACAATATCTGTCACGACGCCCGACAGGCCAGTTACGGCGACTGGCGCTGATCGCGCAAGCGTGGTGCCGTCGCCCAACTGGCCGTAGTCATTTTGACCCCAGCAAAACACTTGGCCAGCAGCCAATGCGCACGATTGCGTCCACCCTACGGAGATTGCCGCAACATTTGATGGGAGACCTGCGATGATCGTGGGCGCTCCTCCACGCGCCCAACACCGTACAGTACCCACGGTCGAAAGTGCGCAGTTCGATGACACTTGCACCGCGTTTTCGCGCCCCGCTTCGACACTGTCAACAATCACGATCATCGACCCAGAGCGCAGGCTCGGGTCAAGCCCGCCTGTGGTTGTCGCGACTGCGTCAACACGCTGCACATAATAAAAATCCTGACGGATGCTGCGTGGCGTGAAGCTTGGAAAAGTGACAGTGGACGCGCCTGCCGCGTACGACGCGTCGAGCACTGCTTCGCAACTGTTGCCAACGCCTCGGCAGAGCCTCAACACACCGCTGCTTGGAAACGTGCCCGTAGACTTTGTGGCGGAAATGACCACGCCACTTACAGATGCCGATACGATCTTGGCTGTAAGGTTGTTACCGCCGGTAAACACCCCAAGGGCAGGGTTGGTGATGACCGTGGGGGTTTGCGCCCAGACTACGGTCGCCACGGCGCAGAATAGCAGCGCGGCGAGTGCGCTAAAGGCAGCGCTTACAAATTTAACAATGCGGGGGAAGGCGAATGACATGTGTGAGCTCAGCGTGATAGCGCGGGACTTAGCGCAATGAAGGGATCGTGTGCAAGCGTACCAAGTAAAGTGTCATGTGCGTTAGACAAAGGAAAAATAGTGTTTTTCCTACCCAGTGTGGGTAGGGTGCGTCGCGGGCCATCGCGGGCTGTAGCTGACTGGTTCCGCGTGTCCAGTAGTTTGGAATTGAGGCCATGGCGCCTTCATGCGACGCCGCGCGGCTAGGTGAACGGTGACAGACCAGAGATTCACTTAAATTCGGCTAAAGCGCCGACATGGAGGGACGTTGCATTGAAACCACACCCGATACGAATTGCAGTCGAAGCTGCCTGCGAGCGGAAAGGCTTGACGTTGAGCGCTTTGGCTACGCAAGCGGGTGTAGCGCGCGAAACGCTGTATCGGATGATGCGCGGAGAAGGGCAGACGGCGGCGGTGGCAACCGTCTGCAGCATCGCGCGGGCGATGGGTATCGCGCCCATCATTCTGCTGCGCGAGATTTATCACGATATTGATATGGGTGTGCCGACGTTGTTGCCCGTGAAAGAGGCGGGCGATCACATTTCGTTCGTCGGTGATGTGACCGTACCTGATGGCTGCATGGTGTTGGCCGGACAGCGCTTCGTCAAAACGTGGATGCTGCAAAACACGGGCACCGTGCCGTGGGTGGGCCGTAAGTTGCGCTGCGTGGACTCGGAGTTTGTATCGGCTCGGTGGGAGCAGCACGGGCGAAAGCGCGTGTTGGTGGAGGA
>JAYVPF010000082.1:0-8380 GCA_043757535.1 Burkholderiales bacterium
TTTTTGTCGATCCGTTGAGCGCTAGTTTAGGAGGGTTAAGAACGTGCGGTCACCGTTCAACATCGAGGTCTCGATGTACAGGATTTCACTGTTTCGACCCTGAATCGATACCTCAACCAGAATGCGCTGCAAGTTTGCGCTCAACGGACGCAGACTTAGCATCCATTTGTTGGCCGACCCACTCAGTTTCACCAGAAACGACTTTTTCAGCGTGGGCAGATCGCCGCTCAATGTGGCGCGCAGGCTGTCAATAAAGGCGCGCATCTCGGGCTGCGTATCCAGTTGAATGATCTGTTCTTTGCCGTCGCGACTGATGCTGACGCGGTTGCGCTCGACTGTCAGTGTTTCCTGTATGGGTTGAGTGGTTCTTTTTTGCAGGAAGTCTGGCGATTTGAACGAAAGTTCGCCGCGACTCTCAATCGGCGTGGTGAGCACGCTCAGCGTCTTTTGCTCCACGAAGCGCGCGCGGCCTTCCTTTTGCGCGCTCAGATTTTTCATGAGATCAGGTAAGTCAAGCGCCGACGCGGTGCTTGCAAGGCCAGCGAGCAGGGCCACGAGTATCGTGCAGCAGAGCTTATTGAGATTCGTCATCCGCACCCTCCGCTTGCCAAAAATCAAAGAAATTAAACCAGTTGTAAGGCGCGTCAATCACCCTCTCTTCGAGAATTTCAGCATATCTTGCAATGGCGCGATCAATCAAAACGGGCTTCGGTTCGGCAACGTCAAAATCCACCAGTGTGTCAAAAATGATGTCGTAGCGATTGCCACCCCGATAGATCGCCGCCATGAAGAACAGCGGCCCGCCCAGAAGCGCGCCGATCTTGAACGGGCCCAGCGCGACTTGCGCTTCACCACCGAGGAAGGACACCGTCTTGTAGCCCTTTTGCCCCAGCGAGCGGTCGGCGAGCATGCCTACGTAGCCGCCGTCCACGACCCGCGCGCGAATGTCCAGAATGGATTGCATGGTGCCGAGCGGAATGATCTCCTGCGCAGCGCGCGGGTTGATTGCTTTAAGCACCATGCCCAGTTTGCGCGCGTTGCCTTCAAACATCGCGAGCGCGACTTTCAGGCTAGGCATGTCGTAGCCAAACGCGCGCACCGCGTCAAAACTGCCGATGTGCGCGCCGAGCAACAGCCCGCCCTGATTAGCCTTGAAACGTTCAGTAAAACGCTCCGTGCCAGATCCGCGAATATCAAACAGCTCAACGCGTTCATTCACCAGAAAAATACGATCCAGAATGGTGGCGGCGAAGCAATAGAAATGTCGATAAATGTCGATCCATTTCGCAGGTCGTTTGAACACACGCGTGAGATAAGCGCGCGAGGCTTTGCCCGCGGCACCGGCGCGCAGCACAAAGAAGAGCGTGATCGGTGGCAGAAATATTCGCGCGATTCGCCGACCAAGTTTTAATGCGATAAACGTAATGACGCGTAACCAGAAGCCGCTGCCACGCTCTTGCCGGGTGCGCCATTCGGGAACCTCTGTGGTGGCGGGTGAAGCGCTCGACACTAGGGGGCCTCTAAAAATTCATTTGAGCAGTTTGTCATCCTGAGCGGAAGCGTTGGATCAGGTTGATCAGCAATGATCGTTGCGAAGAAAATCACTTTTTTCGTACGAACCGATCCTTCGCTGTAGCTCAGGATGACAGCGAACGTAAACGCGAATGAATTTTTGGAGGTGTCCATTAGACGATTTCGCCCAGAGTCAACGCGCCCGTGCAGGCCGACAGAGAGGCTTTCGTCCACACAAAGTCGGCGCGTTGGTCGACGACATCCACCCGTAAATGCAGCGCATCACCCGGCAAAACAGGCTGCAAAAATTTACACTGCTTTACGACGATAGGGGTCGAAGAACCCCATCTAGCGGTCATCTCCGCAATCGCCCAATCAAGCAAGAGCGCACCGGGCAGCAGCGGCAGCGCGGGGAAGTGGCCAGCGAAACATGGCAAATCATGGGGCACTGCGAAATCCATTTCAAAAGAATTCATCATCCCTAACTGGCCGTCGGCCCCTTGCGGGCTTCGTACAGGGCTTGTAGCGACGCGCGAGTCAATTTGCCAGTGCTGTTGCGCGGCAATTGATCCACCCAGAAAATCGGTCGTGGCATAAACGCAGGATCAACGACACGTGCAAGCGCAGTACGGAGCTGCGCCCGGTTCAGTTCAGGCGCAACAACGAACGCCATCAGGCGCTGAAGCGTCTCGGCCTCGTTGTGATCGGGCCAAAAAAAACTACCGTCTTTCACGCCTTCGATCATGAGCAAATGGTGATTTAGATAGGCCAGAGAAACGCGCTTTCCGGCGATGTTGATCATGTCTGCGGTTCGCCCGAGCAACGCGAAATGCGTACTATCGTCAACGCGCACGAAATCACTAAGGATGACCGGAGTTTCGACGTGACCGCCGCTGACCGTGGCGGTGCCATCGGAATTCGGATGAATCTGGACGTCGGCGTACGTCTGCCATGTTTCGCCATCGAGCGTGCGCCGCGTGGCAACCTGGCCAGCCTCGGTGCAACCGTACACCTCAAAGAGTGGCGCACGAAAGTACGCTTCGGCCCGCTCGGCAAGCCCAGCATCAAGCGGCGCAGTGGCGCTAATGACGTTCGCCAAATCCGCCATCGACTCCGGGTGCGCGCAGAGGGCGCGAAGATGAACTGGGGTGGTTACCAGCATCCTGGGTGCGGGCGCTCTGGCGAGAGTTCGTGCTACATCGAACGGAAAAAACGGACGACCCGCGTAGAACGCGTGGCTGTTCATAAGTGGCAAAAGCACTGTGGTTTCGAAACCGTACATATGCTGTGGCGGCACGGTGCCGACAACGGAGACGTGCGCGCCGTTCGACGCATCGTTCATGCCAAATCGGTCACCCTCGGCGCGCGCGTTTGTCACCAAGGCACCGAAATGCTTAGCGTGCGGCGTTGGCAACCCTGTGGAGCCCGAGGTGAAAACGTACGCGGCGAGCTGAGCCATATCAATCATCGGTACTGAAAAATGATCAGGCTCATCCGCCTGACGGGTGTTCATTGCGACGAGATCAACCGCATCCACGCGCGGCAAGTCAATCGAAACATCTGATCCGTCGGTGAACAAAACGACGTCAGGAAACTGCGAGTGCAGTTGACTCAGTGTTTCAGCGGAATGACTGGAAGGCATTAACGTGGGCAGGCCGCGCACGAGCGCCGCACCGAAACCAATGGCAAACTGGTAGCGATTGACGCACATGTTGAGCACGGCAGTCTGCTCCGACGGTAGCGGCATCCGCAATGCGAGTGCTCGAACCGCACTCACAAAATGTGCGGCGTCAAAACTGCGCAAATCATCGAACGCCACGATAGTGTCAGGCGTGGTCGCTGCAATCAAAGGCAGGGCATTCGCACTGTTCATTTGGGCGCACCACCTCTTCCGAGCGCGCCCGCGACGCGTCGCACGGTTGTCGAGAGACTCACGTGCTCAAAGTCGGGATGCAATATTTTCCGCATGGCGTATTCGACCAAAAAAGCCGCTGCTACCAGAGGCCAGGAAAACAGGTTGATGAACGCAGACCACCATTCGCGCTGCCCCGATGCGAACAAGATCATGGACGTTGCTGCCATAAGCAAAAAGAATAGCGTCCATGCAACGGTAACGCTGTGGGTGTAGCGAGCAATTTCAGGCGGCAATGAGCGCCCGTGAATGATCGTTGCCAGGCGCGTTACCCAGTCGCCCTCTTTCATCGTGAGACTAACGCCGAATACGCCAGCCAGCAACAGCATGCTGCCCACACTTTGCAGGAGATATACCCATTCTGCGTAACCGATCCAACGAGACCAAAACCACCAGCCGAGACCGGCGACGACTAGGCCGATTAACAGGATTGCGCCGCGACGGAGGCTTGACGCATCGATAGCACAAAGGGCCTTAAGCCACCAGAGCGTAATGGGAATGATCGCAATCAGTGCAGCCCAATGCTCGCCACCAACAGAGGTCAATGCGATATGGGCGAACGCGAAATAGCTGACCAGCAGCAGGCCAAAGAGCACCGTTTTTTTCATGACGAACGGCAAGTCAAATGAATCGGGCAAAGCGCCCGGTTAGACAGCAGGACGGTTCGCAGCAACATGTGCCGCCAGCGCCCGAAGGCTCTTGTAAATTTGCAGATTCTTCGGGTCGCCCGCCTCGGTTTGCACTTTGTAGTTCTGGGCGATGGCCAGCGCGAGTTCGAGGATATCGATTGAGTCCAGCCCAAGTCCTTCGCCATACAACGGCGCTTCGGGAGCGACGTCGCTCGCCGCTACATCAAGACTCAGCGAGCGGACGATAAGCGCTGCAATTTCGGATTCGAAGGGGGTTTGGGCAGGGGAGGCGAGGTCAGGCATGTATTTATTCGTTGGAGTGCGTCTCGAACGTACGGGTGCTGCACGTCAAACATACCCAATTTTATCGCGGATTCAAAACACCTCTAAAAATTCACGTGTGGGGCACATTGTGTCGTCGCGCGGTGCTCGCAATCCTCATGTCCAATGGCAGACGCTGCGGGTGCTGCGCTCCGGGCTGCTAACTCTGCATCCCGGAAAACGAATTTTTAGAGGTGCTCTTCAGCCATTGCCCTCACCCGCGCAAAGGCTACGCAACCGAGCTATGCCGTCAACAGCTCGGCGACCGCGCAGGCCACTACTTGTGTCGCCTTGCGCAAATCGTCCAACAGCAAATTTTCATCGGCTCGTTTTGCATTCGATTCGGGTACGGTGCGCGGCCCAGCGCCATACAGCACGACGGGAATCCCCGCTTCTGCGTAAAGCCGTGCATCGGTGTAGAGCGGCACGCCAATCACGGGGATCGGCTCGCCGAAGATTCGTTCGCCATGCTTTTGTAGAGCGGCAACTAGCGGTGCTTGACCGGGCACGGGCTTCATCGCGTTGGCGAGCAACAGGCGCTTGATCTCGACGCGAATCCCGGTGCGACCAGCAACCGCACCTTCGATCATCGCGCGAACTTGCGCTTCGACTTCTGCCGGATTCTCTTCGGGGATCATGCGACGATCCATCTTCAGTACGACTTTGCCGGGCACGACGTTGGTGTTGGTGCCGCCGTTGATCTGGCCGACAAGCATTGTGGGTGACGTGATGCCCGCCACCTCTGACTTGATCTTGCCGAGGTCGGGCAGCTTGCCGTAAATTGCGTTGAGAATGGCGTTCGCGGCTTGCAACGCGTCGTCGCCAGTCTCCGGCATTGACCCATGCGTGGCCGTTCCGTGTACTGTCACTTCAAATTGAAGGCAACCGTTGTGCGCCGTCACAATGGCGTAGCTGAAGCTCGCGCCGATTACAAAATTTGGTTTTGTCGCGCCGATTTCCAACAAGTAATCCGGACCGATCAGTCCGCCAAACTCTTCGTCGTAGGTAAGATGCAGCTCGACCGTACCGTTAAATGTTGCTCCCGCTTTCTCGGCGGCGTGAAGGGCGTCCAGCGCAAAAGTGAAGCTCGCGATGTCGCTCTTGCTGACGGCGACCCCGCGACCATACATCCGCCCGTCTTTCACTTCGCCGCCATAGGGATCAAACGACCAACCATCTCCGGGCGGTACAACGTCGCCATGTGCGTTCAGCGCAATTGTCGGTCCGCCGCTGCCAAATTTGTGACGCACGATGAGGTTAGTGACCGACTCCATTCCGTATTCGCGCACGCGAAGCTCCGGTACCGCAAAGCGCTCGACTTTGTAGCCCTTCGCGCTTAGCAGATCGACCGCTTTTTCAGCGGGCGGGTTGTTGTTGCCCGGTGGCGTGTCCGACGGCACGCGCACGATCTGACGCAAAAATTCGATTTGCTCGGCGTGATGTGCATCAACGTACTGTGCGATGGTGTGTTCGGTGGTCATCTCGTATCCCCTCTCCCCTTGCGGGAGAGGGTTAGGGTGAGGGGTTGGTGGGATAGTTCAGGCAGCTCGATTAACGCGCTGCGCCTTGTCCACGCTGAACGGTGGAGGCTGGTAGTGCTCAAAAAAATGCAGCAGCACCGAGGTTGCAATATCGGCGTCTTCCGCCGTCATGGTTTCATCGGGATGGTGGCTGATGCCGTTGTTACCGCAACGCACGAAGAGCATGGCGGTCGGCGCAACGGCGGGGAATACCATCGCGTCGTGACCCGCGCCGCTGGGCAGATAACGCGGCGCGATGCCGTGCGCTGCAATGGCGTTGTCGAACCGCTTCATCAGCGTCGCATCGCAGGGCGCAGCGTTGCTACTAAAGAAGGGATTGGTTGCGACGACTACATTGCGGCGCTTCGCGATGATGTCGAATGCTTCGGTTAGCGCGTCGACCGCATTCACGCGATTTGCATCGTCACTGGAGCGAACATCGATCGTGAACTCGACATCTTGCGCGATCACGTTAACCGCGCCCGGTCTGACGTTCATCATGCCCACTGTGCCTACGAGGCCAGCGTTTTTTGTGCAGTAACTTTCAACGAACAGGATCATTTCTGCTGCGGCAGTCAGTGCGTCCTGTCGCGCACCCATAGGTACGGTGCCCGCGTGCCCCGCGAGCCCGGTGACGTTGATGCGCAAACGCGTTGCGCCTGCGATGGCTGTGACCACGCCGACCGCAATCCCCTCGTTCAGCAGCACCGGTCCCTGCTCAATGTGCGATTCAACGAAGGCAACGACCTCACCATGCTCGCTGTTGGGCGCGCCGCCGGACGCACTGTTTCGGCGATCCAGTTCGCGCCACTTTTCCGCATCACCACCAAAATCGTTGATCGCTTGACGCATCGTTACGCCGTTGGCATCCGTCTTGTCGAGCCACGCCGCGTCGAACAGTCCGGCCATCGCTTTGCTGCCGATCAACGTTGCTGGAAAACGCACACCTTCCTCATCGCCGAAGCCAACAATTTCAAGTGTGTACGGAAGTCGCATGCCCCGGCGATTGAGTTCTTTCACACATGCAATCGGCGACAGGATGCCGAACAGACCGTCGTACCTGCCTGCGTTTCGCACGCTGTCCTGATGCGAGCCGGTCATCACCACCGGCGCGAACGGGACACCCGCCTCGTAGCGGCCAACGATATTGCCAAGTGGATCGAAATCAGCGGTCATGCCCGCGTCGTGCATGAGACCAATCAGGTAGTCGCCTGCTTTCTTGTGCTCTTTAGAGAGATAAGTTCGCGTGACCTGTGGCGCGTCCTCGGTAAACGTGGCGAGTACGTCTGCCTGCTTGAGAATTTCCGTTCCAAATTTCACGATGTGCCTCCCGAATCTGGATGCACTGCACGCCAATGTCGCGCAATGTCTATGCGCCGGGTAACCCACACCCGATCATGCGTTTCGATGTGATCCAGAAACTTGATCAAGCCCGCCATTCGGCCAGGTTTTCCAAGAATGCGGCAATGCATGCCGACACTCATCATCTTCGGCGCTTCTTCGCCTTCGGCGTAGAGAACGTCGAAGGTGTCAATCAGGTATTGCGCAAAATCCTGCCCATTGTTGAAACCGGCGGCAGACGAAAATTTCATGTCATTCGCGTCGAGCGTGTAAGGCACGATGAGTTGGTGCTGCACTGTGCTGTCACGCATGAGCACGGGCAGATAAAACGGCAAATCATCACCGTAATAGTCGCTATCGTATTCGTAGCCGCCCTGCGCGATCACGAGGCGCTTGGTATTCGGGCTGTCGCGTCCGATGTACCAGCCGTACGGCCATTGACCGCCTGTCATCTCCCGGATCATCTGCGTGCCAAGCGCCACGTATTGCTGCTCGCGCTCTTCGCACATGTGCTGATAGTGGATCCAGCGCAGCCCGTGGCAGGCGATCTCGTGACCCAATTCGCAGAAGGCTTTGGTCGCTTCTTCGTTGTGCTTCAAAGCCCACGCTACAGCGAAGACAGTCAACGGCAAATTGCGTTTCGCGAACTCGCGCAGAATGCGCCACACGCCAGCGCGTGAACCGTACTCGTACATTGATTCCATCGACAGATGGCGCGCTTCAAACGCCTGTGCAAAGGCGATTTCCGAGAGAAAAGTCTCTGACGCCGGGTCGCCATGAAGCACGCTGTTCTCGCTACCCTCTTCGTAATTGAGGACGAAATTGACGGCGATTTTTGCGCGGTTAGGCCACTTCGCGTGAGGCGGGTTGCGCCCGTAGCCGATCATGTCGCGCGGGTATTCAGGAGTCCAGATCATAGGAGTTCTTTGTTTGACCCACAAGTCTAGCGAGCAAGCCGCATTTCACACAGCTTCGCAGGTTTATAGGGCCTATTTGACATCGCTGTTTCTTGCATTCCACCACCCATCGACGAATCTGCTATGCGCAAAACTTACAAACGCCAGCACTTTGGCGGGCACGCGTTTAGGCGACGGAAAAACTGCGTGCAGCTCCTGATCTGGTAGCTGATAGTCCTTCAGTAGTTC
>JAYVPF010000083.1:0-29950 GCA_043757535.1 Burkholderiales bacterium
CGACGCGCCAGACGAACCTCGGTGGTCTGCGACTGGGCGATCCGGATCAGTCGATTGCGCTCGACTTCGCTCAATTCAATCTGAGTGGCAACTCGCATAAGAAGCAATTATTAACGCGCTTACCTCATATGACTCTGCACATCCAATTAAGTTGCACCAATTGTGAAACGGTACACTAGTGTCTCGCTCGCCTAAACCGACAACAATTCCACGTCAAACATCAAAGTCGCGTTCGGCGGAATCACGCCGCCCGCGCCACGCGCGCCGTAGCCCAACTCTGACGGAATCACCAGCGTGCGTGCACCGCCGACTTTCATGCCCTGCACGCCCTCATCCCAGCCTTTGATGACATGGCCTGCGCCGAGCGGGAACGAAAACGGGTCGCCGCGATCCTTGCTGGAATCAAATTTCGCACCCTTGACACCGTCATTGAACAGCCACCCGGTGTAGTGAACGCTGACGTGCGCGCCTGCTTTTGCTTCGGCCCCGGTGCCGAGGGTGGTATCGTCGTATTGAAGGCCGGAGGCGGTGGTTTGCATGGTGTTTGTTTTTGGTGAATTTACAAAGGTGATAATCGTAGCAGCGTTTCCCCCGAAAGCGGGGTGGGAAGCCTAAAACCAAAAGCAGCACTTGCTGCGTAGACCCGTATTGGCTTGACAGCCAGGCAAAAATAAATCGGACATTTGACGCTCGCAACCGAGATGCCGAATGAGGCGCGGTGGCTATCTGTCGCTGCAGCTGGGGGTTTTAGATCGTAGAACGTCGGATTTGGCGTGGGTCTTCGGCTACGATTTTCTGTGTCAGGGATGAGTTGCCACATATAACTTTTCACTGAAACAACCATTTTATGAGGGCTGGGCGTCATTTTCATCGATAGTCGACTTATGGCGTAATTGGCAATTGGCCCCGGTACGTACGTCATTTCACGAAAAAGTCATTGTCCTTTGAAGCGCCTGAATCCGTCTAGCCGCGCGTCCGGTCAAGGCTCTGTTTTCGAACGCAACTACGCCACGATTGACACGCGCTGGACGATGCAAACCCTGCATACCGCACAATGCCGCATGCAAGCCAATGACCCCCACGACCTCTCGCACACCGACACCGATCCACGCATCCTCGGCTGGATGCGGGGTTTTCCGCCGCCTGCTGAGCGCACGCTTCGCTTCGCCGATGGTTCGTATTACGAATTTCCGCAGCGGCGCTGGTCGTTCAGCCACATGCGCGAGTTGCTGCCGACAGCACGCGTCTCGCGCGGCGACGGCCCCGTGTGCGCGCTACCGCGTGCGGATCGCTATGACCTTGATGCTGTGCCGTTCACGACGATTGATGGTCATCCTTCGAGCTGGGGCGAGGCGTTCGCGGCGAACTACACCGACGGCGTTGTCGTCCTCCATCGCGGCGGCATCGTCTACGAAAAATACTTCGGCGCATTGCGAGCCGACGCGGTGCACAGCGCGTTCTCGGTGACCAAATCGTTCGTCGGCACGCATGCGGCGATGCAGGTGCACGCAGGCAAGCTTGATGAATCGGCACGAGTGACGCACTACATTTCCGAACTTAAAGACACGGCCTATGCCGACGCGACGGTTCGGCAGGTGATGGACATGACCATCGGCGTGCGCTATTCGGAAGCCTACGCCGACCCAACCGCCGACATTCATGCGTACGCGCGGGCGGGCGGCATGCGTGCGCGACCGCCGGGTTACGGCGGGCCGCAAACCTTCTACGACTACCTTGTCACATTGAAAAAAGAGGGCGAACACGGCATTGGATTCACCTACAAAACAGTCAATAGCGAAGTGCTGGCGTGGATCGTCAAGCGGGTCGCCGGAGCGCGTCTCGCTGATCTCACGTCGACGCAAATCTGGTCGAAGCTGGGCTGCGAACACGATGCGCTGTATCAGGTCGACAGCGTGGGCACGGAGGCGGGCGGTGGCGGGCTCAACACAACGCTGCGCGACCTCGCGCGCTTCGGCGAAGCGATGCGACAGGATGGCAGTTTTAATGGTCAGCAAATCGTTCCAGCCGCCGTTGTAGCTGACATTTGCAACGGCGCAAATCGCGATCATTTCGCGACTGCGGGCTACGCCACTTTGCCTGGCTGGTCCTATCGAAATATGTGGTGGGTGTCGCATGACGAACATCAGTGCTTCACTGCACGCGGCATTCACGGGCAGGCGATCTGGGTCGATCCCAAAGCAGAGATGGTGATTGCTCGGTATGCGTCACATCCGATGGCTGCAAATGTGTTTATAGATCCGACTTCGCTACCTGCGTATCGGGCGCTGGGTGAGCATTTGATGTGTGACTAGGAGCGTCAATATACGCAGGGTAGGCAGCCTCTGCCCACCAACTGCTCACGTAAAGAACGGCGTGGGCACGGGCTGCCCACCGACCCACTTTCTACTTCCCGGCCTTGTCACCCCAAAGCTCCTTGAGTCGGGCATCGCGACCGCAACCACCGCGATAGTATTTGTAGCGAACGGGATTTTTCAGGTAATAGTCCTGATGGTAATCCTCAGCGGGGTAGAACTTGGTCGCGAGCACGATTTCAGTGACGACCGGATCCTTGAATGGTTTCGATTTTTCGAGCACGGCTTTTGATGTCTGCGCGACCCTCAACTGCTCGGCATCCTGCGCGAAGATGGCGGTGCGATACGGCGTGCCGCTGTCACAAAACTGCCGGTCTTTGGTGGTCGGATCAATCGTGTGCCAGAAATATTCCACGAGGCGTTCGTAGGTCACTTTTTGTGGGTCGTAGACGATTTCTACCGCTTCTGCGTGCCCTGTGGCTTTCGATGAAACCTGCTCGTACGTCGGATTGGCGACGCTGCCGCCGATATAGCCTGACGTCGTGGAGATCACGCCGGACACCTTGTCGAAATCGGATTCCACACACCAGAAGCAGCCGCCAGCGAATATTGCTTTTGCAACATTGGCAGGCGGCGCCGATTTCGCAGCAGGTGTTTGCGCGGTGGTACTAAAGGCGACGAACGCGCTGAGCGCTAAAACGGACGCGGCGGCAACGGTTGCGAGACGCACGGAAAAAAACTGTTTCATGAGTAGAAAAACCTGTTGAATATTCGACACGATAAACCTTTGTCGGAGTTAGCGCTATTTCCTTGCACGGTTGATTCCAGATTCAGGCCGCAGTCTTGGGCGCTGCACCGACGAACGCGATGCTTTGATTGACCGTGACGCCGTAGCAGTGCGACAAATTCTCGGCATTGATTATTTCTGTTGCAGCGCCCATCGCCACGACAGCGCCAGCGCGTAACAACAGCGCCCGATCGGCAATTTGCAACGCCTCCGCTGGGTCGTGCGTTGAAAAAATGACGCCCCACTGCCGTTGCTTTGCGATGCGTGAAATCAGCGCAAGCACGAATTGCGTCTGCGCGAGATCGAGATGCGCGCACGGCTCGTCCAATAGCCAGAGGCAACGTGGCGTGTCGCCCAGCTGATAGAGCGAGCGCGCCAATTGCACGCGCATTTGCTCGCCGGACGATAGCGTGGCGATGTCGCGCGTTGCCCACTGTGTCGCATATGGCTCGGTCAGCGCTGCGCTCACGTTGATTGCGTCTGCTGCGGCAAACGGTCGTCCGAGGGCGACGTAGTCGGCGACGCTAAGCGCAAAGGGCACTGCGGGCTCAGTGGCGTTTAATGCGCGGCGCGCTGCAAGCGATTCCAGCGACCACGTCGCGAGCGAATTGTCGTCAAGCGTGATGCTGCCGCTGTAACTTGCAATTTCGCCCGCGAGTGCCGCAATCAGCGTGCTCTTGCCTGCGCCGTTGGCTCCGAGTAACGCCATGATTTCACCCGATTGCAAATCGAAGGTGATGTCGTGCAACAGCCTCGATCCGTGCACTTCAACGCCCAGCGCGGCAACCCGCAGCAGCGCAATGCGATCAGCATTCATCGCGCTCGCCCGGCATCGCGCACGATCATCGTGATGAGTAGCGGCACACCCAAAATCGCCGTGATCGCGCCAACCGGCAATTCAATTGGCGGCGCAATCGAGCGCGCGGCGACGTCGGCCACCACGCAGAGCAGCGCGCCGATCAACGCCGATAGCGGCAACACATAGCGCGGTGACGCACCCACAGTTAATCGCGCAAGGTGCGGTGCGGCGAGGCCGACGAAGCCCACGCCACCGCAGAACGCCGTGACCACCGCCACCGCCGCCGCAGTCACCACGGCGACGCGAAAGCGCAGGCGACGCAAGTCGACGCCGACGCTGCGCGCCGCGCGCTCACCCATTAACAGTGCGCCGAGCGCGCGAGCCATTGATTGCAGCAACACTGCCGCGAAAACTGTGACCACACAGAGTGCAATCACCACCGGCCAGGTCAGCGAAGCGAAGCTGCCAAGCATCCAGAACGAGAGCGTTTTTAGCTGCCCTTCGGAGGCTAGTGCCGTGAGCATGGCGAGGCCAGCAGCACAAGCCGCGTTGATCGCAATGCCGAGCAAAAGTAGGGTCGTTGTGGACCCGGCACCCAGGGCGGTGCCGCCACGTCTGGCAACCATCAACATCGCGGCCATGGCCAGCGCCGCGCCGACCAGCGCGCCAATCCACAGCGCTGCGCCTGCGCCCACGACGATCAGCGCCGTCGCCGCGCCGAGGCCCGCAGCCGCGGGTACGCCAAGCAGCCCTGGATCAGCCAGTGGATTACGAAACAAAGCCTGCAGCGCGGCACCCGCGAGCGCGAACGCGGCACCACCCGCGCAGGCGGCAAGAACGCGCGGCGCGCGCAGCCCGGTAAGTACCGACCAGTCGGCCTCCGAGAGTTGCCCAGTCAGCAATGCTTTCAGCGAGATCGGATAGGCACCCAATGCCAGCGATAACAGCACGGCGGCGACAAGAAGCGCGAGCACCGTGAGCAGGGCGGGCGTGAAGCGCCGGGGGTTCATGCGGTCCGTCGTTTGCGCTTGCTGTAACTGTCGCAACTAGGCGAGCAGATGCGCCTCAACCCGCGCCGCGACAATCTCCGGCATGTCGTGATGCAACATGTGGCCGGCACCATGAATGACTTCAAATTCGATGTCGCTGAACGCAGCTAGCCTTGATGCGAAGCTGCCCTTGGCATGCCCCTCTTTTATGGTCGGCACAGCGGTTTCGTCGCTGTAACCGTTCCACTGCTTCGCCGCTGATTCACTCGCGCCGAGCCAAAGTGTGGGCGCGCTGACTTGCGACCAGATCGCGATGGCCTCATCAAGCCGATATATGATCGGAAACGGCATTTTGTGTGCCGGATCAGCGCGCAAATGCCAGCGCCCGTCGGCCTTCTGCTCGGCCCAATGTTGCGCCAGCCATTCGGCGCGTTCGCGCGTCAGTCGCACATTGTTTTTCTGCAAACGATCCGCGACTTTGGCGGCTGATTCGTAGGTTGACAGCGTTTCGCCCGCCTTGATCGAATCGAGCCATTTTGCATAACGCTCGGCCGCCTTGCTCGCGCTCGCAGCGGGCACACCAAAGCCGTCAAGCGACACCAGTTTTTTAACACGATGGGGACGCACGCCAGCGTACGTGCAACTCACGTTGCCGCCCAGACTATGCCCGATCAAGTGGATCGGAGCATCAGGTGAGAAATGATCAATCACCGCTTCAAGATCGGCAACGTAGTCGGCGAACCAGTAGCCGCTCGCGCCCTCCTTCGTCCAGTCGCTGCCGCCGTAGCCGCGCTGATCGGGAGCGACGACATACCAGTCACGCTTCAGCGCGTCGACCAGAAATTGAAAGCTTGAGGCCACATCCATCCAGCCGTGCAGCATGACTACCGGCGGCGATGCAGGATCGCCCCAGGTCAGCACTTGCGCGCTGTGGTTGCGGATGGCGTGTTGATGGCGGGTGAAGGGCTTGATGGCAGACATAGAAGAAGCGTAGCAGTGCGTGAACTCAGGGCGGATTTGCGCGGGCGGATGAAGGCGGATGAAGCATGGGTCGCTTGCACGGGATGTCGCGGTGCCATCAGCTTTTAACAGAAAGTCCCGTTCCACCGGGGCTAACGGCTGCATTGACATTTAGTCGACTTTTGGCATTTGCGTCCTACAGCCTCAGTTGAATGGACGTTTCGCGGGAAAGTCATATCCACCAATTTCCCTGTCACCGGATCAAAATCGCTCGCCTTAGTTGACGATCACTCGCGATTGTCATACTCTCATAATTATACAATTATGGTGATTGCGTAGATTTATGAGCGAAGTTATCCCTTTTCGCGGCTTTTCGCTGCACGATCAGGTGGCCGAGCGGGTACGTGCGCTGATTTTTGATCGTCAGATTGCGCCCGGCGCGTTTATCGATGAGAACGTGTTGGCGGAACAGTGGCAGATCAGTCGGACGCCGCTGCGCGAGGCGCTGAAGGTGCTTGCGGCTGAAGGATTGGTCGAGCTGGTGCCGCGTCGCGGTTGTCGCGTCATCGAAATCACCGAGACGGATGCGGATGAGCTGTTTCCGATCATGGCGCTGCTGGAAGGGCGCTGCGCGCTGGAGGCGACGCAACACATGTCGGCCGCCGATCTGCGTGAGTTGCAACGCATGCACGACGAACTGGAGCGAGCAGCGGCCGCGCACGATGTCGACGGTTATTACAAGGCGAACCACGTTTTTCATAGCTTTGTGCAACGCGTGGCGAACAACCGTTGGCTGGATCGCGTCACGGCGGATCTGCGCAAATTTGTGCGCATGTTGCGCGGGCGGCAACTGGTGTTTCCGGGACGCATCGATGCCTCGATAAACGAGCACCGCGTGCTGATCGCGGCGATGCTCGCGCGTGACGGCGTAGGTGCTGAGCGTGCGATGCATGATCACTTGTTAGCCCAACTCGCGGCGCTCAAGGCTTTGCGCACACTCGAAAGCGAGGCCACAAAAAATGTTGGCTGATCTGTCTCCTGTCCCCGCAATTCGCAAGGCCGCGTTGCGCTTGAATCAGATGACGAGCGAGCGACGCACCTTGAAGCTCGTGAAAGAATGCCATCGCCTGCTCTCGGTGCGCGCGGAGGCGAACAGTCCCGCGATTGCGCAAAACATTATTGCTGAACTTGATCAACTGACCGAGTCGGAGCAGGACGCGTTGTTCTGTGCGCTGGCACATGAATTTTCGCCGGATCCGCAAGCTGTTCTCGTCGCAGCGCAAACGTACGCTGCAACGCCAACTGCGAGCGCATTAGCCGCGCTCTCAGTAGTCGCAGAGCCCGCGCGGCAGGAGTTATTTCGCCGCTTGAATCGCGCGCCCAGCGGCACAGCGGCGCTGGTGCGATTGCGTCGCCAATTGTTGCGTCGTCTCGGCAAAAACAGCGAATGGCAATCGGTCGAGGCCGATCTGCTGCACCTCCTGTCGTCATGGTTCAACCCAGGCTTTCTGGAAATGCGCCGCGTTGACTGGAACTCGCCCGCGCACCTGCTGGAGCAAATCATCCAGCATGAAGCGGTGCATGCGATTGACGGCTGGGACGACCTGCGCCGACGCTTGCAACCGGATCGTCGCTGCTTCGCGTTTTTTCACGCGCAGCTGGCTACTGTGCCGCTCATTTTTGTTGAAGTTGCGCTGGTGCCAACGATGCCCGATGCCATTGCGCCGTTGATCGACAAGAATTCGGAAATCACTGCGCCGAAACAATTTCGCGTCGCCGCGTTTTACTCGATCAGCAATTGCGAGCCGGGGTTGCGCAGCGTATCGCTGGGCAACTTTCTGATTAAACGCGTGGCGGACGAATTGAAGCGCGAACTGCCGCAACTGAAAACGTTCTGCACGTTGTCGCCGATTCCGGGATTCATGAATTGGCTGACGCGTGTTGATGCATTGCTTGCTTACGAAGGGCTGAAACCTGCAACGAGGAAGCGGCTGGTTGATGCGCTCGCCGAATTGCGCAAAGCGACGAACGGTGAGCTGCCAAGTTTGTCGCGCGATGCAACGTTGAAATCACTCGATAAGGATGCGAAGCAAGCGCTGCTCGCGCTCGCAAGCGCGTATCTGATTCACGAATCGCCTCGTGCAGGTGGCGATCCTGTGGCGCGCTTCCATCTCGACAATGGCGCGAAGCTGGAACGCATTAACGCGCAGGCCAATTTGTCATCGCAAGGGCTCAAGCAGTCGGCGGGGTTGATGGTGAACTATCTGTACGATCTCGATCGTGTCGAACAATCACATGAGGATTTTGTGAATGGGACAGTGACGCATGCGCGGAGCGTGGGCAGTCTGATTTGATGCTCGCTCTGTCCTCTCTCCCCGGAGGGAGAGGGCGAAGGTGGCAGTGGCTACAACCTCAACTCCGCACGCAACCGTCACCCTCTCCCCAACCCTCTCCCCTCAAGGGAGAGGGAGCAGTACCCGCACTTTGAGATACGCACAACACACAGAGTTAACATTTCCAAAGGAGGAAAACCAATGCAACACCTAAATTTCTCGCCGCTGCGTCGTGTAGTGATTGCGATTCTTGCTGCCGCGCCACTCGTGGCCATCGCGCAAACGGCATGGCCGACCAAGCCCGTCACCATCATCGTGCCGTTCCCGGCGGGCGGTGGCACCGATGCCTTTGCGCGCCCGCTGACCGCGAACCTGAGCAAGAACATCGGCAAACAATTCATCATCGATAACCGCGGCGGTGCCGGTGGCACGCTCGGCGCGGGCATCGCGGCGAAAGCGGCGCCGGACGGCTACACGCTGTTCATGGGAGCAGTGCACCACGCGATTGCGCCCGCGATGTATCCGAAGCTTGATTACGATATCGAAAAGAGCTTTGTGCCTGTCGCGCTTGTTTCGTCAGTGCCGCAAGTGATCGTGGTCAACCCACAGCGCGTGCCTGCGAATGATCTTAAGGGCTTCATTGAGGCCGCGAAAAAAGCCGATGGCAAGATGAACTACGGCTCGGCCGGCAGTGGTTCTTCGCATCATCTGGCAGGCGAGTTGTTCAATATGTTGACCGGTGTAAAAATTTCCCATATTCCCTACAAAGGTGCCGGGCCAGCGCTGACCGATTTGATGGGTGGGCAGATCGATGTGATGTTCGACGGCATGGGATCAAGCGCGGGCCACATCAAGGGTGGGCGCATCAAGGCGATTGCGGTGGCGAGCGACAAACGTGCGCCGGGCTTTCCTAATATTCCCACGGCAGCGGAATCGGGTGTGAACTACAAAGTAGCGACCTGGTACGGATTGTTTGCGCCGAAAGGGACACCACCCGACGTCATCGCGAAGCTTCAGGCAGAACTCAAGAAGGCGTACAACTCAGAGGAGTTGAAAGTGATCTGGAACGGGCTCGGCGCGGAAGTGCCTGATCTATACGGCGATGTGTTCGGCAAGTTCGTGAATTCCGAGATTAAGCGCTGGGGCGAAGTAGCGAAGGCTTCGGGGGCCAAACTGGATTAGGCGCTAAATCGCTATGCGTAGGGCGTAGGGCGTAGGGCAGGCACTGCCCGCCTCGTGAACTTCGCGTAGCGCAAAATATTTAGGCTGCGCCTGATGAATACAAGGCGGGCACGTTTTTACATAAATACGCGCCCACGGGGGATCAATGAATAATAAAAATCTATTTGCGGCCATTCACGCTGCATTTCCGACCGACCTGAGCGCAACCGCCATCGAGGCCGCCGACAGCACCACGGGCACAACACTCAAGCGCTACACCTGGCAAGACATTGACGAGCAGACCGCCCGCATCGCTAATCTGCTGGCGTCACTTGCTTTGCCCGAGGGCAGCCGCGTCGCGGTGCAAACCGAAAAGAGTGTTGAGGCACTGATGCTCTATCTCGGTGTTTTGCGTGCAGGTTATGTTTATCTACCGCTCAACACCGCGTATCAGGCCGGTGAAATTGAATACTTCATTGGCAACGCGGAACCAGCGGTGGTGGTGTGTTCACCGAAGTCGCTGGCGTGGATTCAACGCATCGCCAATTCAGCGAAAGTCATGCGCGTGTTCACGCTCGATGACGGAGGTGGTGGCACGCTGATTGAGGACGCGTCAGCGCAATCCTCGACACACACGATCGCCGTCCGGCAGGCCGACGATCTCGCCGCGATCCTGTACACCAGCGGCACGACAGGGCGCAGCAAGGGCGCGATGCTCACGCACAACAATCTTCTGTCTAACGCGCTCACGCTGAAAGATTACTGGGGCTGGTCGAGCAACGACGTGTTGATTCACGCGCTTCCGATTTTTCATGTTCACGGGCTGTTCGTCGCCTCGCACTGCGCGCTACTTGCCGGTGCGAAGATGATCTGGTTCGCGAAATTTGATCCGAATTCGGTGCTAGCGCGATTGCCGGAAGCGACCGTGTTCATGGGTGTACCGACGCTGTACGTGCGGTTGCTCGTTGATGCGCGTTTGAACAAAGAAACGTGCAAGAACATGCGCCTCTTCGTCGCCGGATCAGCGCCACTCTTGATCGAAACTTTCAACGAATGGCGCGAACGTACGGGCCACACGATTCTTGAGCGCTACGGCATGAGCGAAACCGCCATGCTGACCTCGAATCCGTATTCAGCAGCACAGGGCGAGCGTCGTGGTGGCACCGTGGGTTTTCCGTTGCCGGGTGTGGCCGTTCGCGTGTCGGACGATAAGGCGGGCCTATGCCCCGTCAATGAAATCGGCGGCATCGAAGTCAACGGCCCGAATGTGTTTGCAGGTTACTGGCGTATGCCTGAGAAAAACAAGGAAGAGTTCACTGTGGACGGCTGGTTCAAAACCGGCGACGTTGGAAGGATTGACGACCGTGGTTACGTGGTCATTGTGGGGCGCAGCAAGGATTTGATTATCAGTGGCGGCTACAACGTTTACCCCGCCGAGATTGAGGGCTACATCAACGATATGCCGGGCGTCGCGGAGTCAGCGCTGATCGGTGTGCCGCATCCAGACTTTGGTGAAGCGGGCGTGGCGGTCGTGGTGGCGAAAGCGGGCGCTGCGCTCGACCCGAACGTGATCCTTGCCGCGCTTAAAGCCAAGATCGCGAACTTCAAAGTACCGAAGCGCGTGTTCGTCGTTGCCGATTTACCGCGCAATGCCATGGGCAAAGTGCAGAAGAATTTGCTGCGGCAGGAACACGCGAAACTCTTTTTGTAGGGCGAATAACCGAAGGGGTTCCGCCCTACACTTGGAATGACCGCGACGATGTCGGAACCGCAGGCGCTCCGTAGCTACCTGATCATCGGCACCAGCGCAAACATCCGCCGCAGTACTGCCTCCAGCGCCAAGCGCCGTTTCAGTGGGCTTTCATATTCCCACCAATCGGGCACCAGGATCGCCCCAGCGCCGCCCAGGCGGCGGCGCAACTCAGAGCTGCGTCTGCGAGCGTGGTTGCGGGCGTGCGTTTGCGTACGCGCGTACCACGCCGACAGCAGGCGCTCGCGCGCTTTAAGCCATTGCTGGGTGCGGCGCAGTAGCGATACTGTACCTGTGGAAAAGCGATCACGCCGTTGCATGGTGATCAACGCCGTTTGGTTTGCCCAGCGCGCCCGTCGCGCTAGCGACGCCTGACGACGAGCCTGCGATTCGTGCTGACGGATACCCGGCAAACAACGCGCTCTGGACATCGCTTTTGCCATCAACGCCACCAATGGAGGCAATGTCGCCACTCACAACGCCGCCCTCAGACACCAGTAACGAGCCGTAGCGCACGACGCCCGACACCCAGCCCGATGCATGCACGATGAGTTTCTTGCGCGCTGTCAGATTGCCGGAAAATTTGCCGTGAATCTCAGCGATGTCGATGGTCACAGTGCCTTCGTACGAACCCGTTTTGAGAATTTCCAGGGTCTTACTGTCCATCGATGCTTCAACATGGCCCTCAACCACCAAAGTGTCGCAATCATTGATTTCTGCGCCCTTCAATTTGATGTTCGGGCCGACGGTGAGGCGCGGCGTGCCGACGGTTTGCGTGGTGCTGACGTCGACCTCCAACAGGCTCGTGGCGCCAACTGTTGGCGTTGTCCTTGCAGGTGTGTGCACCGGTGGCGTCACGGCAACGGCCGATAGCGGTTGTGCATCCGGTTGCGGTGCGTAACGCGGCGCATCGGGCGTCGCGCGAGTGTTAACGGTGGCGGCGCTGACGGGTTCGTCACGGCGACCAAGAAATGAATTTTTTAACATCGGTATCTCCCTAGAACGATGAACTACAGCGAAGCGGATGCCCACTGAAATGAATGCGCCAAACCTCGCTCCCCCGAGTGGCCGACGTTGCAACTACCCTTGCAAAAAACGCCCCCGGCACGGCACATTGAGCAAGTATGACGCCAGCATGGGGTGCGAGTTCTACTTTGCCAGACATTTCTTTTGTCGCCTGTCTCCGCACAGCGACCGGAATGCGGTGACATTTCTCAAGCCGTTGATTTATTAGTGTTTTTGTTGTCGCGAGATCAAGACAATCGCGTCAGTTCTCACTATCAACTTAATTCTGCAAGAACCGTTACATAAGGGCTGAGGCTGCATTTTACTGATAGTCGATTGTAGTCAATATTTCGTTCTACGCCCAATGCAATGGACATTTCACGGAAAAGTTGCTCGAAAAAATTTGTGCTTCACACTTGTTTCGTCGCACCCTGCCGCAGATCGTCGCGCGGCGCTCAACGTTCGACAACTCTCGCCGTAGCATCGACCCCTCATTTCAATCGTGTTTGGTGCCATGAATCACCCTGCTCTGCTCCATCGCTGCACCGCTCTGCTGCTCATAGCCTTCCCCTGCGGGGGCACGCGGGCGCAACCCACCGACGCCGAAGTCAAGGAAATCCTGACGCAGCGCATTGACATCGACAAGCAGGCGGTCGGCCTCGCCGCGGTCATCGTCAATGGCGATCAGGTGCGCATCGTGACGCATGGCTTTCCGGCGCTCAACAAAACAAGCCCGATCACGGCGGACACCTTGTTCGAGGTAGGCTCAATCACCAAAACATTCACTGCGCTCCGGCTTGCTGACATGGTCGTCAAGGGCGATTTGAAGCTTGATGATGCGGTGGAGAAATGGTTGCCGCAAGGCATCACTTTCGGCCTGAACGGCTTGAAACTACGCGATCACACCGGTGCACCGATTCGGCTGATTGATCTTGCGACGCATCGCTCGGGCTTGCCGCGCTTGCCAGACAACATGTCGAACGGCACGCGCTTCGATCCCTACGTCGACTACCGCGAGCAGCAGCTACTGATGTAGCCGAAGCGCCGCGAAACCCTCGCTGAGACTGACGCAGGCAAAACGACGAAAAAGCGTGACGAGGCCTACGCGTATTCGAATCTGGGATTCGGTCTGCTTGGCTACGTGCTAGCCCGCGCCGCGAACATGCCGTACGAAGAACTAATGCAAAAGCGCGTTCTGACGCCGCTGGGTTTGACGTCAACACTTCTTGACACACCACGCGGCGATCTCTCGCGATTTTCCGACGGGCATTACCTTGAAAGCGGCGCTACGACCAGGCAAGCGAAACACTGGCGCTTCTACGTTATCGCGCCTGCGGGTGCACTGCGCATGAGCGCGAAAGACATGGGCCGCTACGCACAAGCTGCGAGCGGCGCGATTGACACACCACTGAAGGCTGCGTTCGCGCTCGCGCAAAAGCGCTACGGAGAGGGCATGGGGCCTAAAAATCCGCAGGGCCTCGCGTGGATTCTGGCGCCGCTCAACGGTCGCACGGTGGTCAATCACGATGGCAGGACGGGCGGTTTCGCCTCGACGCTCTGGGTCGATCCAGATCGCAAGTCCGCAGCGGCCGTGCTGTCGAACGCAGCTAGTCCCGTTACAGACCTGGGGCTGCATTTGCTGGAGTCGTCGATACCGCTTGCAAATCTTGCTTCGATGCGGGCGACGGCGGTTTCGGTTGATGCGAAGTCGCTCGAACAGTTCGTGGGAACCTATGCGCTCAGTCCGGATATGAATGTGACCGTACGCACGCGCGACGGCAAATTATTTGCGCAGGCAACCGGTCAAGGCGAGTTCGAATTATTCGCAAAATCAGCCACCGTTTTCTTCGCACGCGTCACCCCGCTTGAGATCGCGTTTGAAGAAATCAAGGACGGCAAGGCGGGCCGGTTTCAGATTACGCAGCGAGGTAACACCCGCCCGGCGCAACGGGTGGAATGACGTGACGTCGTGACGTAGGACGGGCACTGCCCGCCCTGTGACTACGATCAACGCTTAGCGCACCGCGCCCGACTTTGAGCGCAAAAAACGCGGAACAAATCTCGCGAATCCAGTGTGGGTGACCGGCGCACTTACGACGGCGCGAGCCACCATTTCCTGCTCCACCGCCGCGTGAACTTCGTGGTTCGCTGCGGGTCGCGGTAACACGCGAAGCAGAGCGGGTGATTGCGGCAATCGAGAAGGCAAACCGTGCGCGTACGAAGGCACTATATCTGGCTCAGTCTGTGCAAATCCATGCGCAAACAGCCACGCCAACAACGGTTCCCACTGCTCACGATCAACTTCGGTCACGCTTGCAGGCATGTCAAAAATGCTGAGTCCGTTCTCAACCGCGCGCACATAAATCTGCGAGCTGCGCAGGCTGCACAGCCAGTTGAGCCCGACCGAGGTGGCCCAGTCGCTGGCAATTTCCTCCGCCTGGGTGCGGCGATCCAGTCGCATGCCGACCGCCGCGACCTGACAACGACCGCTCACCACGCGCGGATGCATACGCAGCTCGGCCCAGCAGTCGGACGCCGCTTCACGATCAAACACGGAACCAGAAACGGGAATCAAAATAGCGTCGGCGACCATCGCGACTTTGGCCAGCGCCAGACCATGTAAACCACCCGGCGTGTCGAGCACCAGATGCGTCGTACCCGGCGGCGGGCGCACGTTGCCGTTAGTCTCGCCGACCCAGCCCGTGATCGCCGGAGCCGCGCTGGGACGCCGTTTCAGCCACACCCGCATCGACTGTTGATGGTCAAGATCGCCAAGCGTGATGGCTACACCTTCACGCGCGAAATACGCGGCAATATGGGTCGCAAGCGTACTTTTGCCGCATCCCCCTTTTCGACTTACCAGCGCTACTGTTGGCATAGTCTGAAGATTATTCTTCAAACTACTGATTTGCAAGCGATTTAGACTGAAATAGCCTAAAAAACTAGCAGCCCGATTTGCGAAGTGCCGCGAGCCCCGCCTTGAACCGCGCAATCCCGTCGTCAAGGCGAGGCAATTCGCTTGCGAAGCACCAACGCAGGTAGCCCTCGCCCTCGTCGCCAAACCCCGCGCCGGGCGCGATACCGAGCCCGTGATCGGTGACCAGCCGTTTGCAGAATGCGAGTGAATCGCGCATGCCATCGACCTTAAAAAACGCGTACATCGCAGCGGGCGGCGGCGGCGCGTGCACACCGGGCAGTGTATTGAGCGCGGCGCACAAGTGATCGCGCGCGGCGCGAAAGCGCTGCTGTGTGCGAGCGATCACCGCGTCGCCACCGCGAATGGCGGCGTCACCCGCACGCTGGATGAACACCGGCGAGCACGAGGTGTTGTACTCAATGACTTTGCCCAACTGCTCAATAAACGGCGCAGGCGCAACGAGCCAGCCCAAGCGCCAACCCGTCATCAACCATGATTTTGAAAAAGTGTTGGCGCTGACCAGCCGATCACGGGCGTCGCTGATATCGAAAAATGACGGCGCACAACCGGTGTCGTCAAACACCAAGCGCTCATAGGCATCGTCGGCCAGAATCCAGATGCCATGCTGACGGCAGCGCGCGAGAATCGCTTTTTGCTCCTCGCGCGTGAGCGTCCAGCCGGTCGGGTTATTCGGCGAATTTACCATCAACATTTTGGTGTTGGGCGTCAACGCGGCGAGCAATTTTTCGAGATCAAGCTGCCAGCCATGCCCACCGAATTCGAGCGACACGCACTCCACATTGGCCGAAAGAATTTTTGGAATTTCAACGAGATTCGGCCAAAGCGGCGTGACGCAAACTACGCGATCGCCGGGGCTGACGATGCATTGCGCTGCGAGCGAAAGCGCGTTTACGCCAGCGCTGGTGATGGCGATGTGGTCAGCGACGATAGGCGCAGCGGGATTGGCATGCAGGCGCGACAAATAGCGCGCCACCGTTTCGCGCAATTCCGGCAGTCCAAGGTTGTGCGAATAGAACGTTTCGCCGCGAGCGATGCTCGCAGCGCCTACCGTACGAATAAAATCCGGAGTAATTTCATCGGGTTCGCCGAACCAGAACATTAGGACGTCGTCACGACCCATACCGGCGTTGGCGACTTCGCGAATTTTCGAAGCACGCAGGTTGACGATGGCGGCGCGCGGGAGGAGAGATTGGGCGAGATGCATATCGCAATTATCGTCATCCCGCAGCACGCTCGTCGCGTTAACAAGTGGCCAGACGTCCAACAAACCCTGACTGTTGCCATCGAAAAGTTCAGGGTAAACCGGATTCCGACAATTCTGGAAATCGGCGCCGAGCGCGTATCGCTGGCAGAAAGCGCGCAAGTTGGCTAGGCTTCGATGGTTACGACGTTGCGCTAAGGGCCCATTCGCGTCGATTAGCTGCTGACCGATTGTCGAGTTGTGTCGATCCCGGCGTCATTAACACCAGTTCCGCAGACCCGTCACACATGCTATCGGCTGTCACAGCGTAGTATCCATAGCGTCTGCCCACCAAAACCATGCCTCGTCTCTTCACCTCTCTACGCGCAGCGCTCCTTGTCCCGTTCGTGATCGTAATCGCGTTGGTAGCGGGAACGATCAGCCTGCTTTCCTACCAGACGGGCCTGAAAGCGGTTGACGAGCTCTCCGAGCGTTTGTTGCTTGATCTTTCGAATCGGGTTGGACAGGCCACCACAAGGCAGTTGGCGAGTTCATCGGTCATGCTGAATGTCCTGGCACCGCCGTTGGGTAAAAGCGATACGGACCCCGCGAGCGGAAGGTTACTGCCAACGACGCTTTCCGAATTCGAACAGCGCATGTGGATTGCGTGCAATCTATTTCGCGACGAGCGTGCCTATCTGTACTACGGAACCAGCGCTGGTGAATTCATTGGCCTTCAGCGCGATGCAGCGGGAAAGTTCGAGATAAGAATTCGCGAACAAAACACGACGTCTCGCACGATATTTGAAACGACCGCCCCTGGCGCCCGTGGGCGCACGATTCGGTCAGACAGCTACGACCCCCGCGTGCGCCCGTGGTACGTGATGGCCTCAGAAAAGCACGCTTTAACGTGGTCATCAGTGTATGTGGATTTCACGACGAAAGCACTGACGGTCACGCTTGCCAAACCTGTCTTCGCGACGGACGGAACGCAGCGTGGCGTGATCGCCACAGACATGCCGCTCACCGAGCTCGCCGACTTTGTACGTGGTCTTCAGGTCAGCCAGACCGGAGTTGCTTTCATCGTCGAAAAGGACGGCGCTGTAATCGCGACGTCGACACAAGAAAAACTATTTGCCGATAGCGCACAGAAACCGACCCGGCTACGTGCTGACCAAAGCGTTAACGCGCTCGTTCGCGACGCCTATGCCCAGCTCGTGTCTGGAGAAAGCGCTAACAAGAGCCTGGTGCGTGGCGTCGAAATTACTCACCATTCGTTTGACAACGAAAGTGGGCGCATTCATATGACCGCCACCGCGCAACGTGACGCCGCCGGTCTCGACTGGACGATGGTGGTGGCCATTCCGCGCGCCGATCTGATGGGCAATGTGCAGAAAACCATCACGCAAAACATCATGATCGGCGTGATCGCAGTGGGCTTAGCGCTAGCGCTCGGACTGTGGTTCATGAATCGAATTTCAGGTGACGTTTCGCGTTTGACCGACGCGACGCGACGCCTGGCGCGAGGCGAGCGAACTGAGCGCTTGTTCAGCGGACGTAAAGACGAGTTGGGCGTCATTGCAACAGCCGTCGAGGACTTCAAGGATGGCTTGCTGGTTGACCCGTTGACCGGGGCGCTGACTCGAAGCACTTTCGAGAAGCGCTTCGCCACGCGCATCGAATTAGGCGATCAAAACTTTGCCTTGATATTCATTGACCTTGATCAGTTCAAGCGTGTCAATGACCGCTACGGGCATGCCGTCGGCGACGTCGTATTGACCGTAGCGGCACAGCGTATTGCGGCTTCTTTGCGAACCGATGACGTGCTTGCGCGCTACGGAGGGGATGAATTCGTGGCGTTGATGTCAGGAATATCGACTGAAGACGCACTGGCCGCTCAAATCGAACGGCTATCTGCAATGCTCGATGAATCGATGTTGATCGAAGGTAATTCGCTGCGCACTGGCGGCTCGTGCGGTGGCGCGCTCTACCCGACGGAGGGGGCCACGCTTGACTCATTGGTTCAGGTCGCCGATGCCCGCATGTATGAACAAAAACGGTTACGTGCTAGCGAGCGGACTTAGTGTTCGCGACGACAAGCAGCTCGTGGCGGCACCTACTGCTTAAGGACATCAGCGCCTTTCGGCGGCACAAATAGAAAGGCATTTGCGGCCAGTTTGCCGTTCTTCATGAGCGTTGTGAATCGAATCGCATTGGTGTTTTGTAAGGCATCGCGCCACGACAATTCTGCAGGCTGCGACGCCACCATCGCGATACGCAGCTCATCAACCGATGCATCGGCCTTGCGCGGCTTTGCTTCGACGTAGCCAATGGAGCCGCGCGATTCAAGCACTTTTAGTTCGAACGCTTTTTCTGACGCGGCAGGATCGAGCAGCAACGTTAACGGCTGCTCGCTCAACGTGTCAGAGAGCTTTTTAGTCGTAACCTGATTCAAGTCCTCGTCATACAGCCATACAGTGACGCCGTCGCTGACGATGGTTTGCTTATAGGGCTTCTCGTAGATGAAGCGAAATTTACCGGGACGTGCGATGGCGAAGGTGCCCGCAGATTGGCGACTGACGCGGCCATTCTTGTCGCGCACTTCTTGCGTGAATGAACCGGACAGCGAGCTTAGATCGCGTGTGTACGCTCGGAAATCGGTGAGGGGGTTAGCGGGAGCTTGAGCGACGCTTGCGGCGCAGGCGAGCGACAAACACCATGCGCCGGAACTTAATCTCAATTTCACTATTGCATACCCTATTTTTGTAAGAGCGGCTTGCCGCGATCCAACGATTCGTTGTGCAGACCTAGGTCGCGGCAATCCGCTCCTACAGGTCGTCATTCTTCGCGCTTCGGCACAATCACTTCCCGTTTGCCCATTGCATTTGGCCTTGTCACGATACCCGCGTTCTCCATCGCTTCGATCAGGCGCGCCGCACCGTTGTAACCAATGCGCAACCGCCGTTGCACATAGCTGATCGTCGGCTGTCGACTCTCCAGCACCGCAGCGACCGCCTCATCAAAACGTGGATCCTGTTCACCATCCTGTGACCCGCCGCCGCCGCCAGAGTTCACTTCGTTCAACGTCTCAGCATCGGTGCCTTCGAGCACGCCCTCGATGTATTGCGGCGGCGCTTGCGCCTTCCAGTGCTCTACAACGCGGTGCACCTCATCATCGGTGACAAAGGCACCGTGTACACGGTTCGGGATGCCGGTTCCACCCAGCATGTAGAGCAAGTCGCCACGACCAAGCAGAGCCTCTGCGCCCATCTGGTCAAGGATGGTGCGTGAATCGATCTTGCTCGCGACCTGAAACGCGATGCGTGTCGGTACGTTGGCTTTGATCAAGCCAGTGATTACATCAACCGACGGGCGCTGTGTAGCGAGAATCAGGTGAATGCCTGCTGCGCGAGCCTTCTGGGCAAGCCGCGCAATCAGCTCTTCAATCTTCTTTCCCGCCGTCATCATCAGGTCGGCCAACTCGTCGATCACGACAACGATGAACGGCATTTCTTCGATCGGTTCCGGCTCGTCAGGGGTGAGCGAGAATGGGTTCGTCAGTGGCGTGCCTCTGGCCTGCGCCTCGCGCACTTTCTGGTTGAAGCTGGAGAGCTGGCGCACGCCCGAGTGCGACAGCAGACGATAGCGTCGCTCCATCTCGTTCACGCACCAGCTCAAAGCATTGGCGGCGAGCCTCATGTCGGTGACGACCGGGCACAACAGATGCGGAATACCTTCGTAAATCGACAGCTCCAGCATCTTCGGATCAATGAGCAACAGTCGTACCTGCTTCGGCTCCGCTTTGTACAGCAGCGAAAGTATCATCTGGTTGATGCCGACCGACTTGCCGGAGCCTGTGGTGCCGGCCACGAGACAATGTGGCATGCGACCGAGATCGCTCACTACGGGTCGTCCGGCGATATCTTTGCCGAGCGCCATCGTGAGCAGGCTTGACGAATCGTTGTACACCGCGCTGCCGAGAATTTCGATCAATGCAACGCTTTGCCGCTGCGGGTTTGGCACCTCCAAACCCATGCAGGATTTGCCGGGAATTGTCTCCACCACTCGGATGCTCATCACGCTCATTGCGCGTGCCAAGTCCTTCGCGAGATTAACAATCGAGTTGCCTTTGACGCCCACGTCGGGCTCAATTTCGTAGCGCGTAATCACCGGGCCTGGATACGCCGCAAGCACTTTCACCGGCACGTTGAATTCCGCGAGTTTTCGCTCAATCAGTCGCGACGTGAATTCAAGCGTTTCACCGGAAACAACCGGTTGATCTTTTGGCAAAGGCTCAAGTAGGGAGAGCTGCGGCAACACGGAGTCGGGAATGTCTGAGAACAGCGTCGTCTGCTTTTCGCGCTCGACGCGTTCGGACAAAACGATGGGCTCGAACGACTCAACAATCCGGATCGGTTCGTGCGCTTCGACGCGTTTGGTTTCTTCGCGAACATAGAGTTCACGCAGCTCAACTTCGGGTGCTGCAATGTCATGGTCGCGCTGAATTTCGCGCACTTCTTCACGTTTCTCGCGCCAGCTTGAAAACCCGTCCAGCACCAGTGAGCCGATCCATTCACTCACGCGCAGCCACTTTATCGCAAAGGTTAGGCTTGAGCCGACGAAAAGCAAAATGATGAGCAGCAAGGTGCCGGGTACAAAGCCGACCACTTTGAGCAGTGGAAAAGCAAGCGTTTGTCCGAGCGCTCCGCCCGCGCCTTGCGGCAATCCAGCGAAGATTCGATGCATGCCCAGCGCCTCCAGCGTAGCGCTGGCGAGCAACAGCAGCGTCAGTCCAGCGACGCGCC
Source organism: Burkholderiales bacterium (assembly GCA_043757535.1). Classification (GTDB taxonomy): domain Bacteria; phylum Pseudomonadota; class Gammaproteobacteria; order Burkholderiales; family Casimicrobiaceae; genus Casimicrobium. The sequence continues at coordinate 21,020 of JAYVPF010000083.1, forward strand.
ATGGAAGGCCCAAGATCACCGTTTGGACTGCGCTCTCATCATCCTGCACGACCGACGAGCGGACGTCGGATTTCGGCATTGGCGGCATCGCCCGCCACACCGCGAGCGCCGCAAACGCAATCAGCCACCAGACCGTCGCGCCCAACACAAAGTAGCCAATGTCGCTGAGCCACGCGCCTGCGGAGCCGAGCCAGTTTTTGACGCGCAGCGCAGTGCCCGTCGTCGACCATGCCGGGTCGGCGGCACTAAAGCTTGCGAACGCGACGACGGTAGCCAAAACAATCGCAACTGCGATCAGCCAGACGATCCAGCGGCGCAAGGTCTCAAGCCGCGCCGACGCAGGTGTACTCGTGCGCGCAGAACGCACCCGGCGGTTGCCAGCGCGGCGAAAGTCGAAGTTCTTGATGCGCTCAATCATTGGCGTATTTTATTTCGCAGCGCAACAAAAAAGGCGCCGTGCATTCGCAGGGCGCCTTTTTTGACACAATGCGCTGAATTAATACTTGATGCTTAGCACTGATTTTTGTGCAGAAAAATACGCAGCAACGTTTTCGATGTCTTTCTTTGACAGCGTCGCGGCGAAGCCCTTCATGATGGCGTTGTTGCGATCACCAGATTTGTAATCACGCAGCGCTTTGGCGATGTAATCGGGATGTTGTCCGGCGAGGCGCGGATTGTTGACATCCGTGCTGTTGCCATCAATGCCGTGGCAGGCAGAACACACTTCTTTGGCTTTCGCAGCGCCCGCAGCGATATCGGCGGCGCAAGCAGCCCCCGCCAACGCAACGCTAGAAAAAATTGCAACCAGCGCTCTCATTATCTGGTCTCCGCATAATAGGCGGCCAGATCGGCCATGTCCTTATCCGACAATGACACAGCGATGCTTCGCATGCTCGGGTGCTTACGCTCGCCAGACTTGTACGCCTTGAGCGCGCTCACCAGGTAGGTCGGGTGCTGACCGCCAATTCGCGGGACGCTATACACCTCCGGATAGGCGGTGCGCCAGCCTTCGATGCCGTGGCAGCCCTGGCATCTTTGAATGAGTTGGGAGCCCGCCTTGGCGTCCCCGACTGGAATGGGAGCTTGAGCCAGTGTCATCGTGCAGCCAAAGCTTGCGACGGCGGCGGCACTGAGCGTAAATAACGCGTTGCGTTTCATGGAATCGGTTGTGCTGGAAGTTTTCGGGAAATCCATTCGATTATAAAGGGGAGTCTGCTCCCTGTGGGACTGGACTCACTTGAAATGCCCATGGCTGACTTCAACTACTATTCATTCAGTTTGCCAGTTTTTTCGCAAAATCAGGACCTTCAGGAGTAGAAATCCCCATGAGCGACAACATCACCCACGTCACCGATGCTACCTTTGATATGGATGTCTTAAAATCTGATACGCCTGTTTTGGTCGATTTTTGGGCCGAATGGTGCGGGCCCTGCAAGATGATCGGGCCGATCCTCGAAGAGGTCGCCGTCAGTCATGCGGGCAAAGTGCGCATCGCCAAAGTCGATGTGGACGACAACCGCGAAATCGCCGCCAAGTACGGAATTCGCGGCATCCCGACGCTCATGCTGTTCAAAAACGGTGAACTGGCCGCACAAAAAGTCGGCGCTTTGTCCAAAGCCCAATTGACGGCATTTGTTGACAGCAACGTCTAACGCCGTCACAATTCGCGAATCTACCCAAATCCGTTAAGTGCCCATCCGTTCTGGTGGGGCCTAAATTTCCTAGAAAACTTTAAAAATCATCGCGCAGTAGAGCGCAACTGATCTTTCGCATTTTTCGCGTGCCTGCTCCGATTTTTCTCGTTGAGCGGCCCGCTCCCCGTCACCGCTTCGGGAATCTTCAAGCGACATCCCCACCTTTAACAGCATGAACATAGCTGAACTCAAAACAAAATCTGCCGCAGAACTCCTCGAAATCGCACTCGCCAATGAGCTTGAGAACGCGAACCGACTCCGTAAACATGACCTGATCTTCGCGCTGTTGAAGCAGCAGGCGAAAAAGGGCGAAGCCATCGTTGGCGCTGGCGTGCTCGAAGTATTGCCTGACGGCTTCGGCTTCCTGCGCTCCCCCGAGGCGAGCTATCTGGCGGGCACCGACGACATCTACATTTCGCCGTCGCAAATTCGCCGCTTCAACCTGCACACGGGGGACTCGATTGAAGGCGAAGTGCGCACCCCGAAGGAAGGCGAGCGCTATTTCGCGCTGACCAAGCTGGATTCGGTGAACGGGTTCCCGCCAGACGCTGGCAAAAACAAGGTTCTTTTCGAGAACTTAACACCGCTCTTTCCCGATAAAGTGCTCAAGCTTGAGCGCGACATCAAGGCTGAAGAAAACATAACCGGTCGAGTGATCGACATTGTCGCGCCGATTGGTAAAGGCCAGCGCGGTCTGCTCGTCGCGCCGCCGAAATCCGGCAAAACCGTCATGCTGCAACATATCGCCCACGCGATTGCCAGCAACCATCCAGACGTCGTTTTGATAGTGCTTTTGATTGACGAACGTCCGGAAGAAGTCACCGACATGCAGCGCACCGTGCGCGGCGAAGTCGTCGCCTCCACGTTCGACGAACCGGCCACGCGCCACGTTCAGGTCGCCGAGATGGTGATCGAAAAAGCCAAACGTCTCGTTGAACACAAAAAAGACGTGGTGATCCTGCTCGACTCGATCACCCGGTTAGCGAGGGCTTACAACACAGTCATGCCATCCAGCGGCAAAGTGCTCACCGGTGGTGTTGAAGCCAACGCGCTGCAACGGCCAAAACGCTTCTTCGGCGCGGCTCGCAACATCGAGGAAGGCGGCAGTCTGACCATCATCGCCACCGCGCTCATCGACACCGGCAGCCGCATGGACGACGTGATTTACGAGGAATTCAAAGGCACCGGCAACATGGAGATCCACATGGATCGGCGCATGGCCGAAAAGCGCGTCTACCCGGCCATCAACATCGGTCGCTCGGGAACACGCCGCGAAGAGCTTTTGCTTGAACCCAGCGTGCTGCAAAAGACCTGGATCCTGCGCAAACTCTTCTCCGAAATGGACGAGATCGAAGCGATGGAAAAACTGCAAAAGCACATGCGCGATACCAAGAACAACAAAGAGTTCTTTGAGGCGATGACGCGGGCGCGATAGGGCATTTGTCCCTAGAAGCCGCAAATCACCGGCGTTCGCGGCCCTCCCCGCTCCGACAAAACCATCACGCTCGCGGTGTTAGCGCCGCGCACGACAGCGACCGTAGCGGCAATCGCCGAATCAAACGTCGCGAGCTGGCCTTCATTTGCCACCGCCAGAGCCAACAAATACGCGTCCGTAATGTGCCGATGCCCGCGCAACCGCGAATAGTCGAACTCCGGGTCGTCGATCAACGCAAGCGAATCCGACCAAAACTAGTGATTGCTCGCCGCGCAAAAATCCCGCACCAACTGCACCGTCGATTGCACAGAATACTGCGCTGCATTTGAGTATGCAGGCTCGCTCAAAATGCGAACCACACCGTTGTGAACGATTGGGCAGGTAGCCACTCCGCCCACTTGCGCAGCGGACCATTCGTGCGCTCGCGTGGAGGACGCGTGTGCTGGATCAAACAGCGCGATGAGCTCGTTCACATGCAGCAGCGCCCGTGGTGCGCGTGTTGCAGCAGCGCTCGCCATCACACGCCCAGTTCGTCGCGCAATTTATCGATGTGCTCGTAGGTGATCAACTGGCCGCGCCGCTCAAGCTGACGAATGCCGCCGCGATATTCGGGACACACTTGCTGCACCGAGGGGGCGCGTAAATGCCTCGCTCCGCCCTAGTGGAGATCACCTCGCCAATCGAGCGATTGGTGCGCAGAGCCTCTTCCCGTGCGGTTTGCAGGACAGAGTCACGAATTTCGAGTGTGGTTCGCACAGGTCAATTCCCGTTGGAAAACACATTTTGCGTCAAAACATCACAACATCAACGCATAAATGCTACGGAATTTGACTTCGATTTCGTATCAGCATTTTCTCTAAATGACCACTGTGTAGGGGCTAGGGCTTCAATTGCCCATTAGTCGATATACGCGTCAATAGTGTTCTATGCCCAATTGGAACGGACGTTAAACAAGAAAGTTGATAGCCAAAAATGGGAACCGCAACACGATCCGAGAGTTCCGTTTTGAGCCTCTGTTTGGAGTGATGGAAGCCAACTCAACGAGCGGCGTGCGCTACGGGGGAGTGTATTCACAGCCGTCCCGGCCAACATCACGTGTAGCGGAAATCCGCCTGCGACCGATCTGTTCGCGGACTTGTGGTTCACCGGCCAGGATCAGGGCAGCATCCTTGCCAACCAAAAAAACACGACCCCTGTACGTCTGCAAGGCAGCTGCAACGCGAACGCAGGCGCGAGCCTTTCATGGGATTTTCAGACAGTTGACTCGGCGCGCGGGCAATGCGCTCACGCGCTTCTAAAAATAAAATAAACCGCACCCAACAAGCAAATCCCCGCCCACAAAAAATCCAGTTTCATCGGCTGGTTCATGTAGTACACGGCGAACGGAACAAATACCGCGAGCGTGATGACTTCCTGCATGATCTTGAGTTGCGCGAGCGTAAATTGCCCAGAGCCGATGCGGTTCGCGGGGACTTGCAGCAAATATTCGAACAGCGCGATGCCCCAGCTAATCAGCGCGGCGATCCACCACGGTTTGCTCGCAAGATTTTTCAGGTGGCCGTACCACGCGACGGTCATGAAGACGTTCGACAGCACGAGGAGTCCTGCGGTTTGCGTCCAGATCGGTAGGCTCGTCATCGTGTTTGTACTCCGCAGGTATCAAGGGTTTTTACGCAAACTAGTTTAATCGTGCGCTGAAATACTTATGGATACCACTATTTCTAATGCGATTCGTCATCGACCTGTGTCGGCACTTGCCGATAATTTCTGTAGGTAGTCGCGCGCAAATATTCACTCAAGGAGAGACCATGAAACTACGCCTAGTCGCGTCGACCTTCGCCGTCAGCGTACTTGCCGCAATGTCGTCATCCGCCCTCGCTCAACAGTCGATGAAAATTAGCATCTCGATTGGGCAAAATTCGCATCAAGGCGTCGGCATCGACACCTTTGCGAAAGAGGTTGAGAAACGCACCAGCGGTCGCATCAAGATCCAGCCGTTCTACTCCGGATCACTCGGCGGCGAACGTGAGTCGATTGAAGCCGTGCAACTCGGCACGCAAGAGCTGACGCTCACTTCCAGCGGTCCGGTGCCGAACTTCGTTCCTGAGACACGCATCCTCGACATCCCGTTTCTGTTCCGTGACAAAGCGCATGCGCATGCCGTGCTCGACGGCCCGATTGGACACGAACTCCTCACCAAATTTGACGCGAAAGGCATGAAAGCGCTGGCGTGGGCCGAGAATGGCGTACGTCACATGACCAACAATCGCCGCGCGGTGAACACGCCCGAGGATTTGAAGGGTCTGACGATGCGCACGATGGAAAATCCGGTGCACATCGCAGCGTACAAAGGCTTTGGCATCATCACTACACCGATGGCCTTCCCGGAGGTGTTCACCGCGCTGCAACAGGGCACGGTTGACGGTCAGGAAAATCCGTTGTCAGTGATCATGGCGGCGAAGTTCGCGCAGGTGCAGAAGTACATGTCGCTGACCGGGCATGTGTATTCGCCCGCCGTGATCTTGATGAACAAAGCCGCGTTCGACAAACTCTCGGCAGCGGACAAGCAGGTGTTCATGGACGCAGCGAAAGAGGCGGTGAAAGCCAACCGCGCACGCGTGGCCGAGGATGATGCGAAGGGCGTGACCGATTTGCGCGCGAAAGGCATGCAAATTGTTGAAGTGGACAAGGCGAAATTTGTCGCCGCACTGACGGCGGTGAACGCCGATTTTGAGAAGCAGTTTGGCAAGGCAAATATTGACAAGATTCGTGCGGTGAAATAGCGCACATTTTTGCAAAGGAAACGCAGATTAATGTCGTCCTGAGCAGGGCAAAGGATCAGGTGGTATGCGAGGACGGCTGCGAGGCCTTGAAATCATTGCATGCCGCCGGATCCTTCGCTGACGCTCAGGATGACCGCGTGAATGAGTCCTCGCGTCCCTAGTCGCAAAAGAGCCCGCTCCTCGCGGGCTTTTTTTCTGCCCACAATGAATCGATAAAAAGGGCAGTCTATGAAACAAACGTTCCTGCGCATTGAGCGCATCACCACCCACGCGTCCATGCTGTTCGCCTGCGCGATGTTGGCGGCTGCGGCTGGCCTCGGTGTGTTTCAAACCCTCACCCGATTCGCACTCGAAAAGCCTGCTGAATGGACAGAAGTGTTGATCCGCTTTACGCTGATCTGGATGGTTTTCATGGGCATTCCGATGGCGTTTCGCCAGGGCGCGATGGTCAGCGTTGATGTGCCGCATCGCTGGGTGAAACCGCGCAGGAAACGCGTGCCCGATGTGGTCGTGATGATCGCGAGCCTTACGCTGATCGCGATCATCATCGTGATCGGTTGGGACTATGCAGAGCGCGGCCGTGTGCAGACGATCATCGGACTTGAAGAGTATTCAATGTTCTGGGCGTACCTGTCGATGCCGGTCGGCGGGCTGTTTGCGGTGATGGGGATCATCTTGGGCGCGGTAGGCCTGTTGCTCGTCGGCAGTCGCTGCATCGCACCCGCCGTGCTCGACAAGGGGCTCAGCGAGCAGACGATGGAGCGCTATTCGCACCTGATTGGCGTGACGCTATTCGCGGCCTATTTCATCGTGCTCTCGTGCATCCCCAAGCTGCGCGCCTCGCTCAACGGACGCGCCGCGTATGCGCTCATGATGCCGGTCATCATTCTCGGCGGCATTCATGGCGGCGTGTTTACCCCGACCGAAGCGTCTGCCGTTGCAGTGATTTATGCGCTGTTTGTCGGCATGGCGGTGTATCGTGAAATTTCGCTGAAAGACCTGTTGCCGATCTTTAAAAAGTGCACGTTGTCATCCGCCGTCATCATGTTCATCATCGCCAACGCCGGACTCTTCGCGTACCTCATCACACGCCCGGGCGTACCCGATGCGATTGGTTTGCTTTTGAAGCAATGGTTGCAAAGCCCCATGCTGATTTTGCTTGGTGTCAACGCGGCGCTTTTTATCATCGGCATGTTCATCGAGACCAGCGCGTCGATCATCGTGCTCGCGCCGATTCTTGCACCCGTCGCGATTCACTTCGGCATCGACCCGGTGCACTTCGGCATCATCATGGTGGTGAACTTAGCACTCGGCATGATCACGCCGCCGTTCGGGGTGAATCTGTTCGCAGCCTGCACCGTGGCAAAAATCTCGCTGGATCGCATCGTGACGCAGCTCGTTCCATTTGTACTTGTCGTGCTGACCTGCGTGATGGTCATCACCTATATCCCGGCAATTTCGCTATTTCTGCGCGATCTGGTTTATGCGAAATAGTCAGCGCATACCGAGGTGCTGCCAACCCACTGGCCCGATGGCCATGCCGTATGCAGGCCACGGTCGCGCCACTGCATGACGTTGTAAATCGCGGCGAACGTGTAGTCCGGAACATTGCCGCCCGCTGTGCCGACGATTTCGCCGCCACGGCGAACATTGTCGACGAGCCAGCCGGGCACGGTGAGATGAAACGGATTTCGCGAGACCTCGCCAACGTGACAGGCCAAGGCGCTGATCATGTCACCGACCTGAGTGGCGGTTAGCTCGACGAGCAGATTGGCGTGGGTCATTGTGGACCAGTATTCGGTGAACGCAAGCGTGGTCGAGAAGTCGGGCGAATTCGCCGACACAACAGCCAGCGCGTCGAGCGTCAGGTGATGCGTGCCGATATGTGTGCCTTGGGCGTCGAGTGCATGCGGACAGAGCACGAGCACTGGTTTCAATGCGGCTAGCTTTTCGGCAAGCAGATTGACGCTATCTGACCAGTGCTTGGAATCGGTTTCGCGCGCTTCGGGTGTAATGCGATTCAAGCCGCGTTCCGCAAGCAACAGGCGCTCAAATCCGATGCGCGCGCAGGCAACGGAGAGTTCTTCAGCGCGCGCCAGTTGCCTTGCCGGATTGCTGCCGTGTGTAACCGCGATATTGACGACGCGCCAGCCTGACTCCTGCATCAGACGCAGCGGCAGTCCGCCACCGATACATTCATCATCAGGATGCGGTGAAACGATGACGCAGCGGGGCGCAGCGGGCTCAGGAACGCGTTGCGGATGCGCAGCCACCCACTGCTGCGCCTGACGCGCCATGTCGAGCGGCGGCAGGCGTTTGGCGCGGAGCATCAACTGCTCCAACGCGGCTACGAAATCATGCAGAGGTTGATCTGGCTTCTCTTCGTTCACGATTGAGCATAGCGCACAGAAGCACACGGTGTTGGTGCCTTTCTCGACACTGACGATTTCGCAGAATCGACGGCGATTTTCTCGAAAGCGAGAGTATCAGCTTTCTCGCACAAAGACCACTATACGCGGGCTAAGCTACAATTTTGCTATTTGTCGACTTATCTAATTTCAGGCGGCTAACCCCAATGCTATGGTGCTTTCAGTAAGAAGCTGCTTTAGCGTTTTGCCATTCGCGGGCAAGCATTGCGTAGACAAACGTGTCGCGAAGAATGCCGCGGTGATCACGACATTCCCCGCGTAAATGCGCTTCGCGGGCGAAGCCGACGCGCTCGAATAGACGCCAGCTGCGATCATTCAACACGTCAACCGTGCCCCACACGCGATTTGCGCCTATTTGCTCGAAAGCGAACTCGCAGCAAAGCGTGACCGCTGCCGCGCCGATGCCTTGGCGGCGTGCGCTTTTGCGCAGGAACCAGCCGATCTCCAGCGACGGCACTTTCCAGTCAAAGCCGTGAAATCCGGTGCCTCCGAAGAGCGTTTTCTCGTCCTTCGAGAAGATGCCCATGATGAGCCCTTCGCGCGTCACCCAGCGACCGGCCATCTTCAGAACATAGTCCTCCGAATCGGCC
>JAYVPF010000084.1:0-8289 GCA_043757535.1 Burkholderiales bacterium
ATCAGATTATGAAAATCATGTGAAAAACAAGCTGCGCGTCCACTTCAAAAAAATCGTGTCGATGTTTTTTGTCGGAAGGGGGCTTTGTTCAGTGTTTCCCTAGACGTTGCGCACCCGGAAAATTATTGTCACGGGGGCGTGCGCGGGCCTGAGTTCAACACCGTACGCTACAGCTTTAATGCGGTGGCGGGCGACGTGGTGTCGATTGACGTGAAGAGCACTACAGCTGGGCTGGCGGTGCTTGATCCGTACCTCTATCTGCTCGGGCCAAACCGCGAAATATTGGCTGAAAACGACGATATCGTCGCTGCCAAGGTTCGCGATTCGCGCATCCAGCAGTTTCGTCTGACGACGACGGGCACGCACTACCTTGATGTGACCACGTGGGGCATTACGGCGGACGCCACCGGCAGCTACAACGTGACGCTGTACGGTTGCGGAGCGTACGTGCCAGACGCGACTTGCAACGTCGACGTGGACGGTGACGGCATCTTTGACGCAACCGATGCTCAAATACTGTTGCGCCGATTGCTCGGATTCAACGGTGCGGCGCTCAGCGCGAACGCGAGCTTTCGCGCCTGCGCCACGCGCACGACGGGCGATAACATCGCCACCTTTATCGATGCGCAACGGCAACCCATAAACGGCGCAATCGCGCTCGACATTGACGGCGACGGGCTCGTGCTGCCGACCACGGACGGGCTCATGCTGCTACGCGTCGCACTTCGATTGAACGGAGACGCCGTGACCGCGAACGCCGTAGCTGCGGGCGCTCGGAGGCAAAGCTGGAGCGATATTCGGGCTTATCTCAACGGAGCCTGCGCGTTGGCGCTGCCATAGATTTTTTGTTGCGATTACCGCTGAAATTTTCATATGACTTTTGCTTGAGTGCGTTATTAAACGGTGGCTGCAAGCACAAAACGCTAATAATCGACTTTGCCTTAAATGCCGCTGTAGCCCCAATGAAATATAGGGTAAAGCAAAAAGTTGTTATGCAATTTTCTGACTTTACTAACCTGACGCCAGCATCCTCAAATGCTGCTGCAACCGCTTCCAGGACGCCGTTGCGCGCTGCTCAGGATGCACCGCATTGAGCAACCGCGTGACATCAAGGCCTCGTTCGAATGCGCGTGTCATCGTGTGTTCTGCGGCGGCGTAGTGATTCGCCTGCATCGATCGGCCAAGCGCCCGCTGCGTAGCCAGCGTTACCCGTCCGCGATAGTGTGTGGCGCGTCCGTGCGCCCAGTCGTCATCCACGCCCTTCAAGCAATCACCGCGATACAGATCAAACAAGCGCGTCACGAATTTCGTGCGCTCGGCTTCATTCGTCTCAACGTCGGGCAGGCCGTCCAGATGCGCCTCCAGCGCCATCACGTCGGTCCACACGCGCGACGGATTGAGGTGCAGCCACCCTGCGTTTCGCTGAATCAGATCGGTTTCTGCATGCAGTCTGCGCAGGCGCAGCAGCGTCATGCTCAGCGTGTTTTCCGCCTGATCGGCATCCAGCTCCGGCCACAGCGCATCGCTCGCACTGGCGACCGTCAACCCCTGCGCGCCGTGCGCGGCAATCAACATCAACAGATTCAGCGGACGGCTCGACGCTTTGCTCGCACTCTGGCCTTCGGCAAATTTCGCCACGTTGCGAAAACCGCCAAAGCAGCGCAAGCTCATCGCCCACGGCCAATGCTCGTCCGCCCAAGCGGGCGGTGGCACCGGCGCGAGCTTCAACGCCGCGAGCACGAACTCTGTTTCGATGCCGTCCCGCAACGCTAACGCCGATACACCTGCGCGCGCTTCGGGCACCGAAATCAGGTAGTTGAAAACTTTGGCGGCACGCATCGCGGCGAGACCGGATTGCAAGTGCTCGCGCATGCGCTGCCGTGTTGGCTCGCCGTCGTGATGGGCGTGCAGCGCACGCCCCAGGGCGCCCATGCCGCGCATGGTGGCTGCGTGCTGGGTGTGCGCATGTTGCGTATTCTGCTCACACACATCAGCGCCTTTTTCGTAGTCGCCCAACGCGTAGTACAAGCGCCAAGCCGATTGCTGGTAGTTGCTCGCCACACTCGGCGGACAATCGGCAACGGCGAGATCACGAGCCATGTGCTCAAGGTGCAGCGAACCGTTTTCTGCATCTTTGCGGGCGCAGGCGCTTCTCGCGGCAAGCATGTTGTAAATCACGCGCTCCATCGGGCGCTTGGGGTGCAACGCGTTGAGCATGTCGCGCAAGGCGCGATCAGCCGCATCAAAATTCTGCTCATGCGCCGCTTGGTCTGTGGCAATGCGCGCGCTGCGAAATTTAAGCAGAGGCAAAGACGTTTTTTCAATGTATTCGTCAAGCGCACGCATGGCCTCAGTGAGGCGCATCCGATCTATGAAATGCAGATAAAGCGCCCATGAGGCTAGCCACGTGCCGCGCAGATACATGCCACCTTGCGTTGACGTTGGCAGCTCGGCTGCGATCTCCGCCATGCGTCCATGCAGCGCTTGCGCACCCGCTGGGTTGCCCGACATTTGCAGCCACGGCAACAACGTTCCAGCAGTCAGATAAAGTTGCGTGGCACGTTGCGGGCTGGTGCAGGGCATCGCTACCAACGCTTCAAGACGTTCATGCAACGGAGCAAGGATGTCGTTCGCGTCTCCACGCAACAGCGCGCAGGCGCTAGCCCCCATGGCGCGAGCGAGATCGAGATCAGCGTCCGTCTTCGAAGGCAGCGTCGCGTCCGCCTCGTCGAATCGTTTGACCCATTCGCGCCACCCCGTGAAACGCGCCCAATCGACCAGCATCCACGTCGTGGCCGTGGCAGCCAAGCCTACTTGCGCCTCGTGATCGTGAGCGTCAAGCGCAAGCAGTGCCGCGGCATCCAGTCGATCCAGCACATTCAATGGGTCGCCGCACAAGATGTCGTACGCCACCCATTTCCACGAAGGGGGCGAGGCGAGATGCAGACCAGTGGCGATGCGGGATGCGGCAGATGCCATTTTGCTTCGGAGTCAAAAAAACGCGGACGAACAACGAAATTAACGATCAATGAACAGACGCAACGTGTGCGCGGCGTGCGCCATGCGGTCGCACGCAAAAAAAATGCAACTTTTACGACGCTATCACGATTTTGTGATCTAGGTGTACGTCGCTCAACCCTATCGTTGCACCCATGGGTTCGTGACTCGCTAGCGAGTGGCTGGCAGTAGGCGCAACACCTGAACCGCAAACGTTCAACTCACCGGTAGAAAACATGCAACACACTACTTCGTCTTTGCAAAGTTTGCGCGCATCAAGCAGGCGCTTACGGGTAACGACTAACTCACGTTGCGTTAGATGGATCGCGACGGTCACGCTACTCGCTTTAGCCACACTGCTGACCGTATCCTCAGCCGTTGCAGCGGGTACATGGAGCCCGGCAGCGCCGTTGACTACAGCGCGCGTAGGGCACACCGCCACCCTGCTCGCCACCGGCAAGGTGTTGGTGGTGGCGGGGTACGGCCCCATTGTCTGGATCGCAACAGCCGAGCTGTACGACCCTGCGAGCGACGCTTGGACGTCCGCTGGGGCAATCTCCGCGCCGCGCAACGCCCATACCGCGACCTTGCTACCCGACGGTCGCGTATTGGTTGCGGGCGGTGCGACCGGCACGACCCACACTTTCGCCACCGCTGATTTGTACAACCCTGCGACCAACACGTGGAGTGCAGCCGCCCCAATGGCCGCCGTTCGTAGCGGGCACACCGCGACGCTGCTCGCCAATGGCAAGGTGCTGGTCGCGGGCGGCCTTGGCGCAGCCGGGTTACCCATCAACGCGGCGGAGGTGTACGACCCTGCGAGCAACACCTGGACGGCAACCGGCGCGATGATTAAGGATTATGTTGGGCGCGCCGCCGCCCGGTTGGCCAACGGCAAAGTTCTGGTCATGGGCGGCTACAACACGGGAACCGGGACCCCACTGGCCGAACTCTACAACCCCGTGACCAATACTTGGACTGCGGCCGCCCCGATGGTAGCCGTTCGCTACGGTCACACAGCGACGCTACTTGGCAACGGAAAAGTGTTGGCGGTCGGCGCGTTTGGCGATTCAAACATTAAGCTGCGCAGCACAGAGCTGTACGACTCGGCCAGCAACACGTGGTCGTTGACCGGTTCGTTAGTGACGGGACGCGTGACACAGAGCACCAGTCTGCTCGCCGATGGCCGCGCGCTGGTTGCAGGCGGCGAGAGCGACAACTCGACCGTTTTGGCGAGCGCCGAACTGTACGACCCGGCGCTCGGGAGCTGGACGACAACCGGCCCCATGGCGACAGCGCGCAACTTCCACACGACCACGCTACTCAACAACGGCAAAGTGCTCGCCGTCGGCGGATCGCTCGCGAACGGTATTGCCATGGCCAGCACCGAGTTGTACACACCAGGACTGGTCGCCGCACCCAATTGCAACCCTGATATCGACGGCGACGGAGCCTTTCTCGCCACCACCGACGCGCTGATCTTGTTGCGCATCGGCATAGGCATGAACAACAGCGCCGTGATCGCAGGCATCAACTTTCCGGCTGCTGCCACCCGCAAAACATGGCCGCTGATTCGTGACTATCTGGTCACGCAGTGTGGGTTTAGTTTGCCGTAGCGCCGTAAATGCAGGACCGATCAGTGCGTCTGACACCCATCCATGCCGCACGTTTCACATTAACCCGTTCCATTGATTTAACCCTTCTTCAGGACAATTTCTATGAACACGATTCGCCACGCCGCCCCCATCGCCACCCTTATTGCCGCAGGCGTACTCGCGACGCTCGCCGCTGCCGCCACACCTGCAGCGCCTGCCACGCCGCTCACGCCAATCACCTCAAACGAAGCGAAAGGCACGCTCGTCTACAAGGGGCGGACGACACCTCTCAAATACGTTTTTTTGGTCAAAGGTCCCTATATTCGCGACCCCAGTGTGACGGTGCGCAAGCTCATTTTTTCAGCCAAAAACATTGGTGACGAGTTGCAAGCTTGCACAAACATGCGCTGCACATCGTTCTTAGTTTCCGAGGGCATGACCGTCGATTTCGACGTCAGCCCGCGCCTTGATTATTGGCTTGCTGTGAACAACCAGCGAGTGCAGTACTCCGGCGCGGCGATGCCCGAGGCTTTCAACGCAAGGGTCAACGACAGCAAGCATCTCGGCGGCAAGCTGGTGATCGACGACGTTGCGGCCGATGGTCCCAAGGTCGACGTTGAGTTCAACGCCTCGATGTTCAAGGAATTTACTCAGTAGTTCACGCAAATTCGTTCGCACGATTTTGAGCTGCGACTTGCACAGACCAATGTTTGCAACACGTTTCCGATTCACCCCGTCGATTGACTCAACCGCTTTTAAAGGATCTTCGCCATGAAAAAAGTTGGCAACCCCACCCCACTCGCTTCGCTCGCTTCAGTGGCGCTAGCGAGCTGTCTGGCTGCGCCAACGCATGCCGTGGTGCCGCTCGGCAATCCGCTGGCGGCGGGTGACGCGTATTCACTGTTTATTGCGAATCCGGTGTCGAACCCAACGATTGTCATTCCTTCGTTCGCGCCGCAAAATGTCGTGCGTGGTATGGGGGACTGGCAATACGGTGAGCTGGGTAGCATTCCGCCCGCTATGCCAGCGCCACACGGCGCAGCCCAGCCGTTCACGGTGGGGTGTCGTGCGGCGTCGCCGCCACCGCCCATCGGCGACTATCCGTTGGCGCTTGTGGTGCAAGTTGCTGCTTCGCTCCGCCACGGTGTTGCGCTTCGCAGCAACGGCGACGTAGTGACATTTGGGACCATGGACTACGGTGACCCGTACCACTTCAATCATTGTCCGACCTACTTTAGCGACCCGGTGCCGCTCAATGCCCCGTTCACACGGCGACCCCCTGTTTGGGCGGTGGCGGCCGGCGAATTTGCGACGTACGCGCTTCAGGGCACATCGCAAAGCTACTCGTTTATCAAAGCTTGGGGCAGCGGCCCAGTGGGGAACGGCAAACCGAGCTCGACCGAATTCACCTTCTACGCTCCTGAGTGCGTACGTAATAACGTCTATCCGTTGGGCACCTGTTTGTATCCCGTCGTCAGTGTTGCTGGAGGTGAGGATCACGCCGCCGCCGTGACAACGGACGGAAAGGTACACACCTGGGGCAGGAACGACTGGGCCCAACTTGGACAAACCGGGGTTGTTGGCAATGAGCGCAATTACGCGCTTGCTGTTCTGGGTATCGACAACGTGGTGAGCGTTGCAGCGTCGCGCTTTGTCACGTTCGCGTTGAAACAGGATGGCACGGTGTGGTGCTGGGGCAACTTCGAGTATGAGGCTATCCTACAGGCACCGCCGAGTTGCGGGGTGACGCCAAGGCAGGTGCCCAGCCTGAGCGGCGTCACGTCCATTGCGGCGGGTCGCAATCACGCGCTGGCGATCACCGTCGACGGACATGTGTGGGGCTGGGGCCACAACACTTGGGGTGCCGTGGGCGATCCGACGGTGACGTTCACGGTGCCACCGGTGTTAGTCAGCGTGCCTGGGTTCGCAGTAGCCATTGCGGCCGGTACCGCCCACAGTCTGGCGCGTACCGCCGATGGCAAAACGTGGGCGTGGGGAAACAACGCGTACGGCCAGCTTGGAGACGGCACGCACGTCAACCGCGTTACACCCGTGCAGGTGCTGCTGTGATTGATCGCAAAAGCGCAGTCGATGCAAAGTTCGTTTCATTCAAAATTCAGGAGTACGCATCATGGTGACACCCGTCGTCGTCGGTACTGGCGATCAGCGCCGATTTTTCTGGAATCTTTCGGCCAATGTGGGCACGAAATCACCCAACAAGCCCGACGATGTGCAGTTGGTGCAGCTGGGTTACGCATGCGCGGCGCTTAGTCCGCTATTCAGTGCGGCAACGCGCGCGATCTGTACCACGGTGGTTCCGGGTGCGCCTTACTCAGGGCAAGAAACTGACCCCCTCACTCGCGCAATTCGAGCTCACGAAAAGGAGCGCGGCGGCGCTCAAGATGGCCACGTGAGCGTGCTCGCCAATCTTACAAACCCGTCCTACGACGGCGTTCACGTCTTCATCATCGTGGCGCTCAACGTGCAGATACGCAAGCAACTGCCGGGTAACTTTCCGCGCCTCGATAAACATCCACGATGCCCACCGCTGCTCAAAGCCGCAGTTAGCGCTGCATGTACCTAACCTTCCCATTTTTAGTCATCGAATCGCGTACAGCTAAAGCGCAGCTAAAGGGGTCAGGTTACAATACTGTTCGTTTAAGCTACTTTGCGTGATAATACGCACCACTTCAACGAGGGTTAGAGTGGTGATACATGGCGCGCACGAAAGCAAGCTTGGGCGTTGGGGCACGGCTTTCTAATCAAAGGGGTCAGGTTAAATTAAAATGTGAGTATAATGCTTCATGCCCCGCCGCCGCCGAGTCCACCTGCCTGAGATGCCGTTGCACATCGTGCAGCGTGGCCACAACCGGGACGCCTGTTTCTTTTGTGAAGACGATTACGTGAGCTATCGCCACTGGTTGGGCGAGGCATTGAAAGAGACCGATTGTGCGCTGCACGCGTACGTGTTGATGACCAATCACGTGCACCTGCTGCTCACACCGCCTTCGGGTGAAGCGGTGAGCCGTTTCATCATGGCCCTCGGGCGGCGTTACGTTCAGTACATCAACAAGACCTATCGACGTACTGGCACACTTTGGGACAGCCGTTATAAGTCTTCGCTCCTACAGGCCGACGCCTACCTGCTCACCTGCCAGCGCTACATCGAGCTCAACCCTGTGCGCGCTGGCATGGTCGACGAGCCGGCACACTATCGCTGGAGCAGCTATCGCAGCAATGCGCTGGGACAGGCCGACCCTCTGCTGACACCACACACGCTTTACCTGTCGCTCGATGCAAAACAGGATAGGCGCGAAACAAGCTACCGAGCACTGTTCGCAAATGAGATCGATGTCGCGCAAATCACCGACATCCGCATGGCGCTGCGACAATCGCAGCCACTGGGAAACAGCGGGTTTGCCGATACCATTGAACTCGCCACGGGCGAGCGGCACGAAGTCAAGCCAAGGGGTCGACCGAGACGGCTGACTAAGGTCGTTACAGGCAAAGGGATTTAGGGAGACGCTGAATAAAGCCCCCTTCCGACAAAAAAACTGTGTCGATGTTTTTTGTGGAAAGGGGGCTTTGTTCAGCGTTTCCCAAGCAGTTTTTCATCAATTGTGAGGATGACAGGCGCGCGGCACAGGCATTGAATAGGCTCCTTCACCGCCCCAAGGAGCCGCCATGTCCACCGCCT
>JAYVPF010000085.1:0-8269 GCA_043757535.1 Burkholderiales bacterium
GAGGTGCTGGTGGCGGGCTACACCGTTTCCATCAATCTACCGGGCACTACGGGCGGCGCGCAGGCAGCGTCCGGGGGTGGCTATGACGGTTTCGTCAGCCGCTTTAATTCCGCACTCAGCACACGACTGCAATCAACCTACCTGGGCGGCACGGGCACCGATCAGATCTATGCTCTGGCAGTGCATCCGATCAGTGGCGAGGTGCTGGTGGCGGGCGATACCACCTCCACCAATCTACCGGGCACCCCGGGCGGCGCGCAGGCAGCGTACGGGGGTGGGGGCAATGACGGTTTCGTCAGCCGCATCACGCCCGATTTAACGCTCAACGACACTACGCCAGACGCATTCGCCTTCACCAGCCAGACCAACGTGCCGCGCAGCTCCGTGCGCACGTCGAACCCAGCGCTCATCAGCGGGCTGTTTGGTGCCGCCGGCATCTATGCCGATGGTCAACCCGGCAGCAGTTACTGCGTGTCCTCCACCAGCAGCTGCACCTGCGACGTGAGCGGTGGGTTTGTGAGCACGCTGGGCACGGTGACTAGCGGAAACTATGTGTGCGCACGGCACACGGCGTCCGCCGCGAACAACCAGCCAACCCAGACGATCGTCCACATCGGCGGTGGTGCAGCCTACTTCTCCGCATCCACCGGCACCGCATTCGCCACCGCCTGCAATCTGGACATGGACGGCGATGGCCTGCTCACCACCACCAAAGAGTGGCTGGTGTTCCTGCGCGCAAGCTTAGGCTTCACCGGCACCGCCACCACCATCGGCACCGGCATCAGCGCCGCACAGTGGAGCGCCGCACGGCCGCTGATTAACGCCAATTGCGGGACAAACTTTGCGCCGTAGCAAAGAACGCAAAGAAAGCGAAGCAGCTTTACGCCGAAAACACCGATTTTGCTGGGCTCGGGTTCAATAAACTAGATTGTTGACTTAACGACTTTTTTGGCGTTTAGCCCACGCTCAGTGGCGGTTGTCGCAAAAAGCTGATCGTCATAATATGCAAGCTAACGTGGCCGCAGCGAGCGGATTTCCGCGTGCGTCTTCGGCGATCACGTGCAGTTGGCTGTTCGCCTTCTGCAAGGAGCGAGGGGACGACACCGCAAGCGCGAACGCGCCGCTGGCATCCATCGGCAGCGCGCCTGTGGCTCGAACCACCGCATCATGACGCAGCGTGACGCCACGGTTTTCGCCTGCTTTCACGGCGCTGACCAAACCGCTTTCGGTCAGCGCATAACGAAGACGTACGGCGGGGCCGGGAGAGGGCTCGGTGAGCTTGCCTTTGAGCTCAAGGACTTGCGCTGCACCCTCGCCCTGCCAGTGTGCGGTGACGCTAAATTTGACCGTCGCGCGGCTGGCCGAGGCAAGCGCTGATGCGCCACGCGTCCATGAGCGATCATCCCTGCCATTGACAAAAATTTGTGGGGTGTACACGCCCGATGCGCCGCCGCTTGTGGCCAGTGCGGACTGCCGCTGCGTGAACGCAGGCTGCGCGAACGGGTCTTTCCAGCCGATGTAGTCCCAGTAATCGACGTGATACGCAAGCGCGATGAAACCCGCGTCTTGACCCCGTTCGGCGATGGTTTTTGACAACCAGCGATCCGCTGGCGGGCAACTGTCGCAACCCTCCGAGGTGTAGAGCTCGACGATCACGGGAACCGTCGCGGCGCTGGTGGCGGCGCATGGGGTGGCCGCAAATGCGGGCGCGAAACCTGGCGCAGCGATCATGCAGAGGACGATGGCAGCGCGGTGAAAGGACGTGTTCATCGGCAGACTTTGGGTTAGGGGTTAATGAGGCTCAGTCGCGCAAAGCGCGCGAAGCCTGACACATTGGCGGAGGGTGGTGCAGCGAACGGCTACGGCAGATGAATTTCGCCACCACCCAGCGCCAGCACGCGCCCACCGACACGAATTCGCTTTTCTGCCGTCAACGACAGCTGCAACACGTTGAGTCGATCAATAAATTCGCCTTGGGTGACGGTGAATAGCGCGGGCGTGGACGCACCCGCGTCGAGCAAATAGCCACCGAGATTCGCGCAGGCGGAGCCGGTGCCCGGGTCCTCCGTCAGGCCGCTCGCGGTCGGAAAAAAGAAGCGCACTTGAAAGCGATCACTCGCCACCCGCACGACCAGATAAGCCATGTAGCGGCCCGCGTCATTCGGGAAATGCGCACGCAACAGCTCCGCAACTGGCTGCGCACGACCGAGCGCGGCAACCGATGCAATCGGAATCACCAGTTGCTCAGTGCCGGTCGAAACAAAACGCGCCTCGCCCGCCAAGTCGTCCGGCGAAAGGCCGATTGCTTTCGCCAATACCTCGGCGCTCGCGCTGGTGGCGCGGGATCGATGCGCATTGGCTGTGAAGGTCCACGCGCCCTGCTCGCGAACGACGTCGATCACGCCCGCTTTCATGCCGAGCCGCAGCCGATCGGTGCGCTGGCCCGCCGCTTCGCGCATCGACGCGATCACAAACGAGGTGCCGACCGTCGGATGCCCCGCGAAGGGCAGCTCGTAGCGCGGCGTGAAGATGCGGACGTCCGGGTCGGCACCGTGTCGCGGCAGGATGAAGCTGGTTTCTGACAGATTGAACTGCGCGGTGAGCGCCTGCATCTCCGCATCCGTCATGCCGTGCGCGTTTTCGAACACACACAGCGGGTTGCCGCCGAAGGTGGCGGTGCTGGATTCAACAAAGACGTTGACAAGGCGGTAGCGGAAGCTGCGCATGGCTTGAAGTTCCTCAAGGCTGAGATAATGAGGGAAGCCCAGTTTACTTTCACCCAAGCTTCACACAATAGGCGTGCGCACGCGCGCTTTTGCATGATGCCCCGCAAAACTCTCATCTATGCAATACATCTACACCATGAACGGCGTGAGCAAAATTGTTCCGCCGAAACGCCAGATCATCAAGGACATTTCGCTGTCGTTCTTTCCGGGGGCGAAGATTGGCCTCCTGGGCCTCAACGGTTCGGGCAAATCGACCGTGCTCAAAATCATGGCGGGCATCGACAAGGACTTCACCGGTGAGGCGCGTCCCAACCCCGGCACCAAAGTCGGCTATTTGCCGCAGGAGCCGGTGTTGGACGGTGAGCAAACCGTGCGCGAGGCCGTTGAAGAGGGCCTGGGTGGCATTAAGGCCGCGCAGACGCGCCTTGATGAGGTGTACACCGCGTACGGCGACGAAAACGCTGACTTCGACGCGCTTGCCAAAGAGCAGGCCGAGCTTGAAGCGATCATCGCAGCCGGCGACGGTCACAACACCGAAGCACAATTGGATGTGGCCGCCGATGCGCTGCGCCTGCCACCCTGGGACGCGAAAGTTGGTCTACTCTCCGGCGGTGAAAAACGCCGTGTGGCGCTGTGTCGTTTGCTGCTGTCGAAGCCCGACATGCTGCTGCTCGACGAACCGACCAACCACTTGGACGCGGAGAGTGTCGAGTGGCTGGAGCAGTTTTTGTCCCGCTACGCTGGAACGGTAGTCGCGGTGACCCATGATCGCTACTTTCTGGACAACGCGGCCGAATGGATTCTCGAACTCGATCGCGGTCAAGGCATTCCGTACAAGGGCAACTACACCTCATGGCTTGAGCAAAAAGGCGACCGCCTGAAGAAAGAAGAATCGAGCGAATCGGCACGTCAGAAAGCGCTGAAAAAAGAGCTGGAATGGGTGCGCCAGAACCCGAAAGGGCGTCAAGCCAAGAGCAAAGCGCGCCTGACCCGATTCGAGGAATTGTCGAGCCACGAATATCAGACGCGGAACGAAACCAACGAGATTTTCATTCCAGTCTCCGAGCGTTTGGGCAATCAGGTGATTGAGTTCAAGAACGTCAGTAAGAGCTTCGGTGATCGCATGCTGATCGAGGACTTGTCGTTCGCCATTCCACCCGGCGCGATTGTCGGCATCATCGGTCCGAACGGTGCCGGTAAATCAACCATCTTCAAAATGATTTCAGGCGTCGAGAAGCCGGACAAAGGCGAGGTCACCATCGGCCAGACCGTGCAAATGTCGTTCGTCGATCAGTCGCGCGAAAGCCTCACTAACGACAAAACCGTGTGGCAGGACGTCTCCGGCGGTGCCGATATTCTGCAAGTCGGCCGCTTCGAAATGCAAAGCCGCGCCTACATTGGTCGCTTCAATTTCAAAGGTGCAGACCAGCAGAAACTGGTCGGCAATTTGTCGGGCGGTGAACGCGGGCGCTTGCATCTGGCGAAGACGTTGCTCAAGGGCGCGAACGTGCTTTTGCTCGACGAACCGTCGAACGATCTCGACGTGGAAACACTGCGTGCGCTGGAAGATGCGCTACTCGAATTCGCTGGCACCGCGCTCGTCATCTCGCATGATCGCTGGTTCTTGGACAAGATTTGTACCCACATTCTGGCGTGTGAAGGCGACAGCCAATGGACTTTCTTCAATGGCAACTTCCATGAGTACGAAGCCGATAAAGTGCATCGACTCGGCGAAGAAGGCGCGCGGCCCAAGCGCGTGCGGTTTAAGGGACTTAAGTAGGATATAAGCGCTCAAGCAATGCCAACCATCAGCCAGTTTTTTGGTATCGTCATTCAAATGTTCTGGCGTGAACACGCACCTCCGCATTTTTCATGCGCTGTATGCGGAGCATGAGGCTTTGATTGATATTCGGACGTTGGATGTCATTACCGGAAAATTGCCACGCAAGGCGATGGCGTTGATTCTTGAATGGGCAGCGCTACATCGCGCTGAATTGATGGAGGACTGGGATTTATGTCAAGCCAAGCAGATGCCAAAGAAAATCATTCCACTGGAGTAGCGCCCACCATAACGCCCATAGCCCCGTGGCGCGTTGCGGCAGTCACGGCACTACCGAATTTTCGGTTGGCGTTGACGTTTAACGACGGCATGCAAGGCACGGCTGATTTGGCCAAACTCATCAACAGTTCGGACGCTGGCGTATTCGCGGCTTTGCGTGATCAGGCGCGATTTGAGCAGGTCAGCCTCGCCTACGGCGCAGTCACGTGGACTAGCGGCGCTGATCTCGATCCGTGCTGGCTGCATGAAGAAATCGCTCGCTCAGGCGCGTTCTCCGTTTAGGCTCAGCGTTTGAATTAGCGCATCGGTTGGTCGCGATGCATCAGCGTACGTCGGAACGCTTGCAGTTCCGACGAGTGCGGGGCGGGGCGGTGGACAGCATCGCGACCTGCGACGTGTGGCAAACCCATCGCCTCTGTTGCACGCCTCGCACTAATCGGGGCTACATTTAAGGCATGACTTGGAGAAACGTATGCAATGGTCAGATGTTTTGGCAGAGCCCACCCTACGTGATCTGCCCTTCAAAATCGAGCTTAACCAGTGGGGCATCATTGAAATGAGTCCTGCCTCAACATGGCACGGTCGCAGACAGGGGAAGCTAATCGCTTACCTGAATCGAAAGCTTTTGACCGGCAGCGTCATCCCCGAAGCCGCGATACAAACGGTTTTGGGGGTGCGGGTGCCCGACGTTGTTTGGTGTTCGGACAGTTTTGACGCCTTGCAGGGCAACGTAAGCCCGCTTCCCATAGCGCCCGAACTCTGCGTCGAAGTGCTTTCAAGCAGCAACACCGATGCCGAAATGTCGGCAAAGCGCGGTGCCTATTTCGCGGCGGGCGCGCAGGAAGTTTGGCTGGTGGCGGATGATTCAGCGATCAGTGTTTACACGCGAGACGGCATCCAGCCCACATCGACCATTGTCGGCGAAGCGCCCGCCTTGTAGCGCTCACCCCAACCCGCCACCCGCCTGATCGACGCCGACGTGGCGCTTGCGCAATTGCGCACGCAGCTACGGCTGGCGTACGACTGGCAGCTCGTCAGCGCTGGGCAATTTGAGCATGGCGCGAAACTGATGGACGAAGTCGGGCGACTTCTCGGCGCATGGATCAAAACGGCGCAAAAACTCGCACCGACGCGCTTCGCGCGTCCGGTCAAACCCTCCGCTAAACCAGGATTTTTTCGTTGCGAACGATCAGGGTTCAGGTGTCACGCTTCGCTTTTTTGCCAGGGACAACATCACCCGAAACCCAACGTAGTCGTCCCAGCGACCAGGAGGATACCTGCCACGGTAGGAACACGACGCATGCTCCGGGCGATAGATCCAGGAGCCGCCGCGCAGCGAAGGGTGTTCACACTTGTCAACGTTCGTATCGGTTTTCAGCACGCGGTCTTTTCGCACGTTGGGGAAAATGTCTGTTGCCGAGGCGTCATACACGTTATCCATCCACTGCCAAACATTGCCCGCCATGTCGTACAGGCCGATGGAGTTTGGCGGAAATACGCCAACGCAGGATGGGTGGCCGATGCCGCTGGCCTCGATGTTCGCCATGTCTTTGGCCTGCGACTCGCCATCGCCCCAAGGCCAGCGATGCGCATGGCTCGCCGTGAGGCTCGCTGCCCGCGCCGCGCGCTCCCACTGGGCCTCGGTAGGTAGTGCCGCCCCGTAGCCCTTTTCAAGTAGCGGTGACCATTCTGGCGCTGGGCTCTGCGCCAGCTGCTCATCAAGCCACCGCGCATAAGCCCGCGCCTCAAACCAGCACACCCCCGTCACCGGGCGGCTCGGGTGCGCCAGCTGCGCCGCCCACTCCACAGGCTGCAAGCGCAGCGGCGCTGGGCGGCGGGCCAGCCAGTCCTGGTATGCCTTCTCCTCGACCTCTGAGGTGAAATCTCCGGTTCGCCAAGTGATACCTTGCGTGTCCCAATATTCATCGCCTGCCCTGTAGCCGCCCGCCCCCACAAACCGTGCATACTGCGCCACGGTGGTGAGCGTGCGGGCTATGTAGAACGGAGCGTTGATCATCACCGGACGCGGTTTGTTGTCGCCCTCCTCGCTGCGCCCCATAGTGAACGTGCCCGCCGGGATGCGCACAAAACCAGGGATCGGTTCGCCTTCGAGGTTGGCGTGGAAACGGTGGCGCATGAGGTGCGGCGCTTGACGGTTGAAGCGTGGGTCGCCGCCAGGGAAGCGCTCCATCAGGTCGCCGATGGCGTCGCGGGTTTTGGTGAATGTTGATTTCGCGATAAAGCGGTCTGCGATCTCACCGTAGTTGACCGCTTCGGGCGTGACTGTCTCGCCCATGATGGCGTGCATTATTTGAGCGCCGTCTGCCCAATCAAGCCACGGTGCAATCGCGCTCAATGCGCCAACCGCATGGTCGAAAGAGCGCTCGACAGGCGCCGCACCGGAAGCGTCTTTTTGACCCGCAAATTGCTCGCGAAACTTAGTTACGAGCGCGAAGACCGACGAAGTACTGAGCAGCTTTTGCGCGGGCAACGAAAAGCGCGACTGTATGCCGCCACGAGCGGCTGTGTCGGTGGCAACCAGCACGTTAAACAAAGCGTCGACCTCGGCCACATCAAAGCGCGGCGCGACGGTGGTGATCGTGGCGGTCATCACTTCGCCTGCAGGGATGCCGACTGGGCCAATCCCTTGCGTCGGCGGCTTTTCGATGGTTACGAGTAGTTCCGATTGCTGCGCTAGCACGCCGAAGTACGCAGGCAAATCGCTAAGGAAACGCTGAACAAATCCCCGAGCGCATCGCATCCTCGTATTGGGCGAACCACTTCGCCGAAAATGCTCGCAATAGCCCGCTATTGCTGCGCTTTTCGGCTCGCGCTTCATCCCAATTCAAGGCGCGCTGCTTCTCGTTTATTTATTCAGCGTCTCCCTAGGTCACGACCCGATGGGCACGGGGTGCCCACCCTACGCATGGCGTCGAAACTCTTCG
Organism: Burkholderiales bacterium; assembly: GCA_043757535.1. Lineage (GTDB taxonomy): Bacteria > Pseudomonadota > Gammaproteobacteria > Burkholderiales > Casimicrobiaceae > Casimicrobium. The sequence goes on from JAYVPF010000085.1 coordinate 7,731, forward strand.
TTACAGCGCCTTCATCACGCAAGACGCCGCATACGCATCCACATGGTTCACCAGCGGCTTTGCCACGGTGCGCAAACTCACGCGGCCTTTGCTGTCTTTCGCTACGTCAAACATGTACATATCCTGCACCGGAAACTGGTTGGTGCCGAACTTGAAGTTGCCACGAATGGATTTAAATTCGGCCGCTTTGAGCGCCGCGTGGAACGCTTTCTTGTCTTCAATCTTGCCTTTGACCTTGCGGATCGCGCTGTCGAGCAATTGTGCTGCGTCATAGCTCTGCGCCGCGTATTGTGAAGGAATGCGGTTGTATTTTTTCTCGAAGGCGGCGACAAATTTCTGGTTCGCTTCGTTCGGGAAATCCGGGCCCCAGAAGGTGCCGGAGAGCATGCCCAGTGCTGCATCGCGCAAGGCTGGCAGCGTGCTGCCATCGACCGTTGACGTGCTCATCACAGTGATGCTCTTGTTCAAGCCTGCTTGCTGGAACTGCTTCACGAAATTCACACCGAGACCGCCCGGATAAAAGATGTACAGCGCATCCG
>JAYVPF010000086.1:0-29824 GCA_043757535.1 Burkholderiales bacterium
CGCAGGGAATTACCAGACACTGATAAACGACGCCCTCCTCGCGGTGATTCAGCAACGCTCAGTCATTGACGCGGTTCGCCAGGTAGTCCGTGAAGAACTGTCCTCGCCACGTGCAAAGCCGCTGCCAGTGCGGGCGCGTGCAGTTGCTGCGTGACACTGTAGCCTACCTGCTGTTTAATTGGACTTGCCGCTGCGAACGTAAATTGGGTCGCGTGATTCGCATTATTTCGGCAAGAAACGCAACCAAACGCGAACGCACTTTTTATAAGGGTGATCGGACATGAAACCTGAATACGACCTATCCACGATGAAATTGCGCAATACCCATCGCGTGCGCCGCAACTGGATCGGGCTTGCACTGTGTAGCACGCTGCTCATGGCTTGCGCCCAGGCACCCATTGCGACAACAGCCGAGGCCTGTGCAACGCCGCTCGACCGAAATGTGCCGATTTCTTGCATTGTTACGGCTCAAACACTGTGGCGCGGCGCTCGGCCCGACAAGATAGCCGCCGAGGCTTTGCTGCGGCTTGGGGCGAAAACAGTCGTCAATCTTGAGCTGCTCAGCGACGACAGAGCGGCATTTCAGGACGCGGTGGTGCCGCAAGGTGGCCGTCAAGAAATCGGCTACTTTCGAGTGCGTGACTGGGAGCCTTTGACGATGTTGGCACCCACCAAAGTCGACGAACACGTCGCGCATTTCCTTGCAATTACCCGAACACAACCGACGCCGATTTATGTGCACTGTCGCTCCGGGCAGAATCGGACGGGCGTTATGGTTGCGGCGTACCGCGTCTTCAACGGCACGTCGATCGATGACGCCATCGCCGAGATGAAGCGCTATGGCGGCGTGTGGTTTGAGCTCGATGCGACCTACATACGCAGCTTGACCGCACAACGTCGATCCGAGCTGGAAGCTCAAATCTCTGCTTGGGCTCCCAGGTTGCGACGCGAGGCTACCGTTATTTGCGCTGATGGGACGTGTGGGGTGTCTTCCAACTGATTGCGGCAAGCTTGGGCGGCAACTGCCGCTCGCTGGGGCACCCTCGTAGAATGAACTCCTTACTAAGGATTTCGCTATGTCCCGTGCCCCATTTCGCCGCAAAAGCGGTGCTCGTGAAGCTAACCAGCTTGTTCGTTTAGCCGAAGGCCTCGCCTCGTCCAAGAGCCGCGCCGAGGACGTGTATTGGGAGCGCGAGCTTGAGGCCGCCGTGATGTTGCAGCTTGAGAACAACGACGAGGACGCGATTAATCGTGCGCTGGACAAGGCGCATGATGCGCCGGACGCAACGTTTGATGCGCTGGCCGACATGGTGGAATCGCTCACCGAATCGATCATGCTCGACTCCGAAAAAGGGCCGCAGCGGGTGACGCTGTTCTGCGCGCCGATTTTGGTCTGGGGGCGCAATCAGATTCCCGCAAAAACGATTCCGAAAGCGCAGTTGCAAAACATCGCGGTGCAGTTGTCAGCGCATGTGTTTTCATCCAAGGCGAAGATTGCGCTGGCGGACTTTATGTTTGCGCCGGATCAGTTGCCGCACAGCTACAGCCAGTCGCGCGAGTTGCTGCAAAATCTCGGCACCGCGATTCGCGAGCGTGGGCATCTGACGATTGACCCGAAAACGGTGGAAGATGCGCCAGACGTGGTGTGCGACATGCGCATGATTGTCGGCGCGTTTCAGGTGACCGAGGGCGAGCCGTTTTATTCGTGGCAGGAGACCACGACGCCGGTGGAAGAAGCACGGCAAAACTGCCTCGGCATCTGGCGCTCGCAGGGTGGCAATGCGATTAAACCCTTGCTAGTGGGCTTTCCGCATGAGCTGACGTTGCCGCGTTCGTTCTTCTCGGCTTGTCGCGATGCGGACATGGCGTCGCGCGCTTATTCGATCGGCGCTTCGGTGTCGTATCTCGAAGCCGTGACGAACACAACGCCGGACAAATTAACCGCCGTCATTGGTGGCTGCTGGGGCAACGGGCTGGAGGAATACCGCATCGGTTTCGCCATCGGCGAGGATGACGATGTGGTGCACGGTTGCGTTTGGCCGCTGGTTTCAGATGAAGGTGACGACACGCCTGTGGTCGAGGAGATCGAGGCGCTGCTCCGTGCCGCGAACGTCGGCACGATCATCCTTTTGGAGGAGCAATTGCCGCTGGAATTTTGTGACGATTGCGGCGCGCCGCACTTCCCCAATCACGAAGGCGAAATGCTGCATGCGCATTTGCCGGAGGATGCTGAGACTGGGGCGGTGCATTTGCACTGAACACGGTGCCGTCATCCTGAGCCAGACGCGAAGGATTAGGTTGATTGGCAACGATTGATGCGAAGAAGATTGCCGTGTGCGCGCCACCTGATCCTTCGCTCCGCTCCGGATGACAACAATCGGGGTGAAGCAGCTTTTTTCTAAAAGCACGTTTTCATCGGGGCCGAGGGCCCATTTACTTAATAGTCGACTTTGTCAACTTCGTCACGCTAGCCCTCGTACAGCGGTCATTTGAAGAAAAAGGTAGCACAAGTTCATGCCTGTCATTTCGCGTCGCGAGCTAGGGCTGTTTATCGCCGTGGTCGTCCTTTGGGGCGTGAATTGGCCGATGATGAAAATGGCGCTGGCGGAGCTGGATTTCTGGGTGTTCCGGACTTATTGCATCGCGGCTGGGTTGTTCTGGTTCGTTGGCTACAACCTGAAGATGGGCATTGCGCTCACCTTGCCGCGCGAGTTCTGGGGCCGCATGCTGGTTTGCGCGCTGTGCAACGTGGCGGGCTGGAATATTTTGTCGGCGGCCGGGCTTGCACTACTGCCGTCAGGTCGTGCTGGAATCCTTGCCTATACGATGCCGTTATGGGTGGTGCTGTTGTCGCGATTCATGATGGGCGAGGCGTTGACCAAACTGCGGCTGACCGCGATCACGCTGGGCATGACGGGGATTGCACTCCTGCTGGTTGACGAATTTCAGACCCTGAATACCGCGCCGGTGGGTGCGTTATTGATGGTCGGTGCAGGGCTTGTCTGGGCGATTGGCATCGTGTTGTTTAAGGCCTTTCCAAAAGAAATCCCGACGACGACGTTGATGATCTGGAGCGTGGTATTCGGGGGCTGGCCGATTCCACTGGGCTTGATCGCGTTCGGTCATGGCCCGTGGCTGCCCGTCTCAACGTCGGCATGGGCGGGGCTGTTGTTTAACGTGGTGATCGTGTTTGGATTTTGCTGGTTCGCGTGGAACGAGTTGGTGCGCGCTCTGCCCGCGCAGGTGACGGGCATCAGCTCACTTGCCGTGCCGATCGTGGGCTTCGGCAGCGGGATGTTGCTGCTCGGCGAGAAACCGCGACCGTTTGATTACGTCGCGCTGTTGGCGATTGTGGCGGCAGTGTCTTTGGTGCTGAAGCCCACGCGGGCGAAAAAGTAATGCTTTACACGACAAAGCGACGCCGCGTATAACCACCGCTATGACTGAATTGGTGCATTGTTCGCCCGTCGCGATGATGCCGCATGGGCAGCTAGCCGTTACGATCAGGTGTGTGGGCGCGCCGTGATGTCCGCCGTTGGTTTCAGTAACCGCATTCGGTTCAGCTTCGCTGTGGTCGCGTCTGCTATGGCAACCTGTATCGCACTTGCGCAATCGCACTCGGACAACATCGGCCCCGAAACCTATGTGATTGATCCCACGCATACGTTTGTCATCTGGGAGGCAAAACACTTCGGCACCGCCACCAGCCGGGGTCGCTTTGACCGGAAAGAAGGCTCCATCACCATCGACACCTTTGCCAAGACCGGTAAGGCAGACATCAGCATCGATTTGAAGTCAATCAGCACCGGCACCGGCGTATTTGACAGGTTGCTACAAGGCAAAAACTTCTTCAATTCCGATGAATTTCCAACCGCGATCTTCAAGGGCGATCAGTTCAAATTTGACGGCGACAAGGTAGCGGAGATAGCGGGCACGCTGACGCTCAACGGAAAAACTAACTCAGTCACCCTCAAGGCGAACAACTACAACTGCCACCTGAGCCCCGTGTTGAGAAAACAGGTGTGCGGCGGCGACTTTGATGCCCACATCAAGCGCAGCGACTTCGGCATGAACTACCTCGTGCCCTTCGTCTCTGACGCAACGCGTCTGGTCATCCAGATTGAAGCAATTCGCCAGTAGGCTGCTTGGACGGGAAGCAAAAATAGCCGCAACAATTGTGGTCGATTTTTGATGTTGTTGCCATGTCTGAAACAGCATCAAAACGCGTCACCTCAAGCGCAACACGTCACCGGAACACGACTACATATTCAGCGTTCGCTTGTCTACCGCCAAAGCTGCCTCTTTCGTGGCTTCGGAGAGCGTCGGATGCGCGTGGCAAATGCGCGCGATGTCTTCCGATGACGCGCCGAATTCCATCGCCATGACGCCTTCAGCGATCAACTCAGATACGACGGGGCCGATGGCGTGCATGCCAAGCACTTTGTCGGTTTTGGCGTCGGCGAGGATCTTTACGAAGCCGTCGGTGTTGCCCAACGCGCGCGCGCGACCGTTCGCCATGAACGGAAAACTGCCTGCTTTGTAGGCAACGCCTGCGGCCTTCAATTGCTGCTCAGTCTGACCGACCCAGGCGATTTCGGGCGATGTGTAAATCACCCACGGGATGCAGTTGAAATCGATGTGTGGATGCTGACCCGCAATGCGCTCGGCCACCGCTACGCCCTCGTCTTCCGCCTTATGCGCGAGCATCGGGCCGCGCACGACATCACCGACTGCCCACACGTTCGGTGCGCTGGTTTTGCAATCAGCATCGACGGCAATGAAGCCACGTTCGTCGAGCTTGACCCCCGCTGCATCAGCATTCAGGCCGATCGTATTTGGCACACGACCGATGGAGACAATCAGTTTGTCGAAGACGGCAGTTTCAGCTTTGCCGTCCGCAGTGCTGTACTCAACGGTCACATTGCTTTTGCCAGTTTTAATCGTACCGACTTTGACGCCGAGACTGATTTTCAGGCCCTGTTTGGTGAAGAGCTTCATCGCTTCTTTGGCAACCTGCTCGTCGACCGCACCGAGGAACGCGGGCAGGCCTTCGAGCACCGTCACATCGGAGCCGAGGCGACGCCATACCGAGCCCATCTCAAGGCCGATCACACCCGCTCCGATCACACCCAATTTCTTCGGCACATCGCCGATGCGCAAGGCACCGTCGTTCGACAGGATCAACTGTTCGTCAAACGCTGCGCCCGGCAGCGCACGGGCGTTGGAGCCGGTCGCGAGGATCACGTTTTTTGCGGTAATTGCGGCCGTCGATGTACCCGTCACATCAATCTGATAAACGCCCTCTTTCGCAGCCCCGGCAAACGCACCTCGCCCGTGAAAAAAAGTGACCTTGTTTTTTTTGAACAGATACAGGATGCCGTCATTGTTTTGCTTGACGACCGTATCTTTGCGCGAAAGCATTTTGGTGACGTCCATCGACGCGCCTTTCACCGTGATGCCATGCTCGGCAAAGTGATGCAGCGCATGGTCGTAGTGCTCGGAGGATTGCAGCAGCGCCTTCGACGGTATGCAACCGACGTTAGTGCAAGTGCCGCCGGGAGCAGGCTTGCCCGCCGCGTTCTTCCATTCATCGATACAGGCCGTTTTGAAGCCCAACTGCGCAGCGCGAATCGCCGCCACGTAGCCACCGGGGCCGCCACCAATCACTACTACGTCAAATTGATCCATATTTTTCTCTCGTAGGGTGGGCACCCGGTGCCCACCAATCCTTTAATCAATCGTCATGGTGGGCACAGGGTGCCCACCCTACGCGGCCTATCCGCGCTAAGCATTGAAGCGAAGCGCAACCCGCGCCAAAAGCGCAGCGATTCCCACCCCAAATGTCACCTTCTCCACAGTGGACATCTTGGTGCCCGCCTCCACGAGCGAAATTCGTTGATGGCGAAACTGATAGGACAGGCAAAACATCGCGAAGCCAATGACGCCAAGCCACGCGGGTAACGGCGGGCTCGTCCCGTCGAACAATGCGGGCGCGTTCGAGATCGCAATGATTGCGAACAACACCTGCCACATGCGAACGGATGTGGGCGTATCGGTGAACATTACAAATCCAGCAACAACCGCGCCGGATCCTCCAGCGCCTCTTTCATCGCGACCAACGCAAGCACCGCTTCGCGTCCGTCAATGATGCGATGGTCGTAGCTCATGGCCAGATAATTCATCGGGCGAATCACGATCTGGCCACCCTCCACTACGGCGCGATCCTTCGTGGCGTGGACGCCGAGTATTGCGCTCTGTGGCGGGTTAATGATCGGCGTTGACAGCATCGAGCCGAAGGTGCCACCGTTCGAAATGGTGAAGGTGCCACCGGTCAACTCTTCGATGCCGAGCTTGCCATCGCCAGCGCGCTTGCCAAAGTCGGCGATTTGTTTTTCGATGTCGGCAATGCTCATCTGATCGCAGTCACGGATGATCGGGACGACCAGACCACGCGGCGAGCCGACGGCGATGCCGATGTCGTAGTAGCCGTGATACACGATGTCAGTGCCGTCAATCGATGCGTTCACGACTGGGTACATTTTGAGTGCATGCACGGCTGCTTTGACGAAGAAGCTCATGAAACCGAGTTTGACGCCGTGAACCTTCTCGAACTTGTCTTTGTACGTGGTGCGCAGATCAATAATGGGTTTCATGTTGACCTCGTTGAACGTGGTCAGAATAGCGGCGGTTGATTGGCTTTGCACGAGGCGCTCGGCGACGCGCATGCGCAAGCGCGTCATAGCGACGCGTTGCTCAGGGCGATTGCCTAGCGGGACGTTGACTGGAGGGGCGGAGATTAGCGCTGGTTTGGCAACGGGCTGCGCGACCGGGGTCGCGCCCACAGCTGCCTTTGCCTCAGCCGTACCTGCGGAGATCTTCGCCGCAGCGGCGATGACGTCGCCTTTAGTGATGCGATCACCGCGACCAGTGCCGTGCACAGACGCGGCGTCAACGCCCTGATCGGCCATCATTTTCCGGGCGGCGGGTAGCGCGGCAGGTTCTGTAGGCGCGACCCCGGTCGCGCTAGTCCGCGCTGCCGCCAGTGCCTGCGCGACCGGGGTCGCGTCTACCGTTGCAGCGCCTGCCTTCGCTTCAGTATCAATCATGCCAAGCACAACATTGGAGGTCACCGTTGCGCCGGATTGCACTTTGATTTCAACGAGCACGCCGTCGCCTTGAGCGGGTGTTTCGAGCACCACTTTATCGGTCTCGATGTCGCAAAGATTCTGGTCGCGTTTGACCGCGTCGCCCACTTTCGCGTGCCATGCGGCGAGCGTACCCTCGGGGGTTCCTTCAGCGAGTTGTGGGACTTTTATTTCGATCAACATTTTTACAAACTTTCTATCTACGCTCTGCCATCCTGAGCGGCAAGCGAAGGATCAGGTGGCAAACAATTTTTCTGAATTGAGCAGAAGCGGAGGCAACCTGATGTTTCGCTTCACTCAACATCACAAATTTACAGATTCGTCATCATCTGTCCGGTACCCAACTTCGAGCTGAAGGCGCTCTCGACGAGTTCCTTCTGCTGCGCGTTGTGCTTGGACAAATAACCGACCGCCGGTGATGCGCTGACGGCACGACCCGCGTAGAGCAGCACTTGCTCCGGCTTAACATCGGCGCGGAAATACGCCATGAGGCGATACCACGCTCCCTGATTTTGCGGCTCTTCCTGACACCACACGATTTCGTGGGCGTTCGGGAATTTTTTAAGCTGAATCTTGAAGTCATCATGCGGGAACGGGTACTGTTGTTCCAGACGAATGATGGCCACATCCTTGATGTCCTGTTCGCGACGGTGTGCAAGCAATTCGTAGTACACCTTGCCCGAACACGCGATGACGCGCCCGACGTTCTTGGCGACGATCTTCTCAGTCTCGCCCATCACGCTCTGGAACGTGCCTTCGGCCAGTTCTTGCAGCGAACTCACCGCCTCTTTGTGACGCAGCAGCGACTTCGGTGTCATCACGATGAGCGGCCTGCGCCAGTCGCGCACCATCTGCCGACGCAGCATGTGATAAACCTGTGCAGGGGTCGACGGCACCACGACCTGCATGTTGTGCTCCGCGCAGAGCTGCAGGAAGCGCTCAGGACGCGCGGACGAATGCTCGGGGCCCTGACCCTCATACCCGTGCGGCAGCAGCAGCGTGAGCCCGCAAACGCGGCCCCACTTCACCTCGCCTGAGCTGATGAACTGATCGATCACGACCTGAGCACCGTTGGCGAAGTCTCCAAACTGCGCTTCCCAGATCACCAGTTGATTCGGCTCGGAAGTGGAATAGCCATATTCGAAGCCGAGTACCGCCTCTTCCGACAGGATCGAGTCGATGACGGTGAAATCGCCCTGCTTGGGCTTGATGTGTTGCAGCGGCGTGTAGCTGCCACTGTCCCACTTTTCGCGCTCCTGATCGTGGAACACCGCGTGACGGTGCGAGAAGGTGCCGCGTCCGCAATCTTCACCGGAAAGACGAATACCGACCCCTTCGTTCACCAGCGTAGCGTAGGCCAGATTCTCCGCCATGCCCCAGTCAAGTGGTAGTTTGCCTTCGCCCATGGCCTTGCGATCTGCGAGCATCTTCTCGACGCGTGAGTGCAGCACAAAGCCCTCCGGCATGGTGACCAGCTTCTTCGCGAGTTCCTTGACAGTTTTCAGTGGCTGTGTGGTGTCAGCGTGATCTGTCCAGGCACGGTCGACAAACTTGGCCCAGTCCTGCTGATACGGCGCCACAAAGTTCGACAGGATCGTTTTGTTGGTGTGCGTTCCCTTGTCCATCGCATCGCGAAACGCCGTGACGTAAATGTCTCCCTCGCCTGGTTTGATCACCCCTTCGGCTTCAAGCTTGTCGGCGTAGAGTTTGCGCGTGCCCGGATGCTGATGAATCTTCTTGTACATCAACGGCTGTGTCACCATCGGCTCGTCCTGCTCGTTGTGACCGAGCTTCCTGAAGCAGACTACATCAACGAACACGTCCTTGTGGAAGATGGTGCGGTAATCGAGTGCGATTTCGGTGACCAATAAACAGGCTTCCGGGTCGTCTGCGTTAACGTGGAAGATTGGCACTTCCGCCATCTTCGCGATATCGGTGCAATACAGCGTGGAGCGCACGTCGCGCGGATCGCTGGTGGTGAACCCGATCTGGTTGTTGACGACGATGTGCATGGTGCCACCGGTGCCGTAGTGCCGCGTTTGCGACAACGCCAGAGTCTCTTGCACGACGCCTTGTCCGGCCAACGCTGCATCGCCGTGCAAGAGGATGCCGAGCACCTGTTTGCCCGACGTGTCGCCACGTCGGTGCAAGCGCGCCCGCACCGACCCGACTACGACAGGATTCACAATTTCAAGATGCGACGGATTAAACGCCAGCGAAATGTGCATCGGCCCGCCAGGGGTCGTGATGTCGCTCGAAAAGCCCTTGTGATATTTCACGTCACCGGCTGATAGCTTGGTGTCGTATTTGCCTTCAAATTCGGCAAAAAGATCAGCTGGCAATTTGCCGAATGTATTGACCAGAACGCCAAGGCGACCGCGATGCGCCATACCGATCACAGTTTCTTGCACTCCGACCGCACCGGCTTTTTGCAGCATGTGATCAAGCACCGCGATCACCGATTCGCCGCCTTCACCGGAGAAGCGCTTTTGTCCCATGTACTTCGTATGCAGATAGCGCTCAAGGCCCTCAGCCGCAGTTACGCGCTCGAGGATGTGACGTTTCTGTTCGTTGGTAAACGACGGTTTGAGGCGCGTCGATTCGATACGCTGACGCAACCACTCGCGCTCATCCTCGTTGGCCATGTACATGAACTCCACGGCGACCGAGCGGCAATAGGTTTCCTTGAGCGTCGCGATGATGTCCTTCAATCTGGCGCGGCTTTGGCCATTGACCGTCAACAACCCCGTCGAAAACTCGGTTTCCATGTCGGAATCCGCCAGCCCGTGATGCTTGTGGTCAAGCTCCTTGATGAACGGAACTTCCTGGCGCTTCAACGGATCGATGTCGGCGATACGACCACCGATAAAACGATACGAGTGGATGAGCTTCATGACACCCAGCTGCTTATCCATCAAGGTCGCATCGATACTCGCCGTGGCGGCCTTGCGCGATTTCGCCATTTTCGCGAACGCATCAATCACCGGTTGATGCGCCACATCGGCTGAGCCCGCGCGCATGGCATCGAAGTAGTCACGCCACTTTTGATCGACCGACGCAGGATCAGCGAGATAGTTCTCGTACTGCTCTTCTATATAGGGCATGTTGCCACCAAAAATGGTGGAGGTTTGTTGCAGTTCGTTCATCATGGTGGAAATCCGTTCCGCTTAGGGCTTAGTGAGCAATGACAAGCGACGAGTGAGCAGTAAATGGTTGCCGTTCCAGCGAGCGACAAACTGCTCACTCGTCACTGCTCACCGCTCACTACAAAGTTAGCGCTGATGCAGTGGCGTCACATCTCTGCTCGTTGCGCCAGTGAACAACTGACGCGGGCGACCAATTTTTTGATCCGGATCGGCCAGCATTTCGTTGAGTTGCGCGATCCAGCCGACCGTGCGCGCCAACGCGAAGTTCGCGGTGAAAAGCGCCGTCGGGATTCCCAAAGCGCGCTGCACAATGCCGGAGTAGAAATCAACGTTCGGGTACAGCTTGCGCGATACGAAATAATCGTCCGACAACGCGATGCGCTCCAGTTCCATCGCGAGCTTGAACAAGGGGTCGTTTTGCAGACCGAGTTCGCCGAGCACTTCGTAGCAGGTCTCACGCATGAGCTTGGCACGCGGATCGTAGTTTTTGTAAACACGATGACCGAAGCCCATCAGGCGAACCTGTGAGTTTTTGTCTTTCACGGCGGTGATGAATTCACCGATTTTCTCAAAGCCGCCATTCTTCTGAATGTCGAGCAGCATCGAGAGCGCAGCCTCGTTCGCACCACCGTGCGCGGGGCCCCACAGACAGGCGACACCGGCTGCAATCGCGGCGTACGGATTGGTGCCCGACGAGCCACACAAACGAACCGTCGAGGTCGAAGCGTTTTGCTCGTGATCTGCGTGCAGAATGAAAATTCGATCAAGCGCGCGAACCAGCACGTCGTTCACTTTGTATTCTTCGCACGGAGTGGCAAACATCATGCGCATGAAGTTCGCCGAATACGACAAATCGTTCTTCGGGTAAATCATCGGCTGACCGGCCGAATACTTGTGCGTCATCGCCACCAACGTCGGCATTTTGGCGATCAAACGAATCGCGGCAATGTGGCGATGGTCGGGATTGTGGATGTCCAAAGTGTCATGGTAGAACGCGGACAACGCGCCAACCAGACCCGTCATGATCGCCATCGGATGCGCATCTCGACGGAAACCACGCAGGAAAAACTGCATCTGCTCATGCACCATCGTGTGATGCGTGACGTTTTCTACAAACGCGGTCTTCTGCTCAAGATTCGGGAGTTCCCCATTGAGCAGCAGGTAGCAGGTTTCAAGGTAATCGCAGTTGGTCGCGATCTGTTCAATCGGATAGCCGCGATACAGCAGCTCGCCCTTGTCACCGTCGATGTAGGTGATCGCAGAGCGACACGCCGCCGTCGACATGAAGCCAGGGTCGTAGGTGAACTTCCCGGTCTTCGCGTACATCGTTTTGATGTCAACGACGTCGGGGCCAACCGTCCCTGTCAGGACGGGAAATTCAACGCTCGGCGAGCCGTCGCTAAAGGACAGGGTTGCAGTCGAGGAGGTAGTCATGTGGGTTCTCCGATTCGGTAATCACGGTTCAATATTAGGAGTGGTTTTTTCGGGGCAGTCTCAAGTCGCGAACTATTCTTTGTTCTCTCATCAATGCGTCGCGCGGGTCTGTCGAAGCGTCTCTACCATATCCTTGGTGCCTACGGGAAACGCTTCATTGCGCCCCGCAATAATTTCCCATAGGTCGTTGTCGTCGAGCGCAATCAGCGACAACAACTGGACATGCTCGGTCGCGGAAAAGTTCGCACCGCGACGCTCCAGGAGTCGCGTGAGAATCAGATCGTTCTCCAGAAAACCGCGACGGCAACGCCAGCGGAGTTTGGAGAGTTCGAGATCGGACAGCATGGTGTGACGGTTCTTACGTCTTAAGCCGCCCGCTTGACGAGCAATTCTTTCAGCTTGCCAATCGCGCGCGTCGGGTTCAAACCTTTCGGGCACACGTCCACGCAATTCATAATGGTGTGGCAGCGGAACAGGCGGTATGGATCTTCGAGATTGTCGAGACGGCTCTCAGTATCCTGATCGCGACTGTCGGCAACAAAACGATACGCAGCAAGCAGACCGGCCGGTCCAACAAACTTGTCCGGATTCCACCAGAAACTTGGGCAACTAGTTGAGCAGCATGCACACAATATGCATTCGTAGAGACCGTTCAATTCATCGCGATCGTCTTGCGATTGCAGGCGCTCTTTCTCTGGCGGCGCAGTCTCGTTGACGATGTACGGTTTGATCGAGTGGTACTGCTTGAAGAACTGGCTCATGTCCACGATCAGGTCGCGCAGCACGGGCAAGCCGGGCAGTGGTCGCAATGTGATTTTTTGCGGCAGTGTGCGCATATTGGTCAAACACGCGAGGCCGTTTTTGCCATTGATGTTCATGGCGTCCGACCCGCACACCCCCTCGCGGCAGGAACGGCGGAAGCTGATGGACTCATCGAGCTTTTTGAGTTTCATCAACGCGTCGAGCAACATGCGCTCGGAGCCGTCGAGTTCAACCTCATAGGTTTTCATCGTTGGCTTCGCGCCATCGTCGGGGTTGTAGCGATATATCTCGAAAGTACGTGTGTCAGCCATGACTTCTGGTCTCAACTCAAAAATTAGAAGGTGCGCTTCGCGAGTGGAATGGGGTCCACCGTGAGCGGTTTCATGTTGACAGGTTTGTACGCCAGGCGATTACCTTCGGAAAACCACAGCGTGTGCTTGAGCCAGGTGTCGTCGTTGCGGCCGAGTGGATGCTCAACGGTGTCGCCGTAGTCATCTACCGTATGTGCGCCACGGCTCTCGCGGCGAGCTGCGGCTGAGACTATCGTCGCCTTGCCCGCTTCCATCATGTTCGCCACTTCGAGCGCTTCGATGCGCGCGGTGTTGAACACTTTGGATTTGTCTTTGAGCGAAAGATTTTCCGCGCGCGCGGCAATCGCAAGCACTTGAACGACCCCCTCGTCCATCGTCTTTTGCGTACGGAAAACACCCGCGTGCAACTGCATGGATTTGCGCAAATCGTTTGCTACGTCTTGCGGGTATTCGCCGCCGGTCGAGTTGTCGAGTTTGGCAATACGCGAGCGCGAGTAATCGGCAGCATTCGCTGGCAACGGCTTGAAGGCTTTGCTAGAAAGCGCCATCTCGATCAGGTGATTACCTGCCGCGCGACCGAACACGAGCAGGTCAAGCAGTGAGTTGGTTCCGAGTCGATTCGCGCCGTGAACGGACACGCATGAGCACTCGCCAATAGCGTACATGCCATTCACAACGCTATTCGGATTGTCGTTCGTCGGAACAACAACCTGGCCATGAATATTGGTCGGAATCCCACCCATCTGATAGTGGATCGTCGGCACTACCGGGATCGGTTCGCTGATGACGTCAACGTTGGCGAAGTTCTTGCCGATCTCATGCACCGAGGGCAGACGCTTCATGATTGTCTCGCCACCCAAATGTGTCAGATCAAGCGCGATGTAGTCACCGTTCGGGCCGCAGCCGCGACCTTCTTTAATCTCCTGATCCATACAGCGCGACACGAAGTCACGCGGCGCGAGATCCTTCAACTTCGGTGCATAGCGCTCCATAAAGCGCTCGCCGTCCTTGTTGCGGAGAATCGCGCCTTCGCCGCGGCAGCCTTCGGTCAACAGCACGCCCGCGTTGTGAACACCGGTTGGATGGAACTGCCAGAACTCCATGTCTTCGAGAGGAATGCCTGCGCGCGCGGCCATGCCGAGGCCGTCGCCGGTATTGATGAAGGCGTTGGTTGACGTCGCAAAAATTCGCCCCGCGCCACCCGTCGCAAACAATACGCACTTGGCGTGGAAGATCGACACTTCTCCGGTTTCCATTTCAAGCGCTGTCACACCAACCACATCGCCTTCGGCATCACGAATAATGTCCAGCGCCATCCATTCAACGAAGAACGTGGTGTTGTTTTTTACGTTCTGCTGATAGAGCGTGTGCAGCATCGCGTGGCCCGTGCGGTCAGCCGCCGCGCACGCTCGCGGCACTGGCTTCTCGCCGTACTTCGCGCTGTGCCCCCCGAACGGACGCTGATAAATCGTGCCGTCCGGATTACGGTCGAACGGCATGCCCATGTGTTCAAGTTCGTAAACGACCTTGGGTGCTTCACGGCACATGAATTCGATGGCGTCTTGATCGCCGAGCCAGTCAGAGCCCTTCACCGTGTCGTAGAAATGGTAGTGCCAGTTGTCCTCTTCCATGTTGCCGAGCGAGGCACCGATACCGCCTTGCGCCGCGACCGTATGCGAGCGCGTGGGGAACACCTTTGAGAGAACTGCGACGCGCAAACCTGCGCGAGCCAATTGCAGGGAACAGCGCATGCCAGCACCACCGGCACCGATCACGACTGCGTCGTATTTGTGTACTGCGAGAGCCATTAAAACTTTGCCCTTATTTCAAACCAAAAAGTATGTAGGTCGCCCAGAGCACGACAGCGATTGCCGCGACCCAGGTGTATGCGTTGAGCACCGAGAGCACCGCGCGATTTTTTACGTAGTCGGGCCACACATGCAGGGTGCCGACGAGGCCGTGATACGCCGTGGCGATGATGGTCAGAATCGTGGCCAATTTGAAGCCGACATTAGCGAACAAACCCTGCCACTGCACCGCGTTTGGCGTACCGAAAATCATGAGGAGCGCCAGCACCAGCAACACGTAGGCGGCAACGATGACAGCACTAATGCGCTGTAACCACCATTCCGAAATAAATTTCGTCGAAGCAGCCATCAGACGAGCCTCCACACAACAAGTGCAGTCAACGCAACACTGATGCCAAATACGGCAAATGCGGTGCTCCGAGCGGCAGCGAGATCAAGCCAGACGTTAGCGTCCTGAATCATGTGACGAATGCCTGCAACCATGTGATAGATCAGCGCGAACAACAAACCAATCAGCACCAGTTTGGCAATCGGGTTGCCCCAGACCACGCTGCGAAATGCCTCGAAACCGGCATCGGATTTCAAGCTCATTTGCAACATGGCGAGCAGGAACAAAAAGCATACAAACAGTGCGAGCCCCGTCGCGCGATGCACGATTGAGGCAATACCCGGAATCGGCAGGCGGTAATGCACCAAATCAGCGAAGCCGATATTTCGGTACACCGGTCGGGCGCGGGCCTTGGCTAGAGGGATGTCGGACATCAAGAGAGCACTCCGTAAAAAAATCGATCTATATCAACTCGTCATCCTGAGCAACGCGAAGGATCGGGTTGCGGAATGAAGTTGCTTGCTTAAGCACGAACGCCACTGGCGTAGGCAAAATTAATTCAAACACCCAATGTTTCGCGTTACTCAACATGGCAGCCTAACTTAAAGTATTTGCGTAATAATGACTGCGCGTGGTGCACAGCCCTCGTCGAAATTCAACGGGTTTGTCAGCGTAGGTGTAGGCGATGCGCTCCACGCACAAAAGCGGCGAACCCATGCCAACGCGTAGCGCCTCGGCGGTGATCGGATCTGCGGTGACCGCCTTCACCTGCTCTTCGGCGCGCAACATGCGCACGCCAAATTCGGTCTCAAAAAAGCCGTACATCGATCCGACGTGGGCATCGAACCGCTCTTTGGTCAAGCCTTTGAACAGATTGGCCGGCAGCGTGATTTCGTCAAGCAAGGTGGGCTCGCCGCTGTAGCGCAGTAAACGACGCAAAATCAAAATGGCGTCACCCGGTTTAATGTCGAGTGATCGGGCGATGTCGGCGTTGACGCGACTGCGCTTCACATCCAGCAGCTCACTCGCGGGATATTCGTGTTGCCCGTCGTTACGTCGCAACCGCAAAAATCGAAAATTCGAGCTTTTCGTCTCTGTGTGCGTCGCAACAAACGTGCCCTTGCCCTGACGGCGAACCACGATGTTCTCGCTGGCCAGTTCATCGATGGCTTTCCTCACCGTGCCCTGACTCACGCTGAATTGTCCGGCCAGATCCTGCTCGCTGGGGATCGCTTCGCCGGGACGCCAAACGCCCGATTCCAGACGCTGGGTCAAAAGCCCCTTGATCTGCTGGTACAGAGGCTGAAATGACGGTGTCTCCGGTATCGGAAAAGAAACAGCGGAAGCTAGGGCGGCGTCGCTCATGACTCAATTGTTGCTCAAATTGGCGCTCCACGCAATGGGCACTCTTATGTCTTATATAAGACATAAGACCTATTGACGGCAACTTCAACTTGTTGGACAATATATCCGGATTTGCAATTTATCGCAGCGCAACATTTGCAAAACCGGGAACAACTAAAGTGTCGGAGCGGTTTGCGCGAGAATTATGAGTCGATTCGTTTTTGTAGGGTGCCTCTAAAAATACATTTATTGGGATGAAGTGCGAGGCCATGGGCGCGCAGCAACCTTGATTCCCGCTTTGGTAAGTGAGCGTTTTTGGCTAACGCGAGAGCAGCCAGCAACGCAGCCATTCGCCCGAGAAATGTATTTTTTGGGGTGCCCTTAGTCTCTGGTTGTAATTTTTTAGTGCCCCTAATCCTCTAATAAGGAAAAAAGAACATGAAAGCCCCCGTTCGTGTAGCCGTCACCGGAGCCGCTGGCCAAATCGGCTATGCCCTCCTGTTCCGCATCGCCTCCGGCGAAATGCTCGGCAAAGATCAGCCGGTCATCCTGCAATTGCTTGAAGTGCCCATCGAAGGCCCACAAAAGGCGCTCAAGGGCGTGATGATGGAGTTGGACGATTGCGCCTTCCCGCTGCTCGTCGGCATGGAAGCACACGGCGATCCGATGACAGCATTCAAGGATGTCGATTACGCATTGCTCGTCGGCTCGCGGCCCCGCGGCCCCGGCATGGAACGCGCTGAACTGCTTGCTGTGAACGGCGCGATCTTTACGGCTCAGGGTAAAGCGTTGAACGCGGTTGCTAAGCGCACGGTCAAGGTGCTCGTGGTCGGCAACCCTGCCAATACCAACGCCTACATCGCACAGAAATCTGCTCCCGATCTGCCCGCGAAAAACTTCACGTCGATGCTGCGTCTCGATCACAACCGCGCGCTGTCGCAGCTCGCAGCGAAGGCTGGCGTTGCTGTCGCCGATATCAAAAAAATGGTCGTGTGGGGCAACCACTCGCCCACGATGTACCCGGACATTCGCTTCGCCACCGCCAACGGAGTTGCGCTCAAAAGCAAAGTTGATGATGCCTGGAACAACGACGTGTTCATCCCGACCGTCGGCAAACGTGGCGCAGCGATCATCGAAGCGCGCGGCTTGTCGTCGGCAGCATCGGCCGCCAACGCTGCGATTGATCACATGCGCGATTGGGCGCTCGGCACCAATGGCGAGTGGGTCACAATGGGCATTCCGTCCGACGGCAGTTACGGCATTCCTGAAGGCATTCAATACGGCGTTGCCGTGACCTGCACCAACGGCGAGTACACCCGCGTCACCGGCATTGAAATCGACGATGCAAGCCGCGTGCGCATGGACAAAACGCTCAAGGAGCTGACGGACGAGCGCGACGCTGTGGCGCATTTGTTGGGGTAGTCTGTTCTATCCCCTCTCCCCTTGTGGGAGAGGGTTAGGGAGAGGGGTACGGTTCTAGGGCACCTCTAATAATTCATTTGCGTTTACGTTCGCTGTCATCCTGAGCTACAGCGAAGGATCGGTTCGTACGAAAAAAGTGATTTTCTTCGCAACGATCATTGCTAATCAACCTGATCCTTCGCTGTAGCTAAGGATGACAAACTGCTCAAATGAATTATTAGAGGTGCCCTCTAGTCAAAATCAGGGTGACGCAAACTCCACCGCCCCCTCTCCCCAACCCCTCCCCCACGAGGGGGGAGGGGCTCACACAACGATACAGCTTTTTCGTATAAGCCCGGTTGAACGCGAGCTAGATACAAAAAAGATGTTAAGTCGATAAATGACCAAATCGGTCGTTAGCCCCAATGCAATGGGGCGTTTAAGGAAAAGCTGATGTCCCAATCCAGTCTTCGCTCCGCCGGTGCCGCATTCCGCGCTGCCCTCACAGCCGAATCCCCGCTTCAGGTGATCGGTGCCACAACAGCCCATCACGCCCTGCTCGCCAAGCGAGCAGGTTTCAAGGCTGTTTATCTGTCTGGCGGCGGCGTCGCAGCGGGCTCGCTCGGCCTGCCCGACCTGGGCATTAACAACCTCGACGACGTGCTCACCGACGTGCGCCGCATCACCGACGTGTGCGATTTGCCGCTGATGGTGGATATCGACACCGGCTTCGGCCCGAGCGCGTTCAACATCGCACGCACGGTGAAATCGCTCATCAAATTCGGCGCTGCCGCCTGCCACATCGAGGACCAGGTCGGCGCCAAACGCTGCGGCCATCGTCCGGGCAAAGAGATCGTCACGACCGACGAAATGGTCGACCGCGTCAAAGCCGCCGCCGACGCCAAAACCGACACCGATTTCTTCCTGATCGCCCGCACCGATGCGATTCAGGTGCACGGCGTCGACGCCGCGATTGAGCGCGCCATCAAGTGCGTAGAAGCGGGTGCCGATGGCATCTTCGCTGAGGCTGCGTACGATTTACCGACGTATCGCAAGTTCGTCGATGCGGTCAAAGTACCCGTGCTCGCCAACATCACGGAGTTTGGCCAGACGCCGCTGTTCACGGTTGAAGAGCTGAAAAGCGCTGGCTGCGGCATCGTGCTGTATCCGCTGTCCGCGTTCCGCGCGGCGAACAAAGCGGCGGAAAACGTTTATCAGGCGATTCGCCGAGACGGCCATCAGAAAAACGTCGTCGACACCATGCAAACGCGCGACGAGCTTTACGACCGCATTGGCTATCACGCGTTCGAGTCGAAGCTCGACGTTTTGTTTGCGGCGAAGAAGTGAACGCACAAACCGTAGGGCGGAACTCGGAGAGGTTCCGCCATCTCGCCTCCCAAGCCACCGCGTTCGGCGGAACCGCGTTGCGTTCCGCCCTACGACCTATGAGCTACCTTATCGCCAATATTCGTATACGACAGAAAATCAACCTGGATCTGAACCTTGTTTGCCACCGTATCGCCAGCTCGCTTTTGTTCTTTTTGGTCACCACGGGACTTGTAGGTTGCGTGACGACTCCCACGATGCAAGCCAAAACCCCGACTGCAGAAACAGGAACTGTAGTGCTTTCGCTAGGCTCACGAGGGAAGTTTGGCGCGTCCAGTCACACGCTGAAAATTCGTGCAATCGGCAGAACCGACGAAGTGCTCGCACCCTATTTGGAGGAAAACTTGTTTATGTCCACTCCGCGAGACTTCGACACGGATGGCATAAATGGCGCTGTGCTGATCCTCCACTTGCTTCCTGGCAGCTACGAAATATTCAATTTCTCCACTTTCTTCAACGGCTATCCGTCTACCTTGACGTTTAGCTCCAAACAAGACTTTTCCATTAGATTTTCGGTCTCGAAAGACTCTACCGCGTATCTGGGACGCTATCTGGCTAACCGCGCGACGGGAAAAAACTTTCTTGGTGTGATGGTAACCACTGGCATTTACTTCGACGTTACGGATCAGATGGAACACGACATCAGATTGGCTGCTATGCGCTTCGAAAATATCCGCTCGCGTCCAGCAACCAGTTTCATCGAAGCAGTCAAAGCCGCCAAGGCGCCGCAAGTTCGAGTGAACTAATCCGCCACCAACACGTAGCGTGCTTTTTTAACGTACCGCGTAACTCCAAAATCAGTTTGGTAAGTATCAATTTTGGGTGCGCTGAAAGCGAACCCTACAAGGAACACAAAATGACTGAAACCGCAGCTCCCACCGGAGCCTTCAAACCCAAAAAATCCGTCGCGCTTTCGGGCACCACGGCAGGCAACACCGCCCTCTGCACCGTCGGACGCACCGGCAACGATTTGCACTATCGTGGCTATGACATTCTGGACGTCGCGACGACCTGCGAGTTTGAAGAAATCGCTTATCTGCTGGTACACGGCAAGCTGCCAACGGTCGCAGAACTCGCGGGCTACAAAATCAAGCTGAAAGCCCTGCGCGGTGTACCCGCTGCCGTGAAAGCCGCGCTTGAACAATTGCCGCCGAGCGCTCACCCGATGGACGTGATGCGCACGGCCGTGTCGGTGCTTGGCTGCGTGTCGCCCGAGAAGGACGACCACAATCATCCGGGCGCGAAAGACATCGCCGACAAACTCATGGCGAGCTTGGGTTCGATGATGCTGTACTGGTATCACTTCAGTCACAACGGCAAGAAGATTGATGTGGAGACCGACGACGACTCCATTGGTGGCCATTTTCTGCACTTGCTGCATGGCGTAAAGCCGCCCGAATCGTGGGTGAAGGCGATGCATGTTTCGCTGATTCTTTACGCGGAGCATGAGTTCAATGCGTCGACTTTCGCTTGCCGCGTGGTGGCAGGGACGGGCAGCGATATGTACAGCGCGATTGTTGGCGGTATCGGCGCGCTACGCGGCCCCAAGCATGGCGGCGCCAACGAAGTTTCGTTTGAAATTCAAAAGCGCTACGACACACCGGACGAGGCCGAGGCGGACATCCGTCGCCGCGTCGAAGCGAAAGAAGTGGTCATCGGTTTCGGTCATCCGGTGTACACCGTGAGCGATCCGCGCAATGTGGTGATCAAAGAAGTGGCGCGCAACTTGTCGAAAGAGCGCGGCGACATGAAGATGTTCGACATTGCGGAGCGGTTAGAGACCGTGATGGCCGACGCGAAAAAAATGTTCGCGAATCTGGACTGGTTTTCGGCGGTGAGTTATCACATGATGGGCGTACCGACGGCGATGTTTACGCCGCTGTTTGTGATCTCGCGCACCAGCGGCTGGAGCGCGCATGTCATTGAGCAGCGTATCGACGGCAAGATCATTCGACCTAGCGCAAATTATGTTGGGCCGGAAGATTTGGTGTTTGTTCCGCTGAAGGATCGGAGGTAGCGGACGAACAGAAAACCATCCCCCTCCCAACCTCCCCCTTTAAGGGGAAGGCGTCAAAGGTTCTCCCGTTGAAGGTGAGCAAGTTGCAGGTTCCCTCCCCTTCAAGGGGAGGGTTAGGGAGGGGATGGTTTGCCGCACATTCACAACCCACCCATGCACAACCAAACCAACGAAACCGTCCTCAACGAACGACGCCCGCGCCAGCTGCGAAACAACAGCACGGATGGCGAACGAATGCTTTGGCAATATCTGCGCAATCGCCAAGTTCACGGCGCGAAGTTCCGCCGTCAACATGCGTTGTCAGACTACATCGTTGACTTTGTTTCTTTTGACGCGATGCTGATAGTCGAATTGGATGGTGGCCAACACGCGGAACAAACGGAGTACGATCAATCACGCGACGCAACGCTTGATCGACTTGGCTTCAAGGTGCTTCGGGTGTGGAACAACGCGCTTTCGCAAAATTTGGAGGGAGTTATGGATACGATTTACTTTGAAGTGGCATCGCGACTGAAAACCATCCCCACCCTAGCCCTCCCCTTGAAGGGGAGGGAACCTGACGCACACCGCCCCTTGAAGGGGAGGGGATCCAACGCCTCCCTCCCCTCAAACGATCGGGAATCAGAATGAACTCGCAATACCGCAAACCTCTCCCCAGCACCAAGCTCGAATACTTTGACGCGCGCGCCGCAGTCGACGCCATCTCGCACGGTGCCTACGACAAGCTCTCCTACACCGCACGCGTGCACGCTGAAAATCTGTTGCGCAAAGCCGATCCTGAGAAGCTCACGGATTATCTGAAGCAACTCATCGAGCGCAAACGTGATCTCGACTTTCCGTGGTTTCCGGCGCGGGTGGTGTGTCACGACATTCTTGGGCAAACCGCGCTTGTTGATCTTGCGGGTCTGCGCGATGCGATTGCTGATCAGGGTGGCGATCCGGCCAAAGTCAATCCGGTCGTGCCTGTGCAATTAATCGTTGATCACTCACTCGCCGTCGAATGCGGTGGCTTTGATCCCAATGCGTTTGCCAAGAATCGTGCGATTGAAGATCGTCGAAATGAGGATCGCTTTCACTTTATCGACTGGACGAAGCGCGCTTTCAAAAATGTGGATGTGATTCCACCCGGCAACGGCATCATGCATCAGATCAATCTGGAGCGCATGTCGCCGGTGATTCACTCGCAGGATGGGGTCGCTTTCCCTGACACACTCGTGGGCACCGACAGCCACACGCCGCATGTGGATGCGCTTGGCGTGATCGCGATTGGCGTGGGCGGGCTTGAGGCAGAGAACGTGATGCTGGGTCGCGCTTCGTGGATGCGCTTGCCAGACATCGTCGGCGTGGCGCTCTCCGGCAGACCACAACCGGGCATCACCGCGACCGACGTGGTGCTCGCGCTCACGGAATTTTTGCGCAAGCAAAAAGTGGTCGGTGCGTATCTGGAGTTCTACGGCGAAGGCGCGTCCGCACTCACGCTCGGTGACCGCGCCACCATTTCGAACATGGCGCCCGAGTACGGGGCGACGGCGGCGATGTTCTATATCGACGAGCAAACGATCACGTATTTGAAACTCACCGGTCGCGAAGATGCGCAGGTGAAGTTGGTGGAAAACTACGCGAAGCAAACCGGGCTCTGGGCCGACGCGATGACGAGCGCTGAGTACGAACGCGTGCTCTCGTTTGACCTGTCGACTGTCGTGCGCAACATGGCAGGGCCGTCGAATCCGCATGCGCGTGTGGCGACGAGCGATCTTGCAGCGAAGGGTATCAGCGGCGTTGTAGAAAACGAGCCGGGTCTGATGCCCGATGGCGCGGTCATCATCGCCGCCATCACGAGCTGCACGAACACCAGCAACCCGCGCAATGTAATCGCGGCGGGACTCATCGCAAGGAACGCAAATCGCCTCGGGCTCACGCGCAAACCATGGGTAAAAAGCTCACTCGCGCCTGGCTCGAAAACCGTTGAGCTGTACCTCAAAGAAGCGGGGCTTTTGACCGAGCTTGAAGCGCTTGGATTCGGTATCGTGGCCTTCGCCTGCACGACGTGCAACGGCATGTCCGGCGCGCTTGATCCGGTCATTCAAAAAGAAGTGATTGATCGCGATCTCTACGCGACCGCCGTGCTCTCTGGCAATCGCAATTTCGACGGCCGCATTCACCCGTACGCGAAGCAGGCGTTCCTCGCATCACCGCCGCTGGTGGTAGCGTATGCCATTGCAGGCACGATTCGTTTTGACATTGAAAAGGACAGTCTCGGCATTGATGCAAGCGGCAAACCGATCACGCTCAAAGACATTTGGCCAAGCGATGAAGAGATTGATGCAGTCGTTGCCGCCAGCGTAAAGCCCGAGCAATTTCGCAAAGTCTATGAGCCAATGTTTGCCGTCGTTGCCGACACTGGACCGAAGGCGAAACCGCTTTATGATTGGCGCGCCCAGAGCACCTACATTCGCCGTCCGCCGTATTGGGAAGGTGCGCTGGCAGGCGAGCGCACGATGCGCGGGCTGCGCCCACTTGCATTGTTGGGCGACAACATCACCACCGATCATCTGTCGCCATCGAACGCGATCATGCTGGACAGCGCGGCGGGCGAATACCTGCACAAAATGGGTTTGCCGGAAGAGGACTTCAACTCCTACGCCACGCATCGCGGTGATCACCTCACGGCGTTGCGCGCAACGTTTGCGAACCCAACGCTAAAGAATGAAATGGTCGTCGTCGACGGAAAAGTGAAGGCGGGTTCACTCGCCCGCATCGAGCCTGAAGGCCAGGTCACGCGCATGTGGGAGGCGATTGAAACCTACATGGCGCGCAAGCAACCGTTGATCATTGTGGCCGGTGCCGATTACGGACAAGGCTCGTCGCGCGACTGGGCGGCCAAGGGTGTGCGGCTCGCCGGTGTTGAGGTCATCGTTGCCGAAGGCTTCGAGCGCATTCACCGCACCAATCTCGTTGGCATGGGCGTATTGCCGCTTGAATTCAAGCCAGGTGTGAATCGCAAAACACTGGCGCTGGATGGCACAGAAACTTACGACGTGATCGGTGAACGTACGCCACGTACAACGTTGACGCTCGTTGTGAATCGTAAAAATGGCGAACGCGTTGAAGTACCCATGACCTGCCGGCTTGATACTGCTGAAGAAATTTCTGTGTATGAAGCGGGTGGGGTGTTGCAGCGCTTTGCCAAGGATTTTTTGGAGCGTACAAACGCTTGACGTGATGCGCTCAAAAACCATCCCCACCCCAACCCTCCCCTTGAAGGGGAGGGAGTGCTTGTTCCTCCCCCTTCAAGAGGGACAGCGTGCTTGTTCCTCCCCCTTCAAGGGGGAGGTTAGGAGGGGGATGGTCTTCAACGGAAGGGACAAAACACTATGACCTCTCACGCCCCACAGATCAAAATCCCCGCCACCTACATGCGAGGCGGCACTAGCAAAGGTGTGTTCTTCAAACTCACCGATCTGCCGCTAGCCGCGCAACAACCCGGTGCCGCGCGCGACGCGCTGTTGCTGCGCGTGATCGGTTCACCCGATCCGTACGAAAAGCAGATTGATGGCATGGGCGCAGCAACGTCAAGCACTAGCAAAACGGTGATCCTCTCAAAAAGCCAACGTAGAGATCACGACGTAGACTACCTATTCGGTCAGGTGTCCATCGACAAGCCATTCGTCGACTGGTCAGGCAACTGCGGCAACCTTTCCGCCGCCGTTGGGCCATTCGCCATTGCCAATGGCCTCGTCGACGCGTCGCTAATTCCCCACAACGGCATCGCCACCACCCGCATCTGGCAAGCGAACATCAGCAAAACGATCATCGCGCATGTGCCGATCGCAAATGGCGAAGTGCAGGAAACCGGCGATTTCGAGCTCGACGGCGTGACCTTTCCGGCCGCCGAAGTACAGCTCGAATTCATCGATCCGGGTGCGGATGACGGCGATGGCGCAGGGGGCACCATGTTCCCCACCGGCAACCTCATCGACGACCTTGAAGTCCCTGGCGTCGGCACGTTCAAAGCGACGATGATTAACGCAGGCATTCCCACGGTTTTCATCAACGCGGCAGACGTCGGCTACACCGGCACCGAGCTGCAGGGCGCGATCAATGGCGATGCCAAAGCGCTCGCGATGTTCGAAACGATCCGCGCGCACGGTGCGATGCGCATGGGCCTCATCAAATCACTCGACGAAGCGAAAACGCGGCAGCACACACCGAAAGTCGCTATCGTCGCACCGCCAAAAGACTACGTGTCGTCCAGCGGCAAAGCGATCACTGCGCAGGATGTCGACCTGCTCGTGCGCGCTATGTCGATGGGCAAACTGCACCACGCGATGATGGGCACAGCGTCTGTCGCTATCGCCGTTGCGGCTTGCGTCCCCGGCACGCTGGTCAACGCCGCAGCGGGCGGCGGCGCACGCACCGAAGTGCGTTTCGGCCACCCCTCTGGCACGCTTCGTGTAGGTGCTGAAGCGATGTTGCAGAACGGGGAGTGGACAGTGAAAAAAGCGATCATGAGCCGCAGTGCGCGGGTGCTGATGGAAGGATGGGTTCGAGTGCCCGAGATCGCGCCGATTAGCGGACAATAAATACCGCAATCACCCACCTTCCCGCAGAGTTGCATCATGCCCCCATCGCCCGACAGCACCGAGATCAGCGCCTGGCACAAGTATTTTGGCGCGGCGTCCAACAACGAAGCCTGGACGCTGGCCGAAAAGGAGACGCTGTGGCCGGAAGAAATCGACACGCTGCTTAATCATGCCCACAGCGCGGCGCTGCATTGGAGCGCGGTTGGCTCAGCGGTGAACCAGAATCGGGCGCGCTTGCTGCTCGCGCTGGCCCATTGCCGTGCTGGGCACGCCGCTACCGGCAAACGCCTCGCCATCGCTGTGCGCACGTTCATTGCGTTGCACGCCACGCCGCACTGGGAGCAAGCGCTGTCGGCGGCGGTTAGCGCTTATGCGGCCGCCCTTGCCGGCGACGCCACGGCGCACGCTTCGCATTACGCCAACGCGGCGGCTTTGACCGCCGCGTTGTCCGAGCCGGAAGAGCGCGCCATTGTGAGTGCAACATTGGCTGTTGTTCCGAAACAGCTTCGAGCGTGACGGCGCATTTCCACCGGGGCTGCATCTTCAATTTACAGGTTATCGACTTGTGCACTTTATTGCGTATAGCCCTTGTGTAATATGGATTTCAGTAAAAAGCTATTGCAATAAACGACTTGCAAACCGCAGCATTCATACTTTAAAATTCATACTTAATTGAACGTACTTTGAATCAACAAGGGTACCTCTGATGGAAGCTACGCTCGCAGAACGCGGTCAGGTTGTGATCCCGAAGGCCATTCGCGATCAGCTCGGCATGAAGCCAGGCACGCTGTTGACGTTCACCGTCGAAGACGGCATGCTTATCGTACGCAAGAAAGTGGACGACGCCATCAGCCGCGTGCGCGGTCGCTTCAAGTTCGCCTCAGGTGATTCGCTGAATGAGTGGATGCGCGATACGCGCGGTCGCGCACCGAACGATCCCATTGAGCCGTGGGAAGAGCTGCGCGACGATATTGAGATTCCAGCCGCGATTCGCGAAGAACACGCCAGCCGTCGCGCTGCGTGGCTCAAGGAAAATGTCGAACTACTGCATCATCGGCAGGCACAACTCGCGAATTCAATGATCACACCAGAAAAAATGGCGGCAGGAACCGCGAGGCTCGCAGCGGCGCGGATGAGCGCTCCGGGCACCAAGCGTACGAGCGGTGTAGGGCGCACGAAGGCAGCCGCCAAGTGATCGCGATCGACGCCTCAGTTTTGATCGAAGTGCTATTCGAGCATCCGCTAGCGGATTCAAGTGAACTCACCATTCGCAATGCCTTGCAGCGCGGCCCGCTTGTCGTCTGCGACGTCGCAGCGGCGGAAGTTTGCGCGCGTGGTGACAGCGCGGCACTGATGGAGTCAATCAAGGAAATGGGCGTAAGCTACTCGATGATTGAGGAGAAGACGGCGATGCGTGCGGGTGAAATGGCAAACCGCTTTCGATTACGGCAGCGTGCCCGTGGTGCGCGCGCGCGGGATCGCGTGATCCCCGACTTTTTGATTGGCGCTCACGCGCTCATGCAGTGCAGCGGACTGATTACGCGTGATGGCGGATTTCACCGCGATTATTTCAAAGGTCTCAAGGTCATTGTTCCCGGTGAACAGTGACCTCATTTTTTCAACTTAAAGTTTTGCAGGAGAACATCATGCTAGAAGCCTATCGCCAACATGTCACCGAGCGTGCTGCGCTTGGAATTCCGCCGCTGCCACTGAACGCCAAGCAAGTCGCCGAACTCATTGAACTCATCAAAAGTCCGCCTGCGGGCGAAGGTGATTTTCTGGTTGACCTAATCACGCATCGCGTTCCCGCGGGCGTCGACAACGCCGCCAAAGTAAAAGCAAGCTATCTTGCGGCTGTCGCGCACGGCACCGAAAAAACGCCCCTCCTCTCGCGCGAAAAGGCGACCGAATTGCTCGGCACCATGCTCGGTGGCTACAACATTTCGCCGATGGTGGAATTGCTCGACGACGCCGTGGTTGGCGTCATCGCTGCGAACGGTTTGAAAAAAACGCTCCTCATGTTTGACCAGTTTCACGATGTGAAGGACAAGGCTGACAAAGGCAATGCGAACGCGGTCTCCGTGATGCAAAGCTGGGCGGATGCGGAGTGGTTTACGACCCGCCCGGAAGTGCCGCAATCAATCACGATCTCGGTGTTCAAAGTCACTGGCGAAACCAATACCGATGACCTCTCGCCCGCCCCCGACGCGTGGAGCCGCCCGGACATTCCGCTGCATGCACTCGCCATACTCAAGAACAAGCGCGATGGCATCACGCCCGAAGAGGACGGCAAGCGCGGCCCGATCAAATTCATCAACGATCTTCGAGCCAAGGGTAATCTCGTGGCCTATGTGGGTGACGTCGTCGGCACCGGCTCATCGCGCAAATCGGCAACCAACAGCGTGCTCTGGTTCACCGGTGAAGACATTCCATTCGTGCCCAACAAGCGCTTCGGTGGCGTTTGCCTCGGCACAGCGATCGCACCGATTTTCTACAACACGATGGAAGACTCTGGCGCGCTGCCAATCGAACTCGACGTATCGAAAATGAACATGGGCGACGTGGTTGAGCTGCTGCCTTATGCGGGCAAAGCGTTGAAGGACAGTAACGTCATCGCCGAATTCCAGATCAAGTCCGACGTGCTGTTTGACGAAGTGCGCGCCGGTGGCCGCATCCCGTTAATCGTGGGCCGAGGCCTGACGGCAAAAGCGCGGGAAGCGCTTGGCTTGCCAGCCTCCACCCTGTTCCGCCTGCCCGTCGCGCCAGTTGATACAAAAAAAGGCTTCACGCTCGCGCAAAAAATGGTCGGTCTCGCCTGTGGTTTCCCTGTCGTCAACGGCGAGCAAACTGGCGTGCGCCCCGGTACGTACTGCGAACCCAAGATGACCTCCGTTGGCTCGCAAGACACCACAGGCCCGATGACGCGCGACGAGTTGAAAGACTTGGCGTGCCTCGGCTTCTCCTCCGATCTCGTCATGCAATCGTTCTGCCACACCGCGGCGTATCCCAAGCCTGTCGACGTGAAAATGCATCACGAACTGCCCGACTTCATGGCGACACGCGGCGGTATCTCGCTGCGTCCCGGCGACGGCATCATTCACTCATGGTTGAACCGCATGCTGTTGCCGGATACGGTCGGCACCGGCGGCGACAGCCACACACGTTTCCCGATTGGCATCTCGTTCCCGGCGGGCTCCGGCCTCGTCGCCTTCGCTGCTGCAACCGGCGTCATGCCACTGGACATGCCTGAGAGCGTGCTCGTGCGCTTTAAAGGCTCTCTACAGCCCGGTGTCACGCTGCGCGACCTTGTCCACGCCATTCCGCTGTACGCGATCAAGGCGGGCCTGCTCACGACCGCCAAACAGGGCAAAGTCAATATCTTCTCAGGTCGGATTCTCGAAATCGAAGGTCTGCCTGATCTCAAGATAGAGCAAGCCTTTGAACTCGCCGACGCGTCCGCTGAGCGCTCAGCCGCCGGTTGCACCGTCGCCCTGAATCAAGCGCCGATCATCGAATACCTCAACTCAAACATCACACTGCTCAAGGCGATGATCGCCGACGGTTATGCCGACGCACGCTCCATCGCCCGCCGCATCAAAGGCATGGAAGCCTGGCTCGCCGAGCCGAAGTTACTCAAGGGCGACGCCGACGCAGAGTACGCCGCCACCATCGAAATCGACCTCGCCGAAATCACCGAACCCATCGTGTGCTGCCCGAACGATCCGGACGACGCAAAAACGTTGTCAGACGTCGCCGGCGCGAAGATCGAAGAAGTGTTCATCGGCAGCTGCATGACGAACATTGGTCACTTCCGCGCAGCATCAAAACTGCTCGAAGGCAAACGCGATTTACCAGTCAAATTGTGGATTGCACCGCCGACCAAAATGGACGCCCATCAGCTCTCCGAGGAAGGTCACTACGGCACCTTCGGCACCGCTGGCGCGCGCCTGGAAATGCCCGGCTGCTCGCTGTGCATGGGCAATCAGGCACAAGTGAAGGCAGGTGCCACGGTGATGTCCACCAGCACCCGCAACTTCCCGAATCGCCTGGGCAAAGGTGCCAACGTGTACCTCGGCAGCGCAGAGCTAGCCGCCATCTGCTCCAAGCTCGGTCGCATCCCGACCAAAGCCGAATATTTGACCGACGTCGGCGTGCTCAA
>JAYVPF010000087.1:0-8138 GCA_043757535.1 Burkholderiales bacterium
TCTTGATTGGGGGTATAGCTCAGCTGGGAGAGCGCTTGCATGGCATGCAAGAGGTCAGCGGTTCGATCCCGCTTATCTCCACCAAATCAAGACTGTAGAAGCTCCGAAGTCCCCATCGTCTAGAGGCCTAGGACACGACCCTTTCACGGTTGTAACAGGGGTTCGAATCCCCTTGGGGACGCCACCATATTGTTTGGGTGGTTTCAAGATTCATAGGCTGGCTAAACGCTAAATGCCCCGATTGGGGCTTTTTCGTTTCTGCCCGTCTTGTCAATCAATTTGCTGACAGGCCGTTTGATCATGATATTGATTTTCTGCATAACAGCTTTATAGTGAAACGGCTATTTCATTGGGGCTAGGCTCATAAAGCGCCGTTAGTCGAGAATTGACTAAAGGGCACCTCTAATAATTCATTTGTGGGGCGCATTGCGTGGTCGCGCGGTGCTCGCGCTTTTGGCAAATAAGCTCACGTACCAGGGCGAACGCTGCGGTTGCTGCGCTCCGGGCTCCTAGCACTGCATCCCCAAAAACGAATTATTAGAGGTGCCCTTAAGCTCGCGATCTAGCCTCGGTGCAAAGGTCGATATCGCAAAAAGTTGGTTTGAATCGGTTTGCTTCCTAGAATGACTGAATGACAATTCAATTAGTTTTTCTGGCACGTCTCCGCGAGCGTTTTGCCGTCTCTCGCGAGGCGTTCGCGCTCACCGCAGACGTCGATACAGTATCTGCGCTGCTGGTCGCGTTGCGCCAGCGTGGCGGTGCGTTTGCCGAAGAGCTGGCCGAGGGGCGCGCGTTTCGCGTTGCGGTCAATCAGGACGTGGTGGCGCTTGATCATCCAGTGCGAGCCGGGGACGAAGTTGCGATCTTCCCGCCTGTGACGGGAGGGTAGTCGTGACTTGCATCGTGCGTGTTCAGGAAGCGGATTTCGATTTAGGCGTCGAGATCAAGGCCTTACGCCTGAGTAATCCAGCAATTGGCGCAGTCGCGAGTTTCATCGGCTGCGTGCGCGACATGAACGAGGGTGACAGCGTTGGCCTCATGTACCTCGAACACTATCCCGGCATGACCGAGCGTGAGCTGGAAAAGATATGCGCCGAGGCGAGCGAACGGTGGGATATTTTTGACACGCTTGTGATTCATCGCGTTGGTGAGTTGCAGCCGCTCGATCAGATCGTGTGCGCTGTCGTCACCAGTGCGCATCGTGGCGAGTCGTTTTCGGCATGCGAATTCATCATGGATTATTTGAAGACGCGCGCGCCATTCTGGAAGCGCGAATCGACACCCCAGGGCGAGCGTTGGGTTGATGCGCGGGCCAAAGACGACGCGGCGGCTGAGCGCTGGAAACAGTGAGCCAACCAGCGGATATCGCGTTAATTGGGCTCGATTGGGGCTCGACGAATTTGCGCGCGTATGCGTTCGACTCGGCAGGCAATATCGTAGATCGTAGGCAATCGGACTCCGGTGCCCTCACGCTGGAGGGAGAGTCCGCATTCGACGCTGCACTCGTGGCGATGGTGGGTGACTGGGCGCATGGGCATCCAGCAGCAAAACTCATCGCCTGCGGCATGGTTGGCGCGCGCACGGGATGGCGGGAAGCTCCGTATGTTGAGTGCGGTAGCGGTGCGATCTTGACGCAGCAGCTCGCGGGGATAGACCAGCGACTCGCTGCGGGCGCAATCGGCGTAGCGACTTCGCTCGGACGACCACTCATCATCATCCCCGGAATGAAGAGCGACGAGCCAGACGTGATGCGCGGCGAAGAAACGCAGATCGTGGGTTCGGACGTGGCCAACGGCATCGTCGTCTGCCCCGGCACGCATAGCAAGTGGGTGCAGGTATCCGCCAATGACATCGAGGGTTTCGCAACATTTTGTACTGGTGAAATGCATGCACTGATTCGTGATCACAGCTCAGTCGGCAAAATGCTCAACGCTGCGCCGACGCTGGACGACGCGCAGTCGTTTCATCTCGGCGTGAGCTATGTGCGCACGGGAGCGGCGTCGTGGCTGCATGATCTGTTTGTGATGCGTGCGGCGGTAGTAACTGGCGCAAAGTCTCCGGGGCAAATCAGCACCGTACTTTCGGGCTGGTTGCTGGGATGTGAGTTTGCAGCCGCGCTTGCGGTGTATCCTGAAACGCAGGAAATCTCGTTGTTGGCCAGCGATGCTCTGGTGCCCTGGTATGAGCGAACCGGTGAAGCGTTTGGCGTTAAGGTGAATGCGCTTGATGCCGCAGCGGCAACCGCCCGGGGGCTTTGGCGGATAGCTCCCATGCTCGTGACTTCGGCGTTGACGCCTCGAATTTGTAGGCGCGACCCTGATCGGGCTCTGCGGTGAACAAGCGCGACCGGGGTCGCCCTACTAAATGACGTGCATTGCGGTCGGTGCGCAACCATTTCCGCAGTGAGCTGCGCCAGGCTTTTTCCCTACGGCGCAGGGGAGGTACCGCGAAGGGCGGAGGGGTTTCACTACCGGGCACCTCTAATAATTCATTTGTGGAGCGCATTGCGTTGTCGCGCGGTGCTCGCGCTTTTGGCAAATAAGCTCACGTACCAGGGCGTACGCTCTAGTTGCTGCGCTCCGAGCTTCTAGCACTGCATCCCCAAAAACGAATTATTAGAGGTGCCCTACCGCCTGAAATACTTGCTCCAAAACCGCACCGTAGAATCGGCGCGTGGCAAAACATAAACTTTCCCGGCTGTTCGAACCAGAATCCATCGCGGTGGTGGGCGCGTCCGAACGCGCGGGCAGCCTCGGTCTCGCGCTGTGGCAACGCTTGCATGGGCATGCGTATAAGGGGCGTATTTACGCAGTCAACCCAAAGCACAAGAAAATTTTTGGGGAGCCCTGCGTCGCGCGCTTGACTGATTTGCCGCAGCGCGTTGACCTTGCGCTCATCACGGCCCCGACCGAGGCTTGCGCCAGGATCATTCGTGAATGCGGTGCCAGCGGTTGTCAATATGCCCTAATTCTGTCGCTCGGTTTCGAGGCTGAAGGCAGCAACGACGCGCTTGCCGCCACTGCGGCGCTGCAAGCGGTCGCAGTCGAATCGCGCGTGCGTCTCATTGGTCCCGGAGCGCGCGGATTGGTGCGGCCACGCGTGGCACTGGACGCGTCCGCAATGACTGATGTGGACGCCATGCCCGCGCCCGGATCGCTAGCGGTGCTGTCGCAATCGGGGGCATGGCTGTCGATCCTGCGCGACTTTTCCACCGGTTCTTCGATTGGTTTTTCGAGCTTGTTGTCGCTCGGTGCCTCGCTTGATCTCGACTTCGGTGAGCTGCTCGATTTCTTCGCATTTGATGCGCACACGTCCGACGTGTTGCTCTATGTCGAGGAGGTGAAAAACGCGTCGTCTTTCATGTCCGGAGTGCGCCAGATTTCGCGCATGAAGCCGGTAATCGTGTTGAAGGCTGATCGCGCCGATTTGTTTCGCGTGCTCGACGGTACTCACGCAACCGTGCTGGCGCAACATGACCGCGTGTTTGAAGCGGCGATTGCACGCGCAGGTGCTGTACGCGTGCAAACCGCCACGCAAATGGTCAGCGCTGCGCGGTTGCTCGCAGGCGAACACAGTCGCTCGCAGCAACGCGTGATGACCATCACCAATGGGCGTGGGCCGGGGCTGGTGGCAGCCGATGCGGTGCGAGCGCAGCACCTTGCTATGGCCCCGTTGTCCGATGCGACGAGCAAGCTATTGCGCGCTGTTTTGCCTGCGCACGCTCATGTCAGCAACCCACTCGATATCGCTGGTGATGCAACGGCAGAGCGCTATCGCATTGCTATTAACACCGTGCTCGCCGACGATGGCGTGGACGTGGTGCTGGTACTGTTTTCGCCGCAAGCGATCATGAGCGCCAACGACATGGCAGCGGTTGTGATCGATGCCGCTAAAGTTGCGAAACAATCACGCAAGACGTTGCTCGTGGTGCTCGGCGGCGGGGCCAGCGTGCAACCCGCGCGCACCCTGCTGGATCAGGCGCGCATCCCACAATTTTTAAGTGCTGAAAACGCGGTCGATGCGATTGGTTTTCTGGAAACATTCGCGCGCAACCAGTCGTTGTTGCGGCAGGTGCCGGAGCAAAGTGTCGATGGTTACGTTCCCAATATGGCCGAAGCACAGGCGGTGTTTGAGCACGTCTGGGCTGAGGGGCGCACGACGCTTTATGGGCATGAAGCGCGGCAACTGCTGACCGCGTTTGGCATTGCGATGGCGGACACCACGATTGCGCGAACGCCAACGGAAGCTGCGCGTCTGGCCGCGATGGTGGGCTATCCGGTGGTTCTCAAAGTCGTATCGCCTGACGTTGCTCACAAGTCCGAGGCAGGCGGCGTGCAGCTTGATTTGCGCAATGCACGCGCCGTATGCAAAGCGGCAAAAGATATTTTCCAATCGGTGGCAGCGCGGCTTCCGGGTGCGCGCGTGCTCGGCCTCACCGTGCAGCCCTACGTGCGCCAGCGTGGGCAGCGTGAGTTGTATCTCGGCCTCGCCAACGATCCCACGTTTGGTGTGGTGATTGGTTTTGGCGCGGGCGGTATTGCCGTTGAACGGCAGGACGATGTGGCTTTTGAATTGCCGCCGATCAATGACGTGTTGATCGCGAATTTAATTGCACGTACACGCGTGTCGCGACTTTTGGATGCGTACGGCAATGTCCCTGCGATTGATCGTGATGCGCTGACTACGATGATGCTTCGCTTCTCAACGCTCGCCTGTGCTTGCCCTGAAATCGCCGCGTGTGATTTGAATCCGGTCATCGCACATGAACGCGGCGTGATTGCGGTTGACGCTCATATTGTTCTACGTTCACGTACGGACGCCGCTGCGATAAGGAAGCTTGGGCGCTATGGTCACCTTGCCGTGTATCCGTATCCGCGTGAGCTTGAGGAAACCGTGACGCTGAAAGACGGAATGCAGCTGCTGATCCGACCGATTCAGCCGGAGGATGCCGAGCGCGAGCGCGCCTTCGTTTCGCGGCTGTCTCCGGAGACGCTGTACTTTCGCTTCATGATGCCCGTGCGAGAACTGCCGCAAGCGATGATCGAGCGCTTTACGCAGATTGACTATGGTCGAGAGTTGGCGTTAGTTGGGATCGTCAGCAATGACGGCGTTGACAAAATCGTAGGCGTCGCCCGCATCACGCCGACGACGATTCCTGAGCGCTGTGAGTTTGCCATTGTGGTGGAAGAGATCATGCAGGGCACGGGGCTGGCGCGCGCCCTCATGCAACGAATCATCGATGCGGCAGTCGCTCGCGGCTACCGCGAGATTGAAGGCGCTGTGCTTCGTGAAAACCCGCGCATGCTCAAATTCTGCGAAGCGATGGACTTCACGATTCTGCCGAATCCTGACGATCCTGGCGAGCGCATCGCATTGCGAACGCTGGCAGATTAGTCCAATTTGCATTAGTAACAACCACAATTCGGCTGTCATCCTTAGCTACGGCGAAGGATCAGGGGGCATGCGAAAACGGTACTTTTTCGCATGAAAAAGTGGTGCACGACGAGATCCTTCGCTTTGGCTCAGGATGACAAAAATTGTTTCGGTTTCTATTGCGAAACAGAATTAGCCCGACAGACAGCGCGGCTGCGTGAACACGTTAAATCTCAATGTGCGGCACAATCATCATTCAAGCTTTTCCGACCGCCATTTGCGTGCGCCGCGACAGAACAAAGGAATGCCACCGTGAACCTCGCCGACCTCTCCGCTGAAGACCTATCCCGTTGCTTCCGCCGCAAGGAAGCCTCACCGGTTGAGGCCGTCAACGCCGTTTTTGCGCGGCTCGACGCGTGGCAGCCGAAGATCAACGCGTTTTGCTTCGAGGATCGCGAAAAAACGTTGACTGACGCCAATGCCTGCGAGCTACGTTGGCAGGCAGGAACGCCGCTGTCACCGCTCGACGGCGTGCCGATTTCGATCAAGGATTTGATCCTGACCAAAGGTTGGCCAACGCGACGCGGTTCGC
The DNA here is from genome assembly GCA_043757535.1 of Burkholderiales bacterium. Taxonomy (GTDB): domain Bacteria; phylum Pseudomonadota; class Gammaproteobacteria; order Burkholderiales; family Casimicrobiaceae; genus Casimicrobium. Next base: position 5,966 of record JAYVPF010000087.1, read on the forward strand.
CCACGGTAGACGTAACGCAAGCCTGGGTGGACGACGCACCGTGTGTTGCCCGCATTCGCGAATCTGGCCTCGTCATCTTCGCAAAAACGACTACGCCGGAATTCGGCATCAAAGGCACGACGGACAACATGTTGACCGGCGTGACGCGGAACCCGTGGAACACAGACCGCACGCCGGGCGGCTCATCCGGCGGCAGCGCGGCGGCGGTGGCTGCAGGCATCGGGCCGCTCTCGGTCGGCACCGACGGCGCGGGCAGCGTGCGTATCCCTGCGGCATTCACCGGCGGGTTCGGTCTCAAGCCCTCATTCGGTCGTGTGCCCGCCTGGCCGTTGTCGCCGTTCGGCACCGTTGCGCACCTCGGGCCACACACGCGCCACGTCACCGATGCAGCGATGCTTCTGAACGTGATCTCACGGCCCGACGCGCGAGACTGGACGTCGCTGCCGTTTGACCCTCGCGATTACACCGTCGGTTTGAACGATGGCATTCGTGGCCTGCGCATCGCCTTCAGCCCAGCGCTCGGCTATGTTAAGGACGTGCACCCTGAAGTCGCCGCCGCCGTGCGCAAATCAGCCGTTACGCTCGCTGAATTAGGCGCGCAGGTTGATGAGGTCGATCCGGGCTTTGAATGCCCGCTGGAGATCACCATGAAGCTCTGGTTCATCGGCTCAGCCACGTTATTCAACGCAATGACTCCGGCGCAACAAGCGCTCGCCGATCCCGCGCTTGCGGCGCAGGCGGAGCAGGGCAACCGCGTTACCGTGCCCGAACTACAGGCGCTGACCAAGCGTCGCGGCGAGCTGGGCATGCTGATGCGAAAGTTTCACGAGCGCTTCGATTTGCTCGTCACGCCAGGCGTCTCGGTGCCCGCGTTCAAGGCAAAAGCCTCGCACGAATGGGATACACCCATCGCGAATTTTCTCGATTGGACCCCGTTTTCTTACCCGTTTAATTTAACGCAGCAACCCGCCTGCGTTTGCCCTTGTGGCTTTGATTCCGACGGGCTACCTTTGTCTACCCAAATCGTTGGCCCGATGCATGCTGATGCGCTTGTTTTGCGAGCGGCGAAGGCGCTGGAGTCGGCCCGACCGTGGCAACGGATTGCACCGCTTCAGTAAAGGGCACCTCTAATAATTAATTTGTGGGGCGCATTGCGTGGTCGCGCGGTGCTCGCGCTTTTGGCAAATGAGCTCACGCACCAGGGCGTACGCTGCGGATGCTGCGGTCCGTACTCCTTGTGTAGTGTTACATAATCACTGCAATTTATTTGCGCAAGCGCTGTCGAACCTGCATTGAAACGACAGCAGGCAGAGCGATGCGGGTTGCGGTAAGAATTGAGCTGACCGAGACCGAGCGTGATCGACTTGTTCGCACCGCACAGAGCACAAGCGTGAGCGTTCGGCTTGCAGAGCGAGCGGCCATCGTTGTGCTCTGCGCCGATGGACTTGAGAACATCATGGTCGGCGAGCTATTGGGGGTTGACAGGGTGGTGGTCGGGCGCTGGAGAAATCGCTACGCGCTCGGTGGCTTTGCCGCCATTGTTCGTGATCTGCCGCGCGGTGGACGTCCTGACAAGCTTGATACGGCAAAGTGGTACTCTGTCTGGACGAGAAGACTCAGGTGCAGGCACTTGATCGCACCCAACCGGGTCTGCCGATGAAGCGGGGACGGGCGCAGACGATGACCCACGACTACAAGCGCTGCGGCACCACCACGCTGTTTGCCGCGATGAGCACGTTCGATGGCAGCGTGATTGCCCAATGTGCCACACGACATCGGCATCAGGAGTGGTTGCACTTCTTGAAGAAGATCGAGCGGGAGACCCCGCAGCAGAAAACGCTCTATCTGATCTGCGACAACTACGCCACCCACAAACACCCCACGGTGCTGGCGTGGCTTGAGAAACATCCGCGCATCCACGTACAGTTCACGCCCACCTCCGCGTCGTGGCTGAACAGGGTCGAGCGCTTCTTTTGATCCCTCACGGTGGATGCGCTACGACGGAGAGTTTTTACCGGCGTGAGTGAACTCGAAGCGGCCAGCAGACACTACATCAGCGTTCACAACCAAAATCCAACCTGATTAGTTACATGTCTCAGGTAAAAAGTTGTCATTCTGAGCAGCGCGAAGGATCAGTACGGCAGCAGATGCGATCACCACGAGCTTTTGCGTA
>JAYVPF010000088.1:0-8038 GCA_043757535.1 Burkholderiales bacterium
TTCGATGCCAAGCGAAATATCTTCGAGCCGCCCCGCCGCATTGATACGCGGCCCGAGCATGAAGCCAAGCTCGTACGCGGTGGCCTTGCTCATGTCGCGCTTGGAGATTTCAAACAGCGCATTGATGCCGACATTCGCGCGACCCTCGCGCATGCGGCGAAGGCCAGCTTCAACCAGACGACGGTTTACGCCATCCAGCGGCACCACGTCGGCGACCGTTCCGAGCGCGACAAGGTCAAGCACGCGATTGAGATCGGGTTGCGTTTCTGGGGTGTACACACCGCGCTCGCGCAGCTTTGTGCGCAATGCGAGCAGCACATAAAACATCACACCCACGCCCGCAATCGCTTTGCTTGGGAACAGGCAACCGGGTTGGTTCGGGTTGACGATGGTGGGCGTGTCAGGCAGTTGGTCGCCCGGTAGGTGATGATCCGTCACTACTACGTCGATGCCGAAGGCCCGCGCCGCCGCGACGCCATCAACGCTGGCGATGCCGTTGTCGACGGTGACAATGACTTTTGGCGATTCTTTTGCGGCGAGCGCGACGATTTCCGGAGTTAAACCGTAGCCAAACTCAAAGCGATTTGGCACGATGTAGGTGACTTCTGCTCCCATTGCGCGCAAGCCGCGTAAGCCCACTGCACAAGCCGTTGCGCCGTCGGCGTCGTAGTCCGCCACGATGACGATGCGTTCGCGTTTTTCGATGGCCTGAATCAAACGTTCGCACACAGCATCAATCCCTTTGAGCGATGCGGGCGAGGGCAGCTGTGAGAGCTTCCATTCGATGTCCGTTGGCTGCGCAATGCCTCGCGCGGCGTAGAGGCGCGAGAAGAGGGGCGAGACGCCGCTCGCTTCGAGTGCCCTTGACGCCGATTCGTTGACGGTTCGACGGTGCAGCGCGACGGTTACCGGGGTGCTCATCGTGATTGCTGCAAGTTGGCTAGCGCTTCGGCAAGCGTTGCTTTGCGCTTGAAGGTGGATAGCAGGCGCGACGTGATGCTGGGGCGGGTGGCGGTCAGACGAAGGCGCGGACGGCTGTCGCCGACGATGATTGTCAGCGCAGACAAGATTTTTGGAGAGACAGATTTCCACGTTCCTTGCCAAGCCGCCAGATCGCCGTTGCGCATCGCGCTAGCAAAACCATGTTCAACGTAATAAGCCCCTCTCCCTTGAGGGGAGAGGCGCGACACGCTTGTCGCCAGCGGGCTCCTGGGAGAGGGTGATGGTGGCGCACGCTTTGGCTCAACAGCCGACAGCCCCCTCTCCCCCAGCCCCTCCCCCACGAGGGGGGAGGGGAGTCTCTGCGCTTGAGGCTGGAAGCCCCACAACCAAACCAAGTTAACCGGCGGCAACCGACGTTCCTCCCGCACACTATTCACCGGATGCCCATGCAGCAACATCTGCATTTCATTCATCCAGCGCTCGACTAAACGCGCATCGCGGCCACGCGGTAAATTGGGCCGCAGCAGCTCGCCGATGATCCAGTCGGGGCGCTCGGTCAGCACGTCAACGACCCGATTGCAAGTGACCAACCATCGCGCGGCATCGACGAAGTTAAGCCGCACACCGTCCTCGCGCATATGCGCATCGGAAGCCTCGCAAAGCGCACGAGATTCATCGGCGGACACTGAGAGCTTTGACGGATCAACCGGCGTCAGGTCGGTGAGACCGAGCGCCGCATGAAGTGGTGTGGCGATGGCGACGCTGACCGCATCGCCTCCAGCCTGAAGAGCGTGTTGGGCTAGAGCAATGGCATCCTGCAAGTCACCGGAGTTACCGGATGCTTCACGCTCCGCATCACTCCATGAACCTGAATACTCTGTGATCGTTGCGCCTTGCAGGCAAGACGCAACTTCTGGTAGCGCGCTTAGCCCGTCACACAGCGCGTTGAGCGTTGCCCGATCAGGCGGTAGTGAGCCGGGCAGCAGAAGCATCACGCACCAACTACGCTGCTCCCACAGTCTCAATCGCACGCGTCAAACGCTCGCGCTCACCCAGCGTGATCTTCGCGCCAGTGGCGTTGAACGCACCCAGCAGCGTTCGAATCGCCGTCATCTTGGCGTCGGGTGCTGTTGGCAATTGCCGACGCTCGGACAACCAGCGCAACTGCTGCATTCGGCGTGCGGTGGCGATTTCTGCGGGTGAATCAATGCCGGAGATCAGCTCTGCATCGATGACCAAAGCGCCTGCTGTTTTATCGGCTGATTCCGTTGCCGGAATCTTTTCGAGTGCAGCCTTCATCGCACCAATCACGCTGCCACGTGACAGCATGACAGCGTGCTTCTTCGCCGCGCCAACGGCGTCTTCAAACTTGCGATCCAGATCGAACGCTTTGTCGCGATCAACGTACGGCGGCTCACGCCATTGCACGCGCGCTTTGGCCAATGCGGCTTCAATGGCTTTCGCATCGTCACTGCTGGCCAGAGCTTTCACCGCGTCAATCGCCGCGTAACGCAGCTTGATCGCTTCCGAGAATTGTGCCTTCATCGCGTCGCGTTCGGCGTCGCGCGCCTTGAACACGCCATCGGTGTGTTTCTTGAACTCGTCCCACAGCTTTTGTTCGTCCTTGCGACGCAAATGCGGCAGGCCCTCCGGGCGCTCAGCGGCCCAGCGTCTCTGTACAACAATCGCGCGGTCGGTGACTTCGCGTGACGGCGTGGCTGCGGCTAACTCTTGCGCTTCGGCGATGAGTTTTTTGCGACGAGCGATTTCGGGTTCGCGTGCCGCGTCTAGCGCACCGTCCAACTTGTGTAGAGCAACGTCAAATTTTTCGTCGAGTGCTTTCCATGCGGCGTTGGCAACGCCGCCGCCCTTTTTCCACTGATCGAACATCGCGGATTTGCGGCGCTCGATATCGACCCAGTCGCGCGTCGTTCCTTCTGCCAACGGCGCTGCGGCTTCATCGGCCAGCGCATGCAAGGTTTCGATGATTTTTTCGCGGCCCGAGGCGTTTTCGTTTCGCGCTTTACGCAGCGTGTCGAAGTGCACTTTTGCGGGCGCGTAGGCCTCTTTGCAAACGGCGTTGAACTTGTCCCACTTCGGCTTCGGCGCGCCACCATTTTTCTTGTCGAGCGCTTTCCATTCGTCCTGAATCGCGCGGATTTCTTTGGCCAACGGATCAGGCGCTAACTCCGCGCCTTTGAGCGCCTCGGCGCGCGCCATCAGCACGTCGCGAGACTGTCCATCGCTCCACTTGAGCCAGCTCTCCAGACGTTTGACTTCGCCATCAAGCTCGTTGAGTTTTTGCTCTTCTGGTTTGGGGAAACGCTTCGCGGTGAACTGCTGGAAGATTTTGGTAGCGGCGTGGCGCGAACCACGGACGTCGCCCGCGGCGATCAACTCGGCGAGCCTGGTCAACGCGTCGTTCGCTGCGGCTAAATCGGCCTCGTCAGCGCGGGCAGTGACGATGCGCTCAGGCTTCGGCGTCGCGGCTTTTTCCAAAGCGTGCAGGCGCTTCTCGAAATGCTCGCGCGTTGTCGCGTCGGCCGTGGCGAGCCAGGTCGTCCATTTATCTTTCCATTCGGTGTTGGCAGCTTCGTAGTCGACAACTGCTTGTGCGTGATCGGCCGTCGCTTTAGCGTGGTCAGCGGCTGCGTCGTCGTTTGCGGCCGTTGAGGCGGGCTCTGATTCGGCGGCGTCGTCGGGGGTGGCTGCCGATGCCTCGGCAATGGCTTCTCCGCCAGCGGTTGAAACTTCAGGTGCGGGGGTAGCGTCAGCCGTATCGGCAGCGATAGCTGCGGCTTCAGGGGCGCCAGCAGCTGCTTCCGGTGCGGCATCGGCCGCTTCCAGCGCTACAGGTTCGCTTGCGCTCGCAGCCGCCGCTTCAGTCATTCGCTCTGCAACGGGTTCGGCTGCCACGTCTGAAGGTGCTGACGCTGCCATCACTTCCGTAGGCGTATCCGCCGATACCAATAACGCCGTTTCAACCTGCGTCAGCGCAACCGAAACCGACTCAACGCGTGTGGGCCGTGCTTTCTTCGCTGTCGCGACGCGTTCGGGACGCGCTGGTCGCGCTGGAATGGACGCAAGCAGCGCCTCACCAGCAGCATTTCTCTCGCGCAACTGCTGCTCGGCAGCGATGGACGCATGCACCTGCTGCAACTGCTGCGCCAGACCCGCGTCGAGCACAGGCGAGCTTTGCGCCAGCGTGGCCTCCGAGGCAAGCGCATCCAGTTCTTCCGGGCTCATTTCACCGGCTTTTTTGCCTTTGAGTGAAAGCCCCGCGACTTGCATCGCCAGCGCTTCATGCATGCGGCGCGAGACGGATTCGTTCTGCATCTTGCGCTGCAAACCCGCGAGCAGCGTATCAAAGCGAACTTTACGTTCGCTATCAACAGTGAGCTTCGCCCAGGCGCGTTGGGTATCCACGAGGCGCGTCAACGGAACCTCATCAGCCTCAGACCAACCCTGCAATTGCGCGAGCAGCACATCCGCTTCCTGCGACACCTTGTCGTGCGTTTGCAGATACAGCACGCGGTCATGGCAGGCCTTGCCGATTCGCTTGTCGTGATCGCGCCAATACAGGTGTAGTTTGTCGAGCAACGCCACATCGTTGGTGGCTGTGATCGAATCCATCTTGGATCCGACGGGCGCGCCGCTGGCGAGCCACCCTGTCAGGTCATTCGCGGCGACCTTGGCGGCGGCGGTTTTCCACGCGCTTGACGAATCCTCGCGCACGGCGGCGGCGACGACTACCAGCGGCAAATCGGCCTCGGGTGCGCTCGTCGCGACCAGTGCGCCCCAGCGGGCTGCAGCAGCGGCTTGAACGCCTGCGTCTGCGTCAGCCAGCGCGCTTTTGAGCGTCGCCACGCTGATCGTGCGGGCAAGCGCGACGAGGCGCACACGCATGTCAGCATCGGTCGTTGCGAGGGTGTGGAGGGCGGGGTCTTCTGCTGCAAGATCTGCAACAGCGGTCAGCCGTTCGTCGGCGTTCGAGCTCTGCCATTTTGGCGAGCCCGAGAAAAGCGATTTCAGCACAGTAATAATTCGTTCGTTGAGTCGAGCCGTGGATTTTAGGCGTGTTGGTCGTTCGGCAGCGGACTCGCGGTTCACGCATCCGGCTCCATTGCGGCTCACAGGTACGTCGCCCCATAGAATCAGTGAGTGAATCCTGATCTCGCCCGAATTTTCGGCCCCGAAGGGCAACTAGCCCAAGCCCACCCCAATTTCCGCTCGCGCGCGCAGCAGGTCGAGATGGCGCAAGCCATTGCCGAGGCCATTGCCGACAACGCTCAGCTCATCGCCGAAGCGGGCACCGGTACCGGCAAAACCTTCGCCTATCTGGTTCCTGCACTGCTCTCGGGCGGCAAGGTAATCATTGCGACGGGCACCAAAACGTTGCAGGATCAGCTGTTTGACCGGGACCTGCCGCGTGTGCGTGCCGCGCTGCAAATTCCAGTGGAGACGGCGCTGCTCAAGGGCCGCAGCAACTACGTCTGCCACTATCACCTGAACCGGACGCGCAGCGAAGGGCGTTTCACTGCGCGGGAACACATCACCCATGTGCAACGAGTCGCTGCGTTCGCCGAGCGCAGTCTGACCGGAGATAGCGCCGATTGCGAGACGGTGCCTGAGGGCTCCCCCGTGTGGCCACTGGTCACTTCAACGCGTGAAAACTGTTTGGGTAGCGACTGCGCGCATTACAAAGAATGCTTTGTGATGAAGGCGCGGCGTGAGGCGCTGACTGCCGACATCGTGGTGGTCAATCATCACTTGCTGTTCGCGGACATCGCGCTTAAAGACGATGGGTTGGGTGAGTTGTTACCGGCCTGCAACACCGTCATCATCGACGAAGCGCACCGTGCGCCCGACGTTGCGACAGTGTTTTTCGGTGAATCGACGAGCATGTTGCAGTTGACCGAACTGGCGCGCGACGCCGAGCTTGAGCAGCGCAGAAAAGCGAACGACGCGCCTGATTTGCTCGACGCAGCGCTTGCAGTGGGCATGGCCGCAAGGGCCGTGCGCCTGGGTTTTGACGCGGGCACCGGCAAGCACTTGCGCGTTGATGCGCTGGCACGGCGTGAATTTGTCGACGCGCTGGATCGCCTCGTTACGGACACCAGCACGCTCGCCGACGAAATCGAGCGCTACGAGGATCGCAGTGAAGAGATGCCAGGGCTCAAGGCGCGTGCCACGGCGGTTGCCGGGCGGCTATCGGATTGGCGCGATGATTCGCGTGGTGACCTGATTCGCTGGGCGGACGTCTCGGCGGGCGGCTGGCATCTGCACGCCACACCGCTGTCGGTCGCCGAGGTCTTCAAAAAGCAGACCGAATCGTCGGTCCGCAGCTGGATATTCACCAGCGCCACGCTTTCGGCGGGCGGTGATTTCTCGTTGTTCGCCCGACAGCTAGGCCTCGACGCTACTAAATCAAAATCATGGGCGAGCCCGTTTGATTACGCCACGGCAGGCCGCACCTACGTGCCACGCAATCTGCCACCGCCGAACTCACCGGAACACACCAAAGCGGTCATCGCCGAAGCGCTTGAACTGGTGACGCTCTCTGGCGGGCGAGCCTTTCTGCTGTTCACCAGCCTGCGCGCGTTGCGGCAATGCGCGGAAGTGTTTCCCGCTTTGCTCAAGGAGCGTGACCTTGATTTTCCGGTGCTCACACAAAACGAAGCGCCGAAAGGCGAGCTGCTGCGCCGCTTCCGTGAGTTGGGGAACGCCGTGCTGATTGGCTCGCAGAGCTTCTGGGAAGGCGTTGACGTCGCGGGCGATGCGCTGTCACTCGTGGTGATCGATAAGCTTCCGTTCGCGCCGCCGGACGACCCGGTGCTCGCCGCGCGCATGAAACATCTCGAAGAAGCAGGCGGCAGCCCATTCATGGACTGGCAGATTCCGCAGGCGGCTATTTCGCTGAAGCAGGGTGCTGGTCGGCTCATTCGCTCAGAGACGGATCGCGGTGTGCTGGCCATTTGCGATGACCGCCTGGTGACGAAGGGTTACGGACGCATACTGCGAGCCAGCTTGCCGCCGATGCCGTTTACGAGAGATCGCGCCGACGTCGCAGTGTTTTTTGACACGCAACGAGAATGGCGACGAGATGTTTCAGAACCGACAAATCGGTGATCAGCTTTTTTGTGAAATGACCGCCACATAGGGGCCAAAGGTAATAAAGCGCAAAAGTTGATATTTGCCGTTTTATGTTTCTATGCCCTGTTTAATGGGCGCTTCACAAAAAAGCTGTAAACCGCTTTTCAAAGAAGCATCGCATTCAGCCGTGCCAGCGTCGCATCATCACGATGCCGCACCGGCGCTGTGAAGTCCAGCGCATCAAGCGGGCTCGGCGCGCCGCCAGCGATTTTGAGCACATGTGTGTAGATCATGGTCGTCGACACATCGGCGTGCCCGAGCAGCGTCTGCACCGTGCGAATGTCCGCGCCACTTTGCAGCAAATGCGTGGCAAACGAATGGCGTAAGGTATGCACGGTGGCAGGCTTGGTCACCCCCGCTCCGCGCAACGCCACGGTCAATGCCCGGCGAAAAGTTTGCGGGTAAGCATGGTGCCGCCGCCGAACGCCTGTTCGCGGGTCGGTTGCAATTGCCGCCTGCGGAAACATCCAATGCCAGCCCCAGCTTTCACCGGCACGCGGATACTTTACGGTTAGCGCATGCGGCATGTCCACACCCGGTAATTTCGCCGCACGATCAGCCTCCCACAGCGCATGACTCAATCGCAACTGCTGTTTGAGTTCTTCGCGCAGTGATCGCGGCAGCATCACCACGCGATCTTTGCCGCCCGCTTTTGTCAATTGCGCTTCACGCACGATGATTGCGCCCCGCTCAAAATCCACATCCTTGGTACGCAGCCGCATGCCCTCCAAAATGCGCATCCCCGTGCCGTACAGCAGTTTCGCCAGCGTCGCATGCTCACCCTGCATCAGGGACAGCGTACGCAGCACCTCGTTTACCGTGAGCACCTCGGGCAACCTCTGCGGAGTTTTCGGGCGACCAATTTCGATCATCCACGGCAGATCAATGTGGAGCACCTCACGATACAAAAACAGCAACGCTGACAGCGCCTGCCGATGGGTCG
>JAYVPF010000089.1:0-7996 GCA_043757535.1 Burkholderiales bacterium
TTCAAAGGCCACCGTAAGCGGACAATTCAGGTCGCCCAATCACCTGAACATTCAAATCGAATCTGCGCAGTTCACTGTTGAATTACGCCAAGAGGGCGCGCACAACGCCGCCAATGCACTTGCCGCCGCGGCCGTCGGCCACGCGCTTGCGATCCCGATAGCAACCATTCAGCGCGGCCTCGAATCCGCCGGTAATGTCGGCGGTCGATTGACGACGCGCCCTTTCGTCAAGGGTTCTACGCTGATTGACGATAGCTACAACGCTAACCCTGCATCAATGCGCGCGGCGGCACAAGTTCTGGTATCGCACGCAACACCGCGCTTCCTCGTAATCGGCGATATGGGTGAATTGGGGGATGCAAGCGACGCGCTTCATAACGCTTTGGCGTTCGAGCTGAGCACACTTGCGCTTGACGGCGTGTTCACACTGGGTCCGCGGATGAAACGTGCCGCAGGCTTGTTGGGCTCACTCGGGCGGGCCTTCGACGACGTTGACTCGCTGGCTAGCACCTTGTTTGATCGGTTGACCCCAGGCGCGACGCTGTTAGTGAAAGGTTCACGCTCAATGGCTATGCAACGCGTCATTGAAAAATTAGAAAATATGTCACAGGGAACGCACTGATGTTGCTTTGGCTCGCCAACTTTTTGAGCGCCGAAGTGCGCGGCTTCAGCGCTCTGACGTACATCACCTTGCGCAGTGTGTTGGCCTGCGCAACTGCGATGGCCATCGCGCTGGCCATCGGTCCGCGCATGATCCGCTGGTTGATCACCATGAAGATCGGGCAGGCAGTCCGGAGTGATGGCCCGCAATCGCATTTGTCCAAACAAGGCACGCCGACGATGGGCGGGGCAATGGTGCTAACCGCCATCGCGATCTCAACTTTGCTGTGGGCCGATTTGAGTAATCGCTTTGTCTGGGTCGTGCTCTTTGTGATGATCGGCTTCGGAGCGATTGGCTGGGTCGATGACTACCGAAAAGTCGTGCATAAAAACCCAAAGGGAATGTCTGCGAAAGAGAAACTTTTCTGGCAGGCATTGATTGGTCTGATCGCCTCCACCTACCTTGCATTCGCAGTGTCCGCACCGAGCACTAGCAAGATTTTCAATCTGATTTTCTTGTGGATTCAAAGCGGATTCACCAATGAGCTGCCATCCAAGGCCGACCTGATCGTTCCCTTCTTCAAGAACGTCGCTTATCCGCTGGGCGTGTTCGGGTTCATCTCGCTGACGTGGCTAGTGATTGTCGGCACCAGTAATGCCGTAAACCTGACTGATGGTCTCGATGGACTCGCGATCATGCCTGTGGTGATGGTGGGCAGCGCCTTAGCTGTTTTTGCGTATGTCGTGGGTCGCGTTGACTATTCACGTTACTTGCTTTTTCCATACATTCCCGGCGCTGGTGAATTGATGGTGTTCTGCGGCGCGATGGCGGGTGCAGGTCTTGGATTTTTGTGGTTTAACGCCTATCCGGCTCGCGTGTTTATGGGCGACGTCGGTGCGTTGTCGCTCGGTGCATCGCTCGGCACGATTGCTGTGATCGTACGCCAGGAAATCGTGCTCGTGGTGATGGGCGGCGTGTTCGTCGCCGAGACGCTCTCGGTCATGATTCAGGTCGGCTATTTCAAGTACAGCAAGGGTAAGCGCGTGTTCCGAATGGCACCGCTGCATCACCACTTTGAACTGAGTGGCTGGCAAGAGAATCATGTGGTTATCCGCTTCTGGATCGTCACTATGTTTCTCGTGCTCGCGGGTCTTTCAACGTTGAAATTGCGCTAGGGAAATCAAGCAAAGTGTTTCATTGCGAAAATGCCAAAGCAACAGTCGTGGGCCTCGGTGCCACTGGGCTGTCGCTCGTGCGTTTTTTGCGCAAACGCGGTGCGACCGTGACGGTGGTTGACGGCGATGACGCGCCCGCCGCTCTGGAGCAATTGCAACGCGAATTTCCGGAGGTTGCGTTCCGGTCACTGGATTTGGCGCGTGACACGCTTCCGGCGTCTGACTTCATCGCGATCTCTCCCGGCGTGCCTCGCACTTCGGTATCAATCGCACGGGCGTTAACGTCCGGCACACCAATCTACGGTGACATTGAGCTCTTCGCGCGAGAGGTGTCCTCAGACGCATTGGTCTTCGCGGTGACCGGCTCGAATGGCAAAACAACCACCACGGCTTTGGCTGGAGAACTTGCGAAGCGCGCGCGAAGTGATGCTCGCGCCGCAGGCAATATCGGCATTCCAATTCTTGACGCGCTGGCCGAGACACCAACGTGTTTAACGTGGGTGCTTGAACTGTCCAGCTTCCAGCTCGAATCCACCGACTCGCTGCGACTTGAATCGGCTGCCGTGATCAACGTCACTGACAATCATTTGGATCGCTACCCGAGTTTCTTTGGCTATGCGGCGTCCAAGGAGCGCATCTTTACGCACGCAAAGCGACAGGTGCTGAATCGTGCTGATCCGTGGTCAATGAGCATGCGTCGTGTTGGTATCGATACGGTGAGCTTTGGGTCCGATCAGGCCGAGAGCGCTCGCGACTTTGGCATCGACACTATCGGGGGTGCGCAGACGTTGATGCATGGACAAGCAACCGTGCTTGCCGTCAGTGAAATGGGTATTGGCGGCGCACACAACGCTCAGAACGCCATTGCAGCATTAGCTCTCACCCATTCGCTTGATGTGTCGCTGGACGCGCAACGTGACGTTCTGCGCACATTCGCTGGCATGCCGCACCGCTTTCAATCGATTGGTTCAATCGATGGGGTCAGTCTTATTGATGATTCCAAGGCGACCACGGTTATCGCTACAGCTGCTGCGCTTTCCGGCAACGCGACACCCACATGGTTGATCGCGGGTGGCGATGGCAAGGGACAAGCGTTTACTACTCTGGGTCGTATCGCATCAAAGTCCTGCAAAGCGGTGCATTTGATCGGTCGCGACGCACCGATGATTGCGTCTGCACTGCAAGCGAGCGGCGTTCCATACAGAATTTTCACGACGCTTGATGACGCCACCAACGCCGCACTCGATGGCGCAGTAGCGGGTGATCAAGTGTTGTTGTCACCCGCATGCGCCAGCTGGGACATGTTTCGAAACTATGGGCACCGCGCCGAAGTCTTCACTGCTGCAGCTCGCGAATGGGCACGGTCACGTGGACGCACGTTCGTCGCGCGTGGAGGACACGAATAGTGAGAGTCGCAAGCACTACGTCAGCGGTGTCGCAATGGCCGGCGCGCATCGGCGATTGGTTTCGTCTGCGTGCGGGTATGGGGATCCGTGGGCGCACAGCCTCGTTGCGCTCGTCTGCGACCAGCACCAGCGAATTCGATATCACGATGCTCTGGGTGATCGCAATGTTGGTCGCGGTCGGCCTGCTGATGGTCTATTCGTCGTCGATTGCCAGCGCCAGTGAAAGCAAGTTCACTCGTTTTTCGCCGACCTATTTTTTCGCTCGGCAGTGCCTGTTCGTACTGATCGGATCGGTGCTTGCGCTGTTTGTATTCGATACGTCCGTGCGCACCTGGGAGCGCATTGCACCGTACGTGTTTATTGTCGCTGTGGTGCTGGTGATTTTGGTGCTGATTCCCGGTATCGGTCGCGTAGTGAACGGTGCCCGCCGCTGGATTCCGCTCGGTCCGTTCAGCCTGCAACCGTCGGAGCTTATGAAGTTTGCGATGGTGCTCTTTGCCGCCCGTTATGCGGTAACCAAGGTTAATGTATTGCACGCGGCACAACCGCTAAAACAAAGTTTGCTCAAAGGCTTGGGGCCGTTCTTGCTGATTGCGCTGCTGGTCAGCGTGGCGCTTCTGCGCGAGCCAGACTTCGGAGCTACACTTGTGGTGTTGAGCACCGGTTTGCTCATTCTTTTCATGGCGGGACTTGATCACCGTCTGGTCATGCCCGTTGTTGTGCTCGGGCTAGTCGCGGCCATCGCCTTGGTCTGGTTGGAGCCGTATCGCCTCGAACGCATCTTCGGATTTCTCGATCCCTGGAAAGAAGAGTTTGGCAAGGGTTATCAATTAACGCAATCACTCATGGCGATTGGTCGTGGTGGCTTGTTTGGATTGGGTCTGGGCGCGGGTGTGTCAAAGCACTACTACCTGCCCGAAGCGCACACTGATTTCATCTTGGCGGTGACTGCGGAGGAGCTGGGTCTCGTCGGCGTTTGCGTAGTCATCGGCGCATTTGCCTGGATCACATGGCGTGCGTTTGCAATCGGTCGCGAAGCTCGGCAACTTGAGCAACCGTTTGCAGCGTTGATGGCGCAAGGCATCGGCACGTTGTTCGGCATTCAGTCGCTGATCAACATCGCCGTGAATATGGGATTCGCACCAACCAAGGGGCTCACGCTGCCTCTGATGTCTTACGGCGGAAGCGGCATGGTCGCCAGCCTCACCACGCTGTCCGTGCTGCTGCGTATCGACTGGGAAAACCGTCGCCTATCGCGAGGGTTCAAGGTATGACGCCGCACTTGCTCATGATGGCTGGTGGTACCGGCGGACATATCTATCCGGGGCTTGCGGTTGCGCGCGCTCTACGTGAGCGCGGCTGGCGGGTGACCTGGCTTGGCACGCCCAACGGCATGGAGCAGACGCTGGTGCCGCAGGACCTGTTTCCGTTGCATGCCATTGCGTTCGAAGGGATTGTCGGGCGCGGAACCAAGTCAAAATTGGCACTGCCGTTTCGCCTGTTTTCGGCCTACCGCCAAGCGCGAAAACTCTTGTCCGAACTACGGCCTGACGTGGTGATGGGTATGGGCGGTTATCCCACGGTTCCGGGCGGTCTCGCTGCCTCCAACAAGGGCATTCTGTTGGTGATTCATCAGAGCGATGCCGTTGCCGGACTGGCAAACAAATGTCTTGCGCATTTCGCTGATCGCGTGCTGGTGGGATTCGCTATGGTGTTCGCAGATGTCAGCTCGAAGCGCGTTGTCACCGGCAATCCGATTCGCCCCGAGTTCGCGCAGTACGATGATCCCGCTTCGCGCTTTGCATCACGCACAGGGCCGCTGCGAATGTTGCTTATGGGCGGCAGTCGTGGTGCAGAAGCCATCAATAAATTGCTGCCTGCAGCGCTCGCTTTAATTCCCGAAGACCAACGTCCGGTGGTCACCCATCAAGCGGGAAAAGGCTCGCGTGACGCGACGCTGGCGCGCTACAAAAACGCGCACGTCAACGCAAATATTGTCGAATTCATCGACGACTCGCCACGTGCTCTCGCCGAGTGTGATGTGTTCATTGGACGCAGCGGTGCGAGTACCGTGTCCGAACTTGCAGCGCTCGGGGTTGCCTCGATACTGATTCCCTACCCGCACCACAAGGACCAACAGCAATTGCACAACGCGCGTGTGTTGCAGACCGCTGGCGCAGCCACTGTGTTTGATCAGCTCACGCTGAGCAAAGAGCAGCTAGCGGTACACATTCTCACGCTCACGCGAGAAAGCTGTCTGACCATGGCGACGGCTGCGCTTGCTGTCGCGAAACCGATGGCGACAGCTGAGATTTGCGATGTGGTCGAACAGCTCGCCGCAAGTAACAGGGCGGAAGCATGAAGTTTCGCCTGCAAAACCTGCATTTCGTTGGCATCGGCGGCATTGGCATGAGTGGCATTGCCGAGGTGCTGCACAATCAAGGCTACATCGTGAGCGGCAGCGACAGCGCGAACTCTCCGGTGCTGGAACGACTGGCCTCTCTTGGTATTCGCGTGGTCGTTGGCCATCAAGCGGAAAATCTCGGAAATGCGCAGGCAGTCGTCGTCTCTACGGCGGTCAAGGAATCCAACCCGGAAGTCACCGCCGCGCGTGAAAAAAAAATACCCGTCGTGCCACGCGCGCTGATGCTCGCCGAGCTGATGCGCATGAAGCGTGGCATCGCCATTGCGGGTACCCATGGCAAGACGACCACGACCTCGCTGGTAGCGAGTGTGCTCGCTGAAGGCGGTCTTGATCCAACGTTCGTCATTGGCGGTCGTCTGCTCGCTGCGGGCTCAAACGCGCGGCTCGGTACCGGAGAGTTTCTCGTCGCGGAAGCAGATGAATCGGATGCCTCGTTCCTGCATTTGTCGCCGACGCTGGCGGTTATTACTAACATTGACGCCGACCACATGGAGACGTACGAGCACAGCCTCGACCGGCTGCATCAAGCCTTCGTCGACTTTGCACACCGACTTCCGTTTTACGGTTCTCTGTACGCCTGCATTGACGACGCAGGCGTCGCCAGCATCCTGCCGCGCGTGGTGAAGCCGGTGGTGACTTATGGCCTTTCTGCCGACGCCGACATTCGCGCAACTGACATTGAAGCGCACGGTGCGACCATGCATTTCACCGCAATCCGCGCTGGCCACGCTGATCTGCCTGTAACGGTGCAAGTGGCCGGATTGCACAACGTCAGAAACACGCTCGCCGCGATTGCCATTGCGCAGGACTTGGTCGTGGCTGATGGGGTGATTGCGCGTGCACTGAAAAATTTCGGCGGTGTCGGGCGACGTTTCCAGTGCTTGGGCGAAGTCGTACACGGTGATGCCAAGTTCGAATTAATTGATGATTACGGTCATCATCCGGTCGAGCTGAAAACTACGCTCGCTGCCGCACGCGCAGCATTTCCAGGACGTCGCCTTGTGCTCGCGTTTCAACCGCATCGCTACACGCGAACTCGCGATCTGTTTGACGATTTCGCATCGGTGTTGTCCGAGGTTGATGTGCTCTTGCTCGCTGAGGTCTATGCCGCTGGCGAAGCGCCGATTGTTGCCGCTGATGGCCGAGCACTTGCTCGTGCGATTCGCCTTCGTGGCCGCGTTGAACCACTTTTTGTTGACGACATCGCGTTGCTACCTGACAGCGTTCTACAAATGGTTCGCGATGGCGACGTGGTGATGACCATGGGTGCAGGCTCCATCGGAACGACCGCACAAAAAATTGTGCAAGCAAGCCAGATGCAGCGTGAAGGCTCACATGTGGTCTGACACGCAATCGATCAATCGCTTTGCTGCCTTCATCGCTGCTATTGCGACGTTGGCGCTGACCTGGTGCCTGATGTCCTGGGCCAGTAGCAAAAGCTATTTTGCGATTCGGCAGGTGAAAGTGGTCTCGCAATTGGCCGAGGTTGATCCGGGGTTGCTGGAGTCCGCAATCCGCACCGATTTACGCGGCACGTTCTTCTCGGTGTCGCCTGCGCGTGCGCGTGTGACGCTCAAAAAATTGCCCTGGGTACGTGACGTGTCAATCAAGCGCCGCTGGCCGTTTGCGCTGGACGTCGACGTAGCCGAGCATCGCGCTGTCGGCTACTGGGGTGACAACGAACTCTTGTCCGATCAGGGCGAGGTGTTTCGCGCTGCATCCAAGGCCCCGATGCCGCGATTCGACGGACCCATCGCGTCGTCGCAAGACATTCTCAATCGCTACCGCGAAACCAGACTGGCTCTGGCTTCGCACGGTCTTGATATCAAAGCATTTGCCATGTCGCCACGCGGCGCGATCACCGTGACCACCGGTAACGATATGCAATTGGAGTTTGGTCGCGAGCACTTCCCGGAACGGCTGGCCCGTTTCGTTGCGCTTTACAACACATGGCCGCCGTCGTATCGCAGCGGTCTCGCGCGCGTTGATCTTCGCTACAAGGCGGCGATTGCCGTCGCACGAAATGGCGCACCGGTCGTGGAAATTCAGAAAGGTCAATCGTGAGTGAATTGATCGCCGCACTTGATATCGGCACGTCAAAGATCGTCGCTTTGGTCGCCGAGATTGACGCTGACAACAATATCAACGTCATCGGATTCGGCGAGCAGCCGTCGCTCGGTTTGCGCAAGGGCATGGTCGTCGATATCGACGCGACCACCAACAACGTCGCCGCTGCCGTGCGCGAGGCCGCAGCGATGGCCAATTGCAAAATTACCAACGTCTACGTCGGCATCGCGGGCGCACACATTCGCAGCCTGAATTCAAGCGGTATGGTCGCGATGAAAGACAGCGAAGTGACCGAGGCGGACATGGAGCGCGTGGTCGAAAC
>JAYVPF010000090.1:0-7923 GCA_043757535.1 Burkholderiales bacterium
ATTTGATTAACTCACCCACCCCTAGCAACTACGCGGGTTTCCGGGGCACGACGGGTGAAAACTGGGGGAAACAGGCCGGAATTTGTCAAAGATGGGTTAAGATCGACAAACCCCTCTATGAGGTTTATGGCAATCGCTGGGCGAAGGGCATTAGCTTTGGATCAACTACCGCCACCACACGTTAGGCACGTGGTTCCCTAATACACATGAGTCGAACATACGGCCCGTCCCGGTCGCGCTTGCGCACGGGATAAACCGCATGCACCCCTGGCAAATCATTTACGTCGCGATCGATGTACGATTGATCCACGCGGTATGTGCCGTCGTCAAATTTTTCCGTAATTAAAGTGCTGCCGTTGATCGGTCGAAAAAGACTGTTCAGCAGAATCTTTTTTGCCTGAGCTTTTGTTACCACTTTCATGTGCTCTGCCCCTTGTGATAGATATCGTCGAATTGAGTTTCCCGTAGCGCAAGTATCGACTATCGAAATCGGAGTTCAAGAGGCCAGTGCAGGGAGTATCGAGTCGGCGTGACGGGCAATTGGAGGTGTCAAAACGCGATTTCCGTGGATAACTCGGCCATCTCAAATCAGCTCAACCTCGACTAAATCGGGTTCGCCATCGATCGACGCCTCGCCGACCATGGGATCGCCATCAATCTCGCCAAAGTTTACCGTCGCTACATCCAGCAACGTTTTAATGAGATGTCGAGCCGATGATTCCGACGCGGCGGAAATCCGTAAGCTTGCGAAAAGCTTGACATCAAAAAGATAGGTTTTCTCGCCCAGTTTTGTCATAGCGTTTTCCTTGGAAAAAATCGTGAGACCGGAACCAATTCCCAACCGTGATGCCGCATCCACGAATAGAGTTGTATTAGGCTATCGAATACCGGGCTAATCGAGATGAAATCGCCGTTGTGAATAAAGTCACCCGTCTTACCGGTCGTACGATCCCGACATTGGATGGTATGAAAAAATGCCATCCTTCGGTACCTACCGCAGCGCGCCGCGATAGAAGATTCGTCGATTTTTACTGCGTTCTTCGCGCGACCAAACGCCGTAAGACCACACGCAGAACAGAAAATTGGTGCCAAACATCGCCGCACTCCAGTAAAGCCCGACAGTTAAATTCAATGCAATCAGAACAACATTCGCCACGAGCCACGTGCCAAAGCCGCTTTTCCGTTTCGCTGTTATCTGGGCTTGACCCATTACTGTTAAAACCCAACCCAGCAATTGCAGTACTTCCGTGCCATGATTCATAACCATTCGTTTCTCCTTTAGTGAGTAGGTATGGATCGATTGTGCCATTTTATTTGTCGGGTTCAAGGTCTGGTTTGTCCACCCAAAGCCAACCCATAACATAAGCGCCTTCCCCTTCCGAAATAGAAACAACTGCCGTATCGGGAATTTCGATGAAACCTTCTTCGTGGTACTCGCGTTTCGCTTGTTGCACGTACCAATCATCCTCAACACTGTTACCAAACGCTTCCGTGCAGTCCGAGAAATTCAAGCCGTCGGCGATAAGCATCAACAATTTGGCGTTCAATTCCTGCCAATGACGCTCGCCTTCTGCGGCTGTCACTGCACTTTTCTGAATGTTAGGCGTTTCGTTTCGATTCGCACTCATTGCAACCCTCGCCTAGATTAGTACGGCGTATGCAGGGTTCCCCAAAAGAACCTGCTCTTGGAACTTACGAGCAGTCTGTCCGTCCCAGAACCAGACATTCAAATCCGGCGCGGGATCGGGTTCGCCGGGCGTGAGATCAAAATCGACGACCTTGACGTCGATGCCGGCCGCCGGAACACAGGTACAAGCGACCGATTGAACGCAACCGCCCGCCACGGTCACCAAAACTTTGACCGGCTTGCCGAAATCATCAGCCATGGTTCCGCCCAATAGTGTTTTGGTTCTCTCGCGGTATTCGCTAAACCACTCAACCAAATCGGCGCCGGATACCGCCGAATCGTTATCAAAATGCGGCCAACGATTTACTAACTTTCTTGCGTGTTGCAAAAATTGGAGCATTCCTTCCAGCGCGCTCGCTATCTGCTTTGCGTCGTCACGCATTGCTACAAAGCCATCGCAACCGCCTGGCATTGCACAATCCCACGTTCCATCTATCGCCTCCTCGCAACACCGCGCCAGCAAAACCGAGTTCTTGCGCGCATTGGCTAACTGTTCAAACAAAGATTGATTACCCACGTTGTTTTGTCCCCCTAAGTGAAAATCCATTATTGCGTATTGCATCCCGAAATCAACGGGCACTTCTGCTGGCCTTAAATAGACACCGGCATGATCACGACGATTTTTTGGCCAAGGTGGCAAACAATCGACGAGTCAGCATCGGACGCAGAAAAATGCACCGCGCTCGCATCAAGAAACTTGAACGCATCGAGCACGTATTCGCCATGCAATCCGATGTATTCAATCCCGGTGACAATGACCGAATCCGTGGCGGTGTTAGCCATGCCATTTAAACGCCGGTTCATGAACTTGATGTGTTTGTAGTAATCGTTTCGTTGGCGTGATTCCATGGCCTTGCCAATTTTCATGTGGCTAACAATCGCCTTGGTCGCCGTCGCCGTGTCTAACGTCAAACCGTTGCGATCATCGGTGTTTTCAGGCGGACCCGCGACACGCTGGGCGCCCGATAGCACGATTCGCGGCCAGTCAGGAAATTGCCCATCAATGGTTTTGCCGGCGACGGTTGTCCCGCCGCACGTCATCACCACAAAATGGTTGGTTGCCTCATACGTAAATTCAATTACGTCGTTGTCGGGATCGTTGCAGGCTAGGATAAGCTTGACGGCGGCTATCGGAATGATGCAGCCATCGCGTCCGGGGGTTTGGTGCCTGTGTTGACCCTTGAACAATTGCCATTGAATTGGGCTGGAGGTGATGATGTCGATATCCTGCAGTGCGTGCATCCGATGGCCATCGGTGGCTATGGCGGCTTTGTGCTCGGCGTCAATGAAAACGCCATTGAGGTAATACCGCACATCGCCGTTAGCGGCTGCTCGTGCGACACCCTTTAGAGCGGCCGCATTCAGGCGCCCGGAAAACGTAAGGTCGCTCTGTTTGCATGTGCGCCGCATCGGAAAATCGGCCCCCGTCATTTCCGTGACTGGCAGGGCAAGGCCATTAATCGAACCATCGAGATAACGCAATGTCGGCCCGGTCGCCGCGATTACAGCTTTCAGCCAATTCCGCTTTATCAAAACATTGTTGGGAAGGCCCACAATTTCTACGGGTTGTTCCACCCAGGCCTCTAAGTCCGTCCCCGTCAATTTCTCGTTCTGGTAAAGCGCGAAGGCGGTGATTGGATGATATTTTGAAGCTTTCAGAGCAAATAACGCTTTCATGATGTCATCTTTCTAGCTCGTTAGTCGTGTCTGATTATTACGTTTCTGCGCGAACATTCAAGGACATTTAGGCCGATCCCCGATGCTTCTGCAATTCGCTGCAAAATAGATTACCGAACGCTTCAAGACGTTGTAACGCGTAAGGTGTAAGCGCGCAAACATCGTCAACACTTGTTTCGCGGGCAATCTGTTCTATTACCTCCCTGAGACCAGTTTGCGGACTATGATCCGTCTGGTCGTCCGTGGCCGCGACCGGCAATTGTTCTCGAACTGTTTTGATGGCCGCTTGCTTGGCTACTAGATTGCTGTTGCTTTTCGATTCGTACAATCCCTCTGAAATACCTGATTCAATATCGGCTACATGAGCTTCGGCCATTTCCAGGACGGTATGCAACGCGCTCCACAATACGATGGGGATGACGGGACGGAAATACACGCCATCTGACGCGTCGTCGGCAATGCGGAGCCGCCGCATTGCATTGTTGTCGCCGCCTACACGCTCAGTCACGGATTGAATTTGATAATCAACGTCGCTTGTTTGAAAATCCTGATCCCCGGCGATCGCGATTGCCCTTTGTTCTGCTTCTTCTCTGGTCGAAGCGGCGAGCCTTATCACGCAATGTTGCGTCGGAATTCTACAAATTACGATTTCAAACTGTTTCATCAAAAACCTTTCTCGTCTGTGTTTCATGTTGGGGGTGCGCAGTTGCCTTGAGAATTGCGCGCGTTTCGTCGATTGTCGTCAGCTTCGCCAAAACTACTGGCGACTCGGCCTCATCGAAAATTGTGTCCGCCATCGACATCAGCGCTTGGGCAAGCCAAACCCAAAATCGCTTGATCTGCGATCGCCATCGGTTCGCCAAGATGGCCCAATTTGGGGGTTTCACGATCTCACCAAATTCCCCGGCCGCAGCGTCAGTCGCCATGCCAAATCTACAAAATCTTCCCAACACATCGTGGCGAAGCGGACTTGATTATCTGCATCAAGTCTTTCATACACCTGCACGCACACCTTTGCGGTTGGTGGGTCAACTAAGACGGGACGCCCATCAATCTGAATTGGGGTCGTCTCAGAAAACGGAAAATAAAGCACGCTAAGCCGGTTGCAGCGGTCGTAACGGCCTGAACTTTCCTACGCCGATCTTGGCGCTGCTGCGCCACAGGTAATCACCGGTCAGGTTGATGTGCTCCCAGCCCAACGGCGACAGGTATTGCAGCAACGTGTCATCGACAGCATGGCCGTGGCTGCGCAAGGCACTTGCGGCCCGTTCCATATAGACCGTGTTCCACAGCACGATGGCCGCCGTCACCAAGTTGAGGCCACTGGCGCGATAGCGTTGTTGCTCGAAACTACGGTCGCGGATTTCGCCCAGGCGATTGAAGAACACCGCCCTGGCCAGCGCGTTGCGCGCTTCGCCTTTGTTCAGTCCGGCATTCACGCGGCGGCGCAGTTCCACGCTTTGCAACCAGTCCAAGATAAACAGCGTGCGCTCGATGCGCCCCAGCTCGCGCAGGGCGACGGCCAAGCCGTTCTGGCGCGGATAGCTGCCGAGCTTTCTCAGCATCAGCGAGGCCGTCACCGTGCCCTGCTTTATTGAGGTGGCCAGCCGCAGGATTTCATCCCAATGCGCCCGAATGGCCTTGATGTTCAGCCGGTCGCTGCTGATCATCGGCTTGAGCGCGTCATAGGCGGTATCGCCCTTGGGGATGAACAGCTTGGTGTCGCCCAGGTCACGGATGCGCGGCGCGAAGCGGAAGCCCAGCAGGTGCATGAGGCCGAAGACGTGATCAGTGAAGCCCGCCGTATCGGTGTAGTGTTCCTCAATGCGCAGGTCGGCTTCGTGATACAACAGGCCGTCGAGCACATACGTCGAATCGCGCACGCCAACGTTGACCACCTTGATATGAAACGGAGCGTACTGGTCGGAAATGTGGGTGTAGAAAGTTCGCCCTGGACTACTGCCATATTTCGGGTTGATGTGACCAGTGCTCTCGGCTTTACTGCCGGTTCTGAAATTCTGGCCGTCTGACGATGACGTGGTGCCATCACCCCAATGTGCGGCAAAGGGATGGCGGAACTGCGCGTTCACCAGCTCGGCCAGTGCCGTCGAATAGGTTTCGTCACGGATATGCCAGGCTTGCAGCCAGGACAGCTTGGCGTAGGTCGTGCCGGGGCAAGACTCTGCCATCTTGGTCAGACCCAGGTTAATCGCATCGGCCAGGATGGTGGACAGCAGCAAGTGCTTGTCCTTGGCCAAGTCACCCGATTTCAGGTGCGCAAAGTGCCGGGTGAAGCCCGTCCACTCATCGACCTCCAACAACAATTCGGTGATCTTGATGTGCGGCAGCGCCATTGCCGTCTGGTCGATCAGCGCCTGCGCGGTGTCAGGCACCGCCGCATCCAGCGGCGTGATCTTCAGTCCCGACTCGGTGATGATGGCATCCGGCAAGTCGTTGGCCAGTGCCATGCGGTTGACCGTGGCAAGCTGCGTTTCCAGCAGCGTCAGCCGGTCATGCAGGTACTTGTCGCAGTCGGTGGCCACGGCCAGCGGCAATTCGCTGGACTGCTTGAGGCTGGCGAATTTTTCGGGTGGAACCAGGTAGTCCTCGAAGTCCTTGAACTGGCGTGATCCCTGCACCCAGATGTCGCCGGAACGCAGCGCGTTCTTCAGTTCCGACAATGCGCACAGCTCGTAGTAGCGCCGGTCGATACCGGCGTCGGTCATCACCAGTTTCTCCCAGCGTTTTTTGATGAAGCCGGTCGGAGCATCAGCGGGAACCTTGCGGGCGTTGTCGGCGTTCATGCCGCGCAGCACCTCTATGCCTTCGAGCACGTCCTTGGCGGCGGGCGCAGCTCGCAACTTGAGTACGTCAAGGAATTCCGGTGCGTATCGCCGCAAGGTTGCGTAGCTCTCGCCGATGCGGTGCAGGAAATCGAAATCCTCGGGCTGCGCGAGTTTTTGCGCCTCGGTGACGCTCTCGGCGAAGGCGTCCCAGGACATGACGGCTTCGATGGCGGCGAACGGATCGCCACCGCTTTGTTTGGCCTCGATCAGCACCTGGCCGATGCGCCCGTACAGGCGCACCTTGGCGTTGATCGCTTTGCCCGATGCTTGGAATTGTTGCTGATGCTTATTCTTGGCGGCGTTGAACAGTTTGCCCAAGATACGGTCGTGCAGGTCGATGATTTCATCGGTGACGGTGGCCATGCCCTCAATGGTCAGTGCCACGAGGCTGGCATAGCGCCGCTGCGGCTCGAACTTGGCCAGGTCGGCAGGCGTCATCTGGCCGCCCTCGCGGGCGATCTTGAGCAGACGGTTCTGGTGAACCAGCCGCTCGATGCCGGTGGGCAAATCGAGCGCCTGCCAAGCTTTGAGACGTTCGATGTGTTCGAGCATGTGCCGCGAATTTGGTTTGACCGGCGACTGGCGCAGCCAGGCCAGCCAGGTGGTCTTGCCGTTGTCGCGGCGCTTCAGCAGGTCATCGAGGCGATGCCGATGCACGTTCAACAACGGCTCGGACAGTGTTTCGTAAATGCGCCGGTTGGCGCGGGTGATCGCCTCGGCACTGGCGCGCTCGATGGCGTTGATCGCAGGCAGAATGACCGACTGCCGTCGAAGGTGCTCAATCAAGGCGCTGGCCAGCACGATGCCTTTGTCGGTCTGCATGGCCAGCTCGGTCAGTGTGTGCACGGCTTGCCGGTAGTGGCTCATGGTAAAGGGCTGGAAGCCGAACACTGTTTGCAGCTCGGCCAGGTGCTCGCGGCGGGTCTGTTCTCGTTGCCCGTACTCGTTCCAGCTTTCGACGCCAACCTTGAGCTGATCGGCGACCAGTTTCAGCAAGGGCGGAAACGGCGGTTGATCGACGCCAAGGATGAAGCCGGGGAACCGCAGGTAACAAAGCTGCACGGCAAAGCCCAACCGGTTGGCTGGCCCGCGTCGTTGCCGGATGAGGGACAGGTCGGTTTCGCTGAACGTGTAATACCGGATCAGGTCGTCCTTGGTGTCCGGCAACGCCAGCAGGTTTTCCCGCTCGGCGGCGGACAAGATGGAGCGACGCGGCATAGCTATCCAGTTCTCAAGTATTGGTACAGGGTTTCGCGGCTGATGCCATAGTCGCGGGCGACCGCTGCCTTTTGCTCACCCTCTGTGATGCGGCGTTTCAGTTCAACAATTTGCGGTTCACTCAGGGACTTTTTGCGACCACGGTACGCGCCACGCTGCTTGGCCAGCGCTATACCTTCACGCTGCCGCTCCCGAATCAAGGCACGCTCGAACTCGGCAAACGCGCCCATCACCGACAGCATGAGATTTGCCATCGGCGAGTCCTCGCCGGTAAAGGTCAAGCATTCCTTGGCGAACTCGATGCGCACACCGCGCTTCGTCAGCTTTTGCACCAGACGGCGCAGGTCATCGAGATTGCGGGCCAGCCGATCCATGCTATGCACCACCACCGTGTCGCCGTCGCGCACAAATGACAGCAATGCATCGAGTTCCGGCCGCTGGGTGTCCTTGCCCGATGCCTTGTCGGTGAACACCTTGTCCACTTGGACTTGTTCA
>JAYVPF010000091.1:0-7894 GCA_043757535.1 Burkholderiales bacterium
GCCACAATCGGGCCTGCGCCAAGAATCGAGCTTTTCCGCACGACATACGCCGATGTCCCGGCAAACGCGCCCGCCGCAGTGAAGATGTTGGCGCCGACATAAAGTGCATTGGCGTCGATGCCGAGCGTGGGGTAGTCGGCAAAGTTTCCGGTGTCGCCCGCAGGTGCCAACGTATCGTGCTTGAACTGAAAAAATGTAAACGAGGATGCGTTAGAGATCGTGAGCCCGCTACTGACCGCGAACAAAACACGGTTAGCTAAAACGCCTCCGTTCGGCACGTCGATGATTACAACGATCCAGCGCCCGCTCAAGCGGTCATAGCGGATATGCGGATCGCTTGTGAAATTGGAGGTAACTGCACCGCCAACTGGCGTCATCACCGAGGCGAAAAACGTATCCATACCCAAGTTCAGCGCGCCGTCGGCCACTCCGGTGGTCTTGTTAAACGAGCGAATGCGTCCATTCACCGCGACAACAAATTGCGACGGTCCGACCGTGCCCATGGTGTCGGGCGGGAATGAGCTGGTGTCGGTGAGCGTGGCGCCGGTGAAACTGGTCGAAACCGACTGTGATTTCGGCTGCGAGGTAACGGATGGAATGGCGTTTGTGGACGATGCCAATTTTGGGCCATTCTCAGTACCCGTTTGTGGTAATTCGCGCCGATCAGGGCGCAATAGCGGTTTCATTAACCGCGCGGCGGGAACGCCCGACGCGTCGCGCTGGCGCTGTAATCGATTGAGCTCGTCAATGGTCAGGGTGATGCCGACGGCACCCACCGTCGGAATACCGACCTCCTGGGCGCTTGCAGGTACAGCGAGGCCCATAAAACCGGCAACTATCGACGAGGCAACCACCGCCACTAAGCCCGAAAAAAAACGACTCATGAGTTCTCCAGAAATTCAGCGCTACGGATCACAAGCAGCGTGACCTATGAGGACGTAAGTTTGCCCCAATGCGCGCCAGCGGGGGCCACATTAGCGTGTAGAACTAAATCGCGGGTGTTTTGCGACAGATTTCAGCTATAATTTTGGGTTCCTTGCCGTCAATCCGCCCCGTAGTTCACACGAATTACACACAATAGGGGCGCACGGATGACAGAGAAACTTAATAATTTCATAGGTAAGCCCACAAAATGTATGCGGTCATAAAAACCGGCGGGAAACAGTATCGTGTTTCAGCTGGCGAAAAATTAAAGATAGAACAGATACCTGCAGACATCGGCGCCACCATCACTTTCAATGAAGTTCTCGCCGTCGGTGCGGGTGCAGATTTGGTGTTTGGCGCGCCTCTGGTCTCAGGGGCGAAAGTCGATGCAACGGTCGTCTCGCACGGTCGCGGCGATAAGGTCACCATCTTCAAGATGCGTCGCCGTAAGCACTACCAGCGTCATGGCGGTCATCGTCAAAACTACACCGAGGTCTTCTTCTCGGCAATCTTTGGCGCCGATGGCACCGAATTGGCCAAGGCAGATATGCCTGTGGTTGTGCCTTATGTTGCAGGCGCTGCCAATTCTGTATCGGCGGTAGCAGCAGTTGTGGCGACCAAAGCCGCTCCTGCTAAAAAAGCAGCCAAAGTACGTGGCAAAAAGCGCGACGGCAGCGATGATCTGGAGCTGATCGAAGGCGTCGGCCCGAAGATCGCCGGTCTGCTCGTTGACGCTGGCATCAATACGTTTGATGCATTATCAAAAGCTTCCGTTGAGTCCGTTCAGGCGGTGCTCGATGCAGGCGGCAGCAAGTTCAACATGGCGAAGCCCGAAACCTGGGCCGAGCAAGCTGCTCTGGCCGCCAAAGGTGACTGGGCAGCATTCGACAAGCTCACCGAAGAGCTCGTCGGCGGCGTTCGTAAGTAAGTCGAGGAGTGAAACACCATGGCACATAAAAAAGGCGGCGGATCAACCAGGAACGGTCGCGATTCCGAATCGAAACGTCTTGGCGTCAAGCGCTACGGCGGTCAACTGATTAACGCGGGCACCATCATCATGCGTCAGCGCGGCACCACGATTCATCCAGGCATAAACGTCGGCATGGGCAAGGATCACACCCTGTTCGCCACGATGATGGGCACGGTTCAGTTCGTGGTCAAGGGCGAGAAAAATCGTACTTTCGCCAATATCATTCCGTACGTGAATGTGGCAACACCGGCGGTTGCAGCAGCAGAGTAATCGCTGTTTGCCTCGAAAAAAAAGCACCCTCGGGTGCTTTTTTTACTTCCGGATTTCGCCCAAAAAAACGGTCTTGAACTTCAGGGCACCTCTAATAATTCATTTTTGGGGATGCAGTGTTAGGAGCCCGGAGCGCAGCAACCGGAACGTACGCACTGGTACGTGAGCTCATTTGCCAAAAGCGCGAGCACCGCGCGACCACACAATGCGCCGCACAAATGAATTGTTAGAGGTGCCCTTCATGTTGGATCGGCTTTGCCGCGACCTGCTCGAAAAGGTCAGAACGTGGGTCGCGTCACGCTGCTACAAGGTCACAAACGACCGCTACCGCTGCTCCAACCGATAAAGCATCACGGCGCCTGCCGACAAAAATATCAGCCCCGGCAGCACCGCCCCGAGCACTGGCGGCCACTCGTGCAGCAACGCCAGATACGAGAACAGCCGGTTAAACACAATGAACACCAGACCCAGCAAAATGCCGACGAAGATACGCGTGCCGATGCCGCTTGCTCGCTGCTGAATCTGCGCGAACGGCATGGCCAAAAGCATTAATACGCAAGTCGCCAGTGGATAGAAAAACTTGCCCCACAGCGCAACCTCAAAGCGTCGCGAATCCTGGTGGTTTGCGCGCAGGTGGCCGATGTATTCCCATAGCCCGGTGATCGAGAGCCGATCTGGTTCGATTTGCAGTACCGAGAGCATGTTCGGCGTCAGCACCGTGTTCCAGGCCATCTGCGGTTGCTGCTGCACGGTCACACCGCCGCCTGTTGCGAAGGTTGTCTCCGTCACCCGCGCCAGCATCCATTGTTGGCCGCTCTGAAAACTTGCCGCTTCGGCGATCACGGTACGCGAGAGCATCGTCGCGTCGGAGTACTCAAACACGCGCACGGTTTTGAGCGTACCATCCGGCAGCACGCTGCCGATATTGATAAAGGTGTTGCCATCCTTGAACCAGAAGCCCGATTCGAATGCGCGCGCAACCATCGGACGCGCGCCGGAGAATGCGCGAACCCGCATCACCAGCTGCTCGGCGCGCGGCACCACATATTCGCCGACAACGAACACGATGCCCGCCACCACGAGGCTCACGCTCAGCAAAACGCCCGCGACCTGCAGCACCGAAACGCCAGACGTACGCATCACGGCATACTCGCTATTGGACGCCAATTGCGCCAGTGCGAACAGTGTGCCGATGAGCGCAGCAACGGGCAATAATTCGTACAGATGCCCCGGAATGGTTGCCGCAACAAGGACCAGTAACTGTGCCGTATTGAGTGCCTTGAGTGAACCCAATTCGGCCAGAAAATCGTAGAACACCCACAGCATCAGGAGCGCCGCCAAAACAGACAGCGTTGATAGGGCCACTTCTTTGGCGATGTAGCGGCTCAGCGTCTTCACGCGGGCGCTTTCGCAAAGCCAACATCGCCTGATCGACGGCTGCGCGAGCCGAATACTGCGCCTCGAAATCTACGGTAGAACACGACCGCCACCACCAGCGCCAATGTTGCGTGAAACACCACGAGCGCTGCTGGCAAACTGATTGCCTGTTTGTCAATTTGCGCCTGCATGATGTTCAGCAGATTGAGCGAAATCATCGCAAGCAAAATCGCGAGAATCATGTTGACGGATCGGCCCAGCCGTGGATTGACATAGGCCAGCGGGATGGCCAGAAACACCAGCGTGAGCCCGACCAGCGGCACTGACAATCGGTAGAACACTTGCCCCAGCCCCGATGGCGTGCCTTCGCGCAATAGCGTCGCCGTGTCCTTCGCGCGCTCCTCAAACGGGTCGTCCCTGATTTCGCTCGTGTTGGTGCGAATGCCGTAGCGCTCGAAGTTCGCCGTCTCGTATTCATGCGGGCCGGACATTCGCGAGATGCGTTTCACCCGATGGCCGTTCTCAAGAATGATGTAGCGATCAGCGTTCGTGTCCGTATACAAAAGGCCTTCTTTGGCGCGCGTTAGCGACTGGCCATTTGGGTCATCGGCAAATACGAAAACGTTTTTGATCCTGCCGCTGATCAAATCCACGCCTTCGACGAAGTAAACCTGCTTCTTTTTCCGCAGTTCCTGAAAAAGCCCCGGTGCTAACACCGAGAGTTCATCGCGCGCCTCAAGCACGCGTCGGTACTCGATGGTGCGCCGCTCCGCCCAAGGGGAAAGTGCCGTCGACAGCGCCATCGCAATCGCCAAAAGCGGAACCGCAAAGGTCAGAACCGGACGAATCCACGACATCAGGCTCTGCCCGCTGCTCATCCAGATCGCCATCTCGCTATCACGCCATGCGCGGGACAACGTCAACAGCACGGCAACAAACGTGGCGATGACGATCAGCGGGGCCAGCAACGTGACGATGCGGAACCCGACGAGCGGCACTAAAGCGTCGATCGGCACCGAACCTGCCGACGCCGCGCCGATCAGTTTGACGAAGATCTGGGCTACGAAGATCGCAACCAGCACCACGAATACGTAAATCGCGTTGGTGGTGAGTTCGCGCAGCAAAGCGCGTCGAAAAATCATGTGCTGTCGATGGTCCGCGAGCGGGCTTTAGCGATAATTACAGAGTTTACCTACCTAAATTGGCGAGATCGCACCATGATCGACTTTTCCCTGAAGACTGACCACCCATCCAACACCAAAACCGATGCGGTTGCAGTCGCGGTTTACGAGGGCCAAAAGCTCTCATGGGCGGCCGAAGACATCAACAAAAGCAGCAAGGGCGCGCTGGCAGCGGCGCTGAAGGCGGCTGCGTTTTCCGGGCGCTGCGGCACCGTGTTGCCGTTGTTCAATCTCGCGGGCGTCGCCGCGACGCGCGTGCTCGTCTACGGTGCGGGTGAGGGCTCTGACGAAAAAGCAGCGCTCGCTGCCAAAGACGCGCGTGCTTCGGGCAAAGCGCTCGCCGGTTGCGCGGTTGACCAGAGCATCGCCGAATTGACCATCTTCCCGCTGGGTGAAGGCGCTGTCGACGCCATGCAGCAAATGGTGATGGGCGTGTCCGACGCGACCTACCGATATGACGAAACCAAAGGCACCAGCGCCAAGCCGAAACCGAGTTTGAAGCGGGTGCGCTTTGGGCTGCCGGACGCTGCCGCCAAAGCCGCGCCAACTGCACTGAAAGCGTCTGTCGCGACGATTCACGGCATGGAATTTACGAAGTATCTCGGCAATTTGCCAGCCAACCATTGCACACCAACGCGTCTCGGCGAGGAGGCGAAAAAACTCGTGAAATCACATGGCCTTAAGGAATTTAAGGTCACCGTGATGGATCGCAAGGCCATTGAGAAACTCGGCATGGGCTCGTTTCTGTCGGTGACCAACGGCAGCGATGAGCCACCGCGTTTCATCGTGTTTGAGTATGCGGGCGGCAAAAAAGGCGAAGCCCCGACCGTTTTCGTTGGCAAGGGCGTGACCTTTGACACCGGCGGCATTTCGATCAAACCGGCACCGGATATGGATCACATGAAGTGGGACATGTCGGGCGCGGGTACCGTTTTCGGCGTGATGAAAGCCGTCGCGGAATTGAAGCCAAAGCAGAACATCGTCGGCCTCGTCGTCGCTTGCGAAAATCACATCAACGGCAAAGCCACCAAGCCCGGTGACGTGTTCACCAGTATGAGCGGACAGACCATCGAAGTGTTGAACACTGACGCTGAAGGTCGCCTGATTTTGTGTGACGCGCTGACCTACGCCGAGCGCTTTAAGCCGAAAGCAGTGATCGACATCGCCACACTTACAGGTGCTTGCGTCGTCGCACTCGGCCACCACAACGCGGGGATCTTCGCAAATAGCGACAAGCTCGCTGACGCCATCATCGCCTCGGGCAAAAAGATGAACGATCGCTTCTGGCGCATGCCGCTCGAAGAGGATTATCAGGAAGCGTTGAACTCGAATTTTGCGGACATGGCCAACGTCGCGGGACGCGAAGGCGGCGCGATCACGGCGGCCTGTTTCCTCTGGCGCTTCGCCAAGAAATACGACTGGGCGCATCTGGATATTGCGGGCGTGGCCTACAAAGGCTCGGGCAAGGAAAAGGGCGCGTCGGGACGGCCGGTAGCGGCGTTGGTTGACTTCGTTTTGAGCAACGAGTAACGCGCAGGGCGGATACCCGAAGGGGTTCCGCCAGAACGCCAACGTGACCGAAATCAATTTCTTCACCGCTGTCGCCAACCCGCTCAGCGCGACAGCGCGACTGGTGGCGAAGGCGTACGCCCAACGCCGTCGCGTGCGCGTGATCACGCCCGATGCCGCCGCCACGCAACGGCTCACCAACATGCTCTGGGAGCACCCCGTCGAAGGCTTTCTGCCACACGTGACGCTCTCTTCCCCGCATGCCGCAGCAACCCCCGTGATCGTCGATCATTCGATCACGCATGAGGGCAGCACGGATGTGCTGATTAACCTCTGCGCCGAACCTCCCGCGTTTTTTTCCCGCTTCGAGCGAATGTTCGAAATCGTTGGACAGGAAGAATCGCTCGCGACCGCTGGGCGCGAACGCTGGAAGTTCTACAAGGCGCGCGGCTACCCGATGACGCACACGGTCATGAATAAGTCGTAATCTGGCATTGACGGCCAGGCGAGGAAAACGAGCATAATCTGTGCATGAGTATGCCGACTGCCAAAGACCTGCTCGCTCAGGCTGATCGCCTGATGCGACAGCGCACGCCGGAAGAGCTTCCGGTGCTCACCGATCTGGTGGTTGAAGAGATCGAAATTACTGCCCTGTCGGATCGTATGGATGTGGTGATTCCGACGACTCACGTGCGGCCATTGTCAGTGCCAGTTGCTTCCGCGAAAGCGCCTCTGCAGGTTGCTGCTGCCGCCAACGCTACAGTTGCCGCCGCCATCGTCGGGCCAGCGCGCACGCCGCCGCTCGCCGAGCTTTATTCGGGGCGTCCGCGTCCTTTTCAAGATGCACATGCCGCTACGGTGACTTCCGACGGACCCACTACGCAAACCGCGATGGCGAACGTCCGCGAGCAGTTCAACGATCAACTGCTGGCAAAGATGGAGGAGCTGCGACACAGCGTCTTCAGTCAGGTCACGCAAAAGCTTGAGATCCACGCCGCTGGATCGCTTAAAACGCATCTGCGCCAGACGCTGGAACCGGCGCTGCTTGGCATCGCCCGCGACCTCGCGGAGCAGGTCGCAGAGGACACTTCGACACGAGTGCGGCAAGTGGTTTCCGACGCAGTGGACGCCGAGATTGCGCGCCTTCGCGAACAGTTCGCCAAAAAGCGTTATTGACGTCGCGCATCTGGCTTTTTTTGGAAGCAACTTTTTGCTGAAACGACCTTGGCACCGGGGTGAGGGAGCTATTTGTTTGATAGTCAACTTAAGGCTAAATTAACGTTTAGCCCCTGATCCACCTAGGTTTCATGAAAAAGCTGTACAGTCGTTAAGTACAATAGGGTCTCTATTTTTTGATCGTTTCGCGCGTTCACCGAAGCGCGCTCGCCTCTCATCATGTCCGCCCCATCTCCGCAGCCCCCCCATAGCGGCCTCGACGCGCTCGCCCAATCCAGCGCCCTCGACTCGCTCTCCAAGTCCTTCGAACCGAAAGAAATCGAGAAAAAGTGGTATCCGGTCTGGGAGCAGGCGGGCTATTTCAAACCGAGCGGCGACACCTCAAAACCGAGCTACACGATCCAGCTGCCGCCGCCGAATGTCACGGGCGTGCTGCACATGGGCCACGCCTTCCAGCAGACGTTGATGGACTCGCTGGTGCGCTATC
>JAYVPF010000092.1:0-7876 GCA_043757535.1 Burkholderiales bacterium
ACCAGGGCGTACGCTGCGGTTGCTGCGCTCCGGGCTCCTAGCACTGCATCCCCAAAAACGAATTATTAGAGGTGCCCTCCTGCTTATTGTCGTCATGTAGTCATGTAACTACCACTTGTTGTTTTACTACATATCTCTCAAAAATCTGTTATTGTTACGCCATGGAAAGCAATTTTGATCTCGTAATTTTCGGTGGCACAGGCGATCTCGCGCTGCGCAAACTCTATCCTGCGTTGTTCCTCGCCGACTGCGATGATCGCCTGCATCCGCAGGGCCGCATCATTGCCGCCGCGCGGCAGACGCTTGACGACGCGGCGTTCCGCGCCAAGGTGTCGGAGGCGCTGATGCGCTTTGTGCCGGAGATGGTGCAGGGTGCCCGCGCTGAGTGTTTGCAGCGTTTTCTCGCGCGTCTGACCTACTTCGCGCTCGACGTGAACGATGTGAATCAGTATCGTGAACTTAAAAAATCACTCGATGAGCGCGACAGTCAAACCGTGTTTTATCTGTCGGTCGGGCCAAAACTGTTTGCCCCGATCATTGGAGGCTTGAAACAGGCGGGTTTGAACACTGCGGAAACGCGCATCGTGCTTGAAAAACCACTCGGACGCGATCTCGCCTCATCGCGTCAATTGAATTCGCTGGTCCTCGATGCGTTCACCGAGTCACAGGTCTATCGCATCGATCATTACCTCGGTAAAGAGACCGTGCAAAACCTGCTGGCGCTGCGCTTTGGCAATACCTTTCTGGAACCGCTGTGGAATCGCACCTGGGTGAGTGATGTGCAAATCACCATCGCCGAAACGGTGGGCGTAGAGACGCGCGGGGAGTTCTATGACGAGACCGGTGCGTTCCGTGACATGGTTCAAAACCATTTGCTGAATTTGCTTTGTATGACTGCGATGGAGCCGCCTGCGAGCCTCGATCCTGACGCGGTGCGCGATGAGAAATTGCAGGTGCTGCGCTCACTCAAACCGTGGACGCAGGACACCATTCGCGAGAACATTGTTCGCGGCCAGTACCGCGCTGGGTCGATGGCGGGCGTGCCTGCTGTGGCCTATGTTTCGGAGCAGGGCGTGAGCGCCACGTCCCGTACCGAAACCTATGTGGCCCTGCGCGCGGAGGTGTCGAATTGGCGCTGGGCAGGGGTGCCGTTTTATCTGCGCACAGGCAAACGCATGGCCGAGCGCCGCGCTGAAATCGTGATTAATTTCAAGTCGCCGCCGCACTCAATTTTTCAGAGCCCGCTGGTGCCGAACCGCCTCGTGATCAAGTTGCAACCCGAAGAGAGCGTGCGCCTTTACACGATGGCGAAAGCGTCGGGGGACGGCATGCATTTAAGCGAGGTGCATCTCGATCTTGATTTCAAGGAATTTTTTCTGGAACGTCGGCAGGACGCCTACGAACGACTGTTGCTTGATGTGTTGCGCGGCAATCCGACGCTCTTCATGCGCCGTGATGAGGCCGATGCGGCATGGCGTTGGGTGCAACCGATTCTTGACTATTGGTCGGCTGAAGCCGGGCCTCCGATCGGGTATGCAGCTGGCAGTTGGGGGCCGCCCGCATCGAGTCGTCTCACCGCGCGCGGCGATACCGCATGGCACGAAGAGCGCAGCGTTTGAGCGCGTCACTTGCCTCACAGAAAATAAGGAGAAACACATGAGCGCAGTCGTTGAATTGGTGAAAGCAGAGCCTGCTGCCTCAGACGCACTGGTGTCGCGCATCACCGCCGTGCGCTTATCCCTGCGCCCCAGCGAGCAGCGCGTTGCGGCTTATGTGCTCGGCCAACCGAACCGCGTCGCGCACATGCCAATTGCAGAATTGGCCGAAGCGGTCGGCGTGACTGACCCGACCATCGCGCGTTTTTGTCAGGCGCTTGGTTTCACCGGCTACAAAGCTTTCAAGGTAGCGCTAGCGAAGAGTCTGGCGACTGGCGTGCCGTACGTTCACACTGATGTTTCAGCGCAAGACTCCTGCGCCGACGTGATCGCAAAAGTATTTGATCGCTCCATCGCCACGCTTATCGCCATGAGGAATCAGGTCGATCCGAAAGTGTTCGAACGTGCGGCTGACGCGATCACTGGCGCGCGGCGCGTGGAGTTCTACGGCGTTGGCAATTCCGGCGTCGTGGCGATGGATGCACAGCACAAATTTTTTCTGCTCGGCATGCATACCGTGGCCTATAACGATCCGCACTGGCAGGTTCAGTCGGCCGCATTGCTGACGCCTGAGGACGTGGTGGTTGCGATCTCGCGAACTGGCCGCACGCGTGACATGATCCAGACCTGTGAACTCGCACAACGTGCTGGCGCAACGGTGATCGCGGTCACCGAGCGCGCGTCACAGTTGGCGAAACTGGCCGACATCGCCCTCGCGGTGGATGTTGACGAAGATCCGGATGTCTATTCACCGATGGTGGGCCGACTCGCGCAATTGGCGCTGGTTGATGCGCTGGCTGTGGCGGTCGCCTTGAAGCGCGGCCCCGAACTGCAGAAGACGCTGCGTCGAGCCAAGGAAACGCTCGTCGCGAAGCGTGAAAAAGAGGGCGACATGCTGACGCCGCTGACGCTGGCCGCGCGTAGTCGCTGGATTTAGCGGCTCACGTGAGGTTATCAGCTTAGTGCAGAATCGACCATTTAACAGGGGCTATATGTCAGAAAAGCCGAATATCGACTTTGCGTAAAAGCCCGCTTTAGCCCCTACAGAGCCGACGTTTCCGCGAAAAGTTAATCGGCGTTGATGGTTGCTGATTGATCCGCGAATGCAGCATCGTAGCTTGCCTCAAAAGAACACTTGTAAGAGCGCTGACTACGGCAGATACTACCTGCTCAGGTAGGCGCTTTCTTTTGCGCTATGCAGTAGGCTCGTAGCGGTTCACCAAGTAGTCTGATCACGGTTCAATTTGAATCCGAGCGAAACCGGTATTCGCGACCCACGGGAGGCAACGATTGATGTCTGAGCTGACAACCCCAACCACGTTCTCCGAAGCGGCAATTGCACCGCCACCGCCACCGCCACCGCCGTCACCGACCCCGCCTGCACCGCTGAAAACAGCCGTCATCGTGTTGCACGGCGTGGCTGATCAAAAGCGTGGCGAGACGGTGCAGTCCCTCGTTGATTTACTGCTCGCGGAGTCTGACAATTCCGAGCAGGCGATGCGCTACCAGTCGTTGGCAGAGGACGACGTGAGCATCACCGTCGCACCACTAGCGGCAAAGTTAAAGGCTCCGTTGCACAGCAAGCTTCGAAGCGGACAGGAGGTGGCGGACACCTCGCTCGATAAAGCGTTTCGCCAATCGTGGACGTCGGACTATCGGCGACCGGCGATGACGCACGACGGCAAGGCGGGCCTCAGCGCGCAACCGGTCGGTTCCGAGGGCGATTCGGAGGGTGTGGCATTCACCGATTACCTGCTCGACAAAGCGTGCAAGGAGAAAACGCCAGCGACGACCTATACCCTGCGCAGAATTCGCGCCCGGCGCATGGATCAAGGCGCAGGTGCAGCGACGGCCGGGCCGCAGTCGGTCGATTTTTTTGAGATGTACTGGGCTGATCTGTCGCGTTTGGCCGGTAGCGTGCCGCGTATCGTGACCGAAATTTTTACGTTGCTGTTCCGTCTCTCGACACTCGGGCGCGACACGGTACAGCACATGTTTGACGTGGTGCTGGACGAATCCGGCAAGACGCATCCGAAAACACAATGGTGGAAGCGACTGCACTTCTTCCAGAACACCATCGACTGGTTGTATTCCCGCTGGTTGGCGCTCTTGTACCTGCAATTGATCGTGGTGGCGCTGTTGCTTCTGCCGTTCGGCTGGATGCATCAGGGCGAGCCAAAGCCCCTGCTGGAGCTGGCCGTGCTCGGGGTCGTCGTCTCCGTGGCAACGCTCGCCGTGGGCTTTCGCTATCGCCTGTTCGCGGCGCTCGCGTGCGCCGCGCTGGGAGCGGTTCTGATTGCGTGGCTGGCGCAGGCAACGCAGACGGTAGCGCTATCACGCGTTGTCATGCTGTTGTGGTTGTTGCTCATCGCTGCGTTGTATGAATGGTGGCTGCGAACGTGTGAGGAGCGCTTTCCGCTGGTGCACTTCATTGGGCGGATTCTGGGCGTGCTGGCCGTGCTCGCTTTCGCGCTCTGTTTCGACTTCACCATGAACGAAAAACCCGCCGCGATCTATGCTGCGGGCGTCGTTGCAGCGCTGCGCTATTTTGAATTTTCGCTCCTCGCTATCGAGGTGTTGTGGGGCTTGCTGGCGGTCTTGTTGTTCGTCTGGTTCGTGTGCGGCGTCTTTGCATCACGCTGTAACGGCGCAGGAATTCGCGAACGCGCGGCGGTGACCACAGGGCAGTTTGGTGTCGTGGTTTCGTTGGGATGTTTTCTTGTGGTCGCGATGCTCGGATGGGCGCTGCTGTCTAGTGTGACCGAAACGGCAGCGCGCGGTGTTGACTACATGCCGTTGATCTACAAGGCAGAGCCCACCAGGCAGAATGCAGTCGCATTTTCGCGCGCGCCCGAGCTCTGTCAGGATCACACGGAGACGGCCTGTGCAGCCGCACCCGAGAGCTGTCTGGCGACCAAAATACCCTCCGTCGCTGATCGCTGCACCAGCACTGCCACGCCGCCGTTTGCACTCTCAGCGCGCTGCTCGGAGTGCTTCCTGCATGACCGCTTTGTCCACAGCGTCGAGACCTTTGCTGTGATTGCGCTGTTGTTGGCCTGCTTTTTTGGCTTCCTCATCGCGACACTGGCGCCGAGCGTGCTCGCTGAGACGCGCTTTGCCAAACCGGATTCATTGCGACTGGGGCGATGGCTCACGCACGGATACGGCGCGATTGAACGCGTGCTCCTCGCGTTCACCGGGGTTGGCAGCGCGATGCTGTTGCTGGTTGCCTTGCTGCTGCTGGAGGCCATGCTGCGCCGCTATTTTCCCCTGCTGCCGACGCCGCTCTCCGGTGTCGTCCTGGATCTGATGAAGCAAACTGACGTAAGCTGGGGCGCGCAATCACAATCGCTGTTGAAGCCTTTTGTCATCGCGGCGGGCACGTTGTTTGCCGCGTTCACGGCCATCGGCGGCTTGCTTTCGCGCTATCTGCCCGGCCTGCGTGCGCCGCTCGATGCCGCGCTTGACGTTGACAATCATTTTCGCGAGTTCCCGCGCAATGCGATTCCCCGTGCGCGAATCTTTGCGCGCTACGTGGCGCTCCTCGACCATCTACGGGAACAGGGCTATACCCGTATCGTAATTGCTGCGCACAGTCAGGGCACGGTCATTAGCGCTGATTTGCTGCGTTATTTGCTGAGCCGGCGGACGCCGGGAGGCGCTGCAACGGCACCAGATGCGCCGATTACCCAACGCGTCGGCGACTATCTGCGGGACATCAAAGACGTTCGTTTATTGACGTACGGCTGCCCGCTACGCCAGCTCTATGCCGAGCGTTTCCCCACGCGCTACGACTGGGTTGTCAAAGTTGTCAAAGGAGACGGCACAACAGATGCCGACGTCAGCGGCCCGACCGTGAACGATATCGGCGTGCAGCGCTGGTTCAACGCCTACGCCAGCGGCGATTACGTCGGGCGCTGGTTGTGGACGGCGAACGCTGATGCAAACCCCGCGCCAACGACGGATGCGATCTGCATTGCGAAATGCAGCGATCAGGCAGTCGCGCTAGACGTACGCCGGATTCGCGACTGGGTGGCGACCGAGCGGCAGCATGAGATATGCATCGGCTCCGGGGCGCACACGCACTATCTCGACACGCCGAGCAAGAAGGGCGGAGATCCGCAGGCCGCATTGATGGCAGGTTTGCTTGATGCCATGATCGCGGTGCCCATGATCGCGCTGCCTT
This sequence comes from Burkholderiales bacterium, assembly GCA_043757535.1. GTDB lineage: Bacteria > Pseudomonadota > Gammaproteobacteria > Burkholderiales > Casimicrobiaceae > Casimicrobium. The sequence goes on from JAYVPF010000092.1 coordinate 5,842, forward strand.
AGCCGGAGCATCGGCACTGTCGCGCGCCAGTGGGCATCAGCCCGGCACGGGATAAACTTGTGCACATGAGTCCCCACCTGATTTCCCCCGCTTTTCGAGCGGCGCGAACACGTATCCTCTGCAAGGCCGCATTTTGAACGACGAAGAGCGCCAAACCATGCGTGAGCGTCGTGCGGCACTGAAGCTCAAGCTGCGGCGACGCGGCATGTTTGCGCTGCCCAGTCTGTTCACGCTGGGCTGCCTGTTCTTCGGCTTCTACGGCATCGTTCAGGCTATGAATCTGCGCTTTGACTACGCGGCGACCTGCGTGTTTGTGGCAATGGTGCTGGACAGCCTCGATGGCCGTGTTGCGCGCATGACTAAAACTCAGACTGCGTTCGGCGCAGAGTTGGACAGCCTCGCCGACATGGTGAGTTTCGGCGCGGCACCCGCGCTGATCATCTACGAATGGTCGCTGAGTTCGTTGCCGAATTCACGAATCGCGCTTGCGGCTGCATTCATTTACGCCGCCTGTGCCGCGCTCCGGTTGGCCCGGTTCAATGTGCAAATTAGCGTCATCGACAAGAGTTTTTTCAATGGTTTGCCGAGCCCAGCCGCCGCCGCCGTCGTCGCTGGATTCGTGCTGTTAATGGATGATCTGGACATTGAGGGTGCCAACGTCGCCTGGTGGGCGTTCGCGGTCACGCTCGTAGCGGGTATTTCGATGGTGACGACGGCCAAATTTTTCAGCTTTAAAGCCATGAGCCGACGCGCCGTATCGTTCACGGCGGTAGCGACATTGGCGGTTGGCTTTGGCGTGATTCTGATGGATCCGCCCAAGGTGCTGTTCCCGGTGATCCTCGCTTACCTTGCGTCGGGCTACATTGTTTGGCTGTGGCGTGCGACGCACAAATCGCAGTACCCGGCACCTGTCGCTACCGTTTCTGCTGTAGCCGAGGACAACGTCAAAACGCCCGAATAGCGCCGCTGAAATCGCTCAACGGAACGCCTAAAAACTTGAGCGATTCCACATCCTGCGCTATAGTTCGAGTGATGCACTCGCAGCAAATCATCGCCACGTCGATTTTGAGCCCGGTTTCCCCCGTTGTCTCGTCACGCGCATTTGATTTGTTTGGACTGCTGTCCAGCACCTTTTCAGCCATCGTACCGATTGCGCTGATCTCGCTGCTGCTGCGCTCCCAGCGCAAATAAATTTTCCCACTCCTCTCCTCTGCGCCACATTCTGATCCCTGAAACGGGACGATGTTGCGGCATTCCCGCATTTCACTTTCAAGTTCAAGAGATTCATCATGCCCATGTTGAAACAGCCCAATCAAAAGTACGCCGCCTTCAAACCAATCCCGTTGCCTGATCGGAAGTGGCCTAACCAGACCATCATCCAACCGCCGATCTGGCTCGCCACCGATTTGCGTGACGGCAATCAGGCGTTAATCGAGCCGATGGACGTAGAGCGCAAGAAGAAAATGTTCGCGCTCAACGTCAAGGTCGGCATCAAGGAAATCGAGGTTGGGTTTCCTTCCGCGTCGCAGACAGACTTTGATTTTGTTCGCCATTTGATCGAGCAAAAACAGATTCCGGACGACGTCTGGATTCAGGTGCTTTCACCCGCTCGCGCTGAATTTATTGAGCGCACTTTCGAGGCGCTCAAAGGCGCCAAGCGCGCGATCTTTCACCTTTATCACGCGGTTGCGCCGGTCATGCGCAACGTCGTGTTTGGAATGACTGCGGATCAGGTAGTCAATGAATTGACGATTCCGCACGTGAAGCTCGTGCGTGAACTCATGAAAAAGTATCCCGAGACCGATTGGCGCTTCGAGTTTTCGCCAGAAATGTTTTCCAATACCGAGCTCGAATTCTCGAAGCGCGTGGTCGATACGGTGGTCGATGTTTACGGCGCCACCCCGCAAAACAAGATCATCATCAATTTACCAACGACCGTCGAGAACGCATCCCCCAATTGCTACGCCGATCAGATCGAATGGATGCATCGCAACGTCGCCAAACGCGATTGCATTTTGATTTCGTTGCATCCGCA
>JAYVPF010000093.1:0-7857 GCA_043757535.1 Burkholderiales bacterium
TACCTGATTAGTTACTTGCCTCAGACAGAAGCCCTGAAACCCTTACTGTCATGTTGAGCGAGGCGAAACATCCGGAGTCATACGCGAAACCTCGCGGTGACCGCGTCTGTGGGCATACTGATCCTTCGCGAAGCTAAGGATGACAGTTTTTTATCTGAGGCACGTAACTAATCAGGTAAGGCTTAGTTTTCCGCTGAAGCCTCCACTTTTCGGCTCCTGCTCTCAGCTATTGCAGCACCTCGCAAAGTCGCCGCCGAATCGACAGACCACCGGTCTGCGGCGTAATGTAGAACTCACAGGCGTCATAGCCTTGCGCTTTTAGGCGACCGATGATCTCAGCCAGCGCCACAGGCGGTAGCAGCGGATCACGGGACAGCACCCAACCGTAACGACGCGACGGATGCCCAACCACGGCCCATCGATAGTTTGGATCAAGGGCGATCACCCAGTAATCGGCAGCGACCCAGAATCGATATTCGCCAAAAAACTCAATGAAAGTTACTTCCAGTTTCGACGGGAGGCCGACGCCGCTCTGTCGTGCGCGACCACTCGCACGCTCGCGAGCACCATCGTCTCGTGCGCACACGTTGTCAACGCGGATGAGCCCCGCGTCACCCGCGCTGTAACTCGCCTTGGTGTCGCGCACACATTTGCGTTGGAAAAATTGCGGAATCGAGGCAATTTCATGCCATGTCCCAAGATACCGGGCAAGGTCGAACGATTCCACGGCCTTGACTTCCATTGCTAACGCGGCACCCGGTGACATGAGCGCTGCAAGCAGAACCGCAGCGATCAATACCGGCAAAAAAAACTTGCTTGATCGTTGCGCAGCCATCGTCGTGATTCCTCAGCGCCTATCGTAGCGCGAAACGGCAGCAGAATGGGTGTGGAACCGAATCAGTAACCCGTGGACGGTTTAGGGACGTCACTCGGCGCAGGCTTATCAAACGAGGCCGCAATATGAGCTTTTGCCGACTGAGCGAGATAAACGCCTTCGTGCGAAAGCGTGACCATGTGAAAGCCCTGTTCTCGGCGAATTGCGCCCACTTGACCGCTGGCACAAAAGATTCCGGCGAACTTACCGTGCGCTTTAGCCCGAGCCAAAATGTGCGCAATCGTGGCGACGCAGCGCTGATCCGTCAAGTCCGTGCCTGGGCGTGCACCTAAAACCAGCGCGAGATCGGCGGGCCCAATGTAGATACCGTCCAGCCCCGGCGTCGCAAGAATGTCGTCAAGATTGGCAATGCCGTCAAGTGTCTCAATCATCGCCAAAACAACGATCTCGTCATTGGCGTGATCGAAATAGTCAGCTCCGCCATAAAGCAGGCCACGTGCTGGTCCGAAACTGCGCATTCCGGTTGGCGCATAACGACAGGCAGCGACCAAACGCAGAGCCTCAGCCCGGTTGTTAATCATCGGGCAAATTATTCCGTATGCGCCCGCATCAAGCAGATGCATGATGACCGCCGTATCGTTCCACGGCGCGCGGGCAATCGGCACAGCGGGCGTCGCGGACAATGCCTGCAACATAAGCAGGGCTTGCGAGAAATCAAACATGCCATGTTGCATGTCGACAGTCACACTATCAAATCCCGCATGACCGAGTAATTCTGCTGAGTATGACGAGCCGAGCGCGCACCAACCGTTGGTGGTGCATTCGCCTCGCAACATTTTTTCTTTAAGGGTATTTTTTTTCATTGAGGTGCCCACGATGCTGACAGTTTGCAACTTGCAACTTGCATTATGGCGCACGCATCGGTGGCGACAATGCTCAGCGTGACGTTTCCGGCACGCCGCGAATATCGCGCATCACGTGACTAATCAAGCTTCATCAGAAACGGAATCTCGACCTCATACTTCTCACCATCGCCTTTGGTCCTGCACGCCGAGTCGGTGAGCGCGGTAGCAAAAGTGCGCTGCACAGCGTTGCGCAGGCTACCCGGATTGACGCTACCCACCCGAACGTTACCGAATGTGCCATCGGCATTTACAGTCGCGAGGATGGTGCCCTCAATTCGATCCACACCGGCCTTGTTCATCTCCCTCACCGGAGGTGTGTCAGGACGACACGGCTGCGGCAAAGAGCCCATACCAATGCGGGTCACCGCAGGTTTTGGCGGCGGTGGCGGTGGTGCTGGTGGTGCAGGCGGTGCTGGGGGCACTGGTGGCGCAATCGTGTACTCAGCCTTGGGTGGCTCGGACGTGGTGGTGATCGAAGGCGCAGCAGGTGCATTGATCACCACCTCTACCGGCGGCACGTATGGCGGCGGCGGTGCTGTCGGCGGCGGTGGCGGCAGATTCGGTGTCTTTGGCGGGGGCGGTGGGGGCGGCGGTGGGGGCGGTGGAGGAAGTTTGACCTCTTCCACAATCTTCGCTTCCAGTGGTTTCTTGATCACGTCGACCGCCTTACGGGCGAGTCCGCTGACCAGTGCATACACAATAAAGATGTGCAATGCGACGACGGCGACAACGGCCACCATGCGCTTGTTCGATTGCTTCGGGTTGTAGGTGTAATCCATGCGATGTTGAGCGCTTTCTTGATCTTTGACTGTGTGCAGTCAGCGCTTAGAGGAATTGCTCGTGACCGAGGATGCCCATCTTGACCAGTCCGGCACGCTGTGACGCGGCCATGACGTAGGCCACGATCTCATACTTGGCGAGCTTGTTCGGTCGCAGGTGAATCTCGGGTTGCGTCGGCAACGCAGCCGCAGCCGCCATCTTCGCCTGAAGCTCGTTCCTGTCAGCGACGATGGTGCCATTCCAGAAAATCTGGTTGGCCTCGTTAACGTCAATCTTGACGATTTCCGGCTCGACCAGCGGCTTGTTGAGCGACGGCGGCGGCATGTTCATGTTCACCGAATGCAATTGAATCGGAATGGTGATGATCAACATGATCAACAGCACCAGCATCACGTCAATCAACGGGGTGGTGTTCATGTCGACCATGACATCCCCCTCCTCGCTGTTATTGCCTACGTTCATTCCCACGATAGGGTCCTATTCATGGTTATTCTCGCGGGGCCGGTTCGGTCAAGAACGCGATCTTCGATATTCCTGCCGAGCGGCAGGCGAAGATGACACGACCGACGCCGTCATAAGTGGCGGTTAAGTCACCCCGGATGTGAACCTCGGGTTGCGGATCCATCTTGGAGACTTTTTTGAGCCGATCAGTCAAATCGCGAATGTCCCGGATCGGAGTGTCGTACATAAACATCTTGCTGTCGGCGTTGACCGAGATGACGATGTTTTCTGGTTTCGATTCTCGAACCTGTATCTCTTCTTTGGGAAGCTGCACTTTGATCGAGGTGGTGACCACCGGAATGGTGATCAGGAAGATGATCAGCAGCACCAGCATCACGTCGACTAATGGCGTGGTGTTGATGCTGGAGTTGATCTGGTCTTCGTCGCCGCTGCTGCCTACGTTCATGCCCATGATTTCAGGCTTTCACTCGTTGGGGTGGCTACAGTGGGGTGGAGGATTAGCGCTTGCCTGCTGCGGCGGCAGCGGCGGCGGAGCCGATCAGCACGGAGTGCAAATCGGAGCCGAAGTTGCGAATCTTCTCGAGCGTGGTTTTGTTCTTGCGGACGATGAAGTTGTAGCCGAGTACTGCCGGAACGGCGACCGCCAGACCGATGGCGGTCATGATGAGCGCTTCACCCACGGGGCCTGCGACTTTGTCGATCGAGGCTTGACCGGAGACGCCGATCTTGACCAGCGCGTTGTAGATCCCCCACACGGTGCCGAAGAGGCCCACGAACGGCGCGGTAGAGGCGACCGAGGCCAAGAAAGCCAAACCGTTTTGCATGTTGCTCTGGACGCTCTCGGTGGCGCGCTGAATGCTCTGCGAGACCCATTCGCTGAAGCTGATGTGGGCGAGTAAGCCGTCGTGTTTTTTGGTCGAGTCCAGTGCCGCCTGCGAGATGAAGCGATACGGGCTTTGCTCTTTTAGTGTGTCCACACCCTGCGCCACCGACGGCGCGCTCCAGAAGCTCTCCTCTGCGGCTTTCGCCTGACGACCAATCTTTGAGAGCTCCAGGAGCTTCGAGATCATGATGTACCAGGTGCCAATCGACATGATGATCAGAATGGTCAGCGTGGTGCGGGCGACGATGTCACCTTCGTTCCACAGGGCTTTGACGCCGTAGGGGTTCTCCACTTTTTCTACGACCGGTTTGCCGGGCTGGAACGGAGCAGGAGCAGGCGCGGGTGCAGCGACCGCCGCAGGCGCTGCTTCTACAGGCGTTGCTGCGGGCGCTGGAGTCGCGGCAGGTGCCTGCGCCATCGAAGTGATCGGCAGCACTACTGCTGACGAGATCAGGGAGACCGCTGCCAGAGCAGCAAGCGCGCGCTGCGCGGAACCAACAAATGATTTCATCGACACAAATTTTTTCCTCTTCGCCAATTAGCCGGATCGCAGCATTCAGCGCACATATGAAATTAACGAACTTATTATGACTTATGTTGCAGTGCCACTTGTTCGCCATGCGGCAACCGGGCAACGGCATTAACGCGTTCAAATAAGAAGGTTAACAGAGCTAGCATCAATAGCGATCCCTTAGCTGTAGGCGCGACCCCGGTCGCGCCTACAAAATCGACAGGGCTTGGGTGACCGGCATTGGAGCTAGCAACTACTGAGAGGCACGCTGCCTATGACATCATATCGTCATTCAGCGGTCTCTGCGTATCACTGCCCGTCGCTTCGCTGGCGACGAAGCAGCAATCGCTCGATGCTGTTTAGCGCCTCGTACCACGGATAGAACACTGCGAACAAGCTCTGATCAATTTCATCGGGTTCATCGGTAGCGCGTAGCGTCAGGCCGAGGCCGCGCTGCTGGCGAACGCCATCAAAAATTTGCTGCCAGGTTCGTTGGCCATCAATACCCAAAAATATTTGCCGAATGGCAGGTGTGGGGTTCATTTCGCGGCGCAGCCCTGATTGGCTATGCGTCAGCAAAAACGGTTTACCGTGGTGTTCATCAATGACGCTCGCAAGTCCATGCCCGGAGGCGGGATATGTTTCACGCAGAAAAAATGGAATAGACCCGAGCTCTGCATACGGCGCGGTTGTATCGCCATCGCGCGTCGCGAAGAAAGCGTGCAGCACCAAATCGCCTCCAATCAGCTCAGCCAGCGATTCCTGCTCGCGTTGTGACAGCGCGCTGATTGCAGCGCGCTCTGGCAAGTCGCGCAGCCACGTTGATGGCGAGTAAGGCAAGCGCCCGCGATGCACGTCGGAAAAATAAATATGCATGCCGTGATCATCGGCAAACCAGCGATAGATCTCTTCAACTTCGTACGCACGATCCTGCGAGTGCAGCAGCAAGTCATAGAGTGCAGCGTCGCCCCCCTGATGCAAGTCCGGGTGCAGCTCTGCGGAACGGGCGAGCCAATTCGTACGCGGCAATTGGCCAATTAAGCGCTTCGCCTGATCGATTCGTTCGCTATAGGTCGCAGCGACTGGCAGTCGACGCAATATCTCCTGCGCCTGATAAATGCCGATACGCCCAATCTTGCCGTATAGCAACACGGCCATCGCGCCGTCGGCTGCGAGTGAAGGCAGCAACGCATCAAGGCCCGCCTCGGGATTGGGCAAGTGATGCAACACCCCCACGCAATTGACATAGTCAAATTCACCGAGATTCATTGTCGGCAAATCGAGCAGATTGCCCTGAATGAATTCGATACCTTCGAGCCCTCTGCGCTTCGCACGTGCCCGTGCAATGTCGATGGCCGCAGCGCTCAGGTCAAGGTGAACAATCCGCGCGCCAACGATGCCGCGCTCGCGCAGTTGCTGGGCGATGAAAATGGTGCCATCGCCGGTGCCGCCGCCGGCGACGAGCACGCGGAAGCGGGCGTCGAATTCGCGCTCCCCGCGAAAGCAATTATGATTGAGTAAATCAAGATCATCAAGCCAGGTGCCGATCAGTCGTGAATCCTCGTCGGCAGGGTCGCGTGTTGGGTAGGGAAGTGCTTCGTATTGCGCGGCGACGGAGGCGCTGATCTCGGCAGTCATCAATGCCTTTACTTCATTTACCAATGTGTTTCGCCAAAAAAGCTTCTACGCGACGCGCGAAATCAAAACGGTTTTCTTCCTTGAGCCAACCGTGCCCTTCTTCCTTGTAGACCACCCATTCAACCGGCACCTTGTTCGCGAGAAGCGCGTCACGCATGCGCTCGCCGTGAACCAGAGGCACTCGATGGTCTTCACCGCCATAGGCCATGAGCACAGGCACCTTGATCTCGGCTGCGCGCTTGAGCGGTGAGGTGCGATCCATCAAGGCTTTGTCTTTATCGGGATCGCCAATCATGTCGGCGAGCCGGAACTTGGTGAAGTCAGAGTTCGACACATCCGACCAGCTCACCGTCAGCAAGAGCTGCGGATCGGTAACGCCCACATAGTTGATGCCGCACTTGAACAACTCGGGTTCTTTTACCAGACCCATCATCGCGGCATATCCGCCATAACTCGCGCCCATGATGCAGACACGCTTGGGGTCAACGATGCCTTTACCGATGAGGTGCTTCACGCCATCAGTGACGTCATCCTGCATCGCCTGCCCCCACTCTTTCCAGCTGGTGCGATAGTGATGCCAGCCGTTACCCGTGGTGCCGCGAAAATTGGGCTGCAGCACCGCGTAACCACGGCTCGCCAGAAACTGGGCGGTGGCGTCGTAGTTCCAGATGTCGCCGCGAACCCACGGGCCACCGTGCACATCGACCACAAGTGGCAACATTTTGCGCTCGACTTTGTTGGGATACGTCACGTACGCCGGAATGCTGATTCCATCGCGACTTTCATAGCGACGAAATTCTCGCTCGCCCATGCGCTCGGCCTTTATCCAGGGCAAGGATGCGCCAAGCTCCTCCAGTTTGCGATTGACCGGATCGAATAAAAAATATTCCGAGGACACTTTGTCTGAAGCAGAACGCACCAGCAACGAGGACGCATCAGTCGTTCGGCTCAACCAATTCACGCGATCCGGCAAGGTCGCGTTTAAGGTGGCGTGCCAGCGCGACCATTGATCGTCCAGCCAACGGTAACTGGGCTTGTCGCCATTGACGGCAACACCAACGAGCTTCTTCAGGACCGAGTCAAAAATCAGCCCGCCATCAACATCGTATTGCGGGTTCGCCACAACCAATTCGCCCAATGCACCGGTATCAAGATTGAGTTTGTAAATGGCCAATTTGTCGTCACCCGGCGCACGCGCAGAAACGTACAGCGTGCCAGCCCAGTCGAAAGCGAGTGGCGTGGTGCCATCGCTCGTCTTAAGGTTGGCTTCATTCACCATTTTCCATGCGGACTTGGCGTCGGGGCGAATCCACAGGCGCGTCACCTCGGCTTTTTCAACCTGAACGGCGGCGCGTGGAATACCGTCGCGATCAACCACCCAGCGGTGCACGCCACCGGGCGCGTCAAACGTCAGCATCTGTTTGGCACCGGTGCGAGTGTTGAGCCGATAGACGTCGGTATAGCGCTCGCTGCGATCGTTCGCTACGGCGTAAATGTCGTCGCCCTCCCCCTCAATGCGCGAGAGCATCGCACTATATCGACGAACGGCAAAATTGTTGCTGATCAAAGCGCCAAGCGATGGCGAAATTTCGCGCGGCGATTGCCCGTCACGATCAATCGCATAAAGGCCACCGCCACGTTGCTCCCCAAGACCGGCCTGAAAATCAGCCGTCGAATAAACCAGGCGCTTGTTATTGACCCAGCGGGGATCAGTTACATCGGCTTTTGCAAAGGCGGTGACGGCCACGCTCGACTTCCCTTTGAGGTCAACTACGACGAGGTTCTGACGGCCATTCACTGGCGCAATCGCGGCGAGAAATTGCCCATTGGGCGAAAGTACCGC
>JAYVPF010000094.1:0-7841 GCA_043757535.1 Burkholderiales bacterium
ATCACCACGAGCTTTTGCGTATGCCACCGGATGTTTCGCTTCGCTCAACATGACAGCGTGGGTTACAGGGCGTCTATCTGAGGCACGTAACTAATCAGAATCAGCTTTATTATGAAAGCCACGGTTTACTAGGGCTAGCGGTGCAAATATCTGATTCTCGATAGTTTAAAAAAAACAACTCCAGCCCCAGTGCAACGGTTGTTTCAGCGAAAAGCTGTTGTGCTTTCATTGCTCAGAAAGCGCGTCGCATTCAGTGCATGTGCACGGACAATGCCCCCGGCCCCTTCCCGCTCATCGCCTGGACGGTCGCCGCCGCCACGTCCATCTCCGCGATCGTGCCTTCGTCAATCGGCAGCGCCTGCGCCCTGACTTTACGTGACCGACGCTCCGGGTCGCCAGGCATCAGAATTTCGTCATGGCCTTCCATCAACCTTGCGGACTTCACCCATTCAACGAACTCTCGCGTCGAGGTCTCAAACGCGTTCTGCGTCCCGAAGCGTGCCGGGTCGAAAACGATGGTCAGCATGTTGTTCCACACGCCCGCCTTTGGCTGATTTTTCGGGATGGTCACCGCGCCGCCGGTCAACGCCGCACCGAGCAATTCACACACCATCGCCAGCGCGTAGCCCTTGTGCGCAGCCATCGTGGTGAGCGCACCCAATCGTCCATCCACCGGCTCAAATAACACACCCGGATCGGTCGTCGGCTTACCCGCGTGATCGATCAACGCACCCGCAGGTGCCTGTTTGCCCGCGTTGTAGGCCACGCGTACCTTGCCTTGCGCGATCACGCTGGTCGCAAAGTCCAAAACAAACGGGCCTCCCGTGCCATCCGCGGCCTCAGGACGCGGAATTCCCACAGTGAAGGGGTTCGTCACAAACCGCGCCTCCGCGCCGCCGTAGGGGGCCACCCAGTGCTGGGAAACAGAATTGGTGAAGTGAATCGAAATCAAACCCTCGGCAGTCGCCTGCTCTGCCCAATGCCCGACACGCCCCAAATGATGCGAATTGCGCAAACCCATCACGCACACGCCGGTGTCTTTCGCCCGCTTGATGGCGATTTCCATCGCCTGATGCGTCACGCTTTGGCCGATGCCCCTATGCGCGTCGAGCACCAGCAAACTGCCCGTGTCGGTGACCACCTCAACATCCGTGTTGAGCACCAATTCGCCCGCGCCAATCGCCTTCACATAGCGCGCCACCATGCCCACGCCGTGCGAATCGTGACCGCTCAAATTCGATAGCACGAGGTGATCGGCCGTGAGCTTCGCCTCCTGTGCCGACGAGCCCGCCGCCAAAAATAAATCGGCCACCCATTGGTGGAGTGTGTCGGGGTGAATGGTGCGATCAGTCATAGTATGGAAGTGTAATTATTTGTGAAGCTTGTATTGGGTTGCGTATCGTTTCCCACGAAGCGCGACGGTTTGCAGCGGCGCGCGCGGTTTAGACTCATCGATTCATTTGAAAACAGAAACCGCAGCACCATGATTGAAATTCATCATCTCAACGAATCCCGTTCCCGCCGCATCACCTGGATGCTGGAAGAGCTGGGGCAGGACTACACAATCGTCAGCTATCAGCGCGACCCGAAAACGCGACTGGCGCCTCCAGAACTCAAGGCCGTCCACCCGCTTGGCAAGGCCCCGGTGCTGGTGGACAACGGCGAAGCGTTCATTGAATCCGGCGCCATCATCGAGTATCTCGTGCGCACCTACGGCAACGGTCATTTCGCCCCTGCAATGGGCATGTCGGACTACAACCGATACATTCAGCTGCTCCACTACGGCGAAGGCTCAGCGATGTTGCCGCTGATGTTGAAGCTCTATACCAGCCGTCTTGGCGAAGCGGGTGCGCCACTACAACCGCGCATCAGTAGCGAAATTCAGAATCACATGGGCTGGCTCGACAGCGAGCTGGTTGACAAGACCTATTTTGTCGGCGATGCGCTGACCGGCGCGGACGTTCAATTGTCCTTCGTGGCGCAGTCTGCGACCCGTGGACAAGGGGCCGAGATGTTCCCGAATCTCGCCCGCTTCGTCGCGATGATTGAAGCGCGGCCCGCATATCAGCGGGCGATTGCGAAAGGTGGGGCCTGAAGCGACGAGGGTCGTTGCCGCTCAATTGCGGTACTTCACCCACAATTGCCGGCCCGGCTGCACCCACGGTAGCCAGCCCGGTTCGCCGGTCGCGGGGTTGATCCAGTCTTGGCGCAGATACTTCGGCGCACTATCGCTCGCGGCGATCACGTCGAAACCCGCGCTTTCGTTCGCTGCGTCCTGCGGCAAATAAGTGACCCACTCGCCTTGCGGCAAACTCGCCGTGGCACGCAGCTCGCGTCCGGTTTTCGTGTCCCAGAGCTTGATGGTGCCGTCATACGATCCGCTCGCAAGCGTTGCGCCATCGGGGCTGAAGGCGACGGAGGTAACCGAGTCTTTATGACCGGTGAGGCTCTGTCGCTCGCGTCCGGTTTTCGCCTCCCAGAGCTTGATCGTGCCCTCACTCGATCCGCTCGCAAGCGTTGCCCCGTCGGGGCTGAAGGCGACGGCGGTAACCCCGCTTTTATGACCAGTGAGGCTCTGCCGCTCGCGTCCGGTTTTGGTGTCCCAGAGCTTGATGGTGCGGTCATGCGATCCGCTCGCAAGCGTGGTGCCATCGGAGCTGAAGGCGACGGCGGTAACCCAATCATTATGACCGGTGAGGCTGTGCCGTTCGCGTCCGGTTTTCACGTCCCAGAGCTTGATCGTGTGGTCATGCGATCCGCTCGCAAGCTGTGCGCCATCGGGGCTGAAGGTGACGGACGAAACAGGGTCGTTATGACCGGTGAGGCTCTGCCGCTCGCGTCCGGTTTTCGTGTCCCAGAGCTTGATCGTGCCGTCATGCGATCCGCTCGCAAGCGTTGCGCCATCGGGGCTGAAGGCGACGGCGGTAACCGGGCCGCTATGCCCCGTAGAAATGATCGCTGCGAGGGATGGTGGCAGCTCAAAACGGGAAAAACCGCAATCGGCGGGTGGTCGCGCTGGATCAATCAACGCCACGGCGCTTGACGCCGACGACGCCAATGACATCGCCACATCGCCGACGTCACAGCCGATGAGCAGTGCGCCATCAAACATAGCGCCTGCAGCGTTGGCACCGTCAAGCGTCACCGATTGCCAGGTTGATCCGCGTGCATCCGCGCCAACCAATCGTCCCCGCGAGAAATCACAGTGGGTGAACTGCGCCTGGGACAACTGCGCGTCGCTGGCGTCAATCTCCCGCGCATCCATGAGTGCGAACGTGATGCGTTCAGCGAATGCGCCGGCAAGACTCAATTGCGGCAGTTGCAGCCGGTTTTCAGTGGTGCCACTAAGTCGCAATCCGGCGACATCGGCACCGTTCAAATTGACTACTGCGGCTGCGTTGCCGCCCAACTGCTCAAGGTAGACCAGCCATGCTGACAAAGGCGCGACTGCGGCAGTCGGCGCTTTGGTAGCCGCAAGCAAGGTTCGCAGGTTTTCAATCACGACGTTTTGCTTACGGGGATCCAGCAATTGCCAGCGCTGCCACATGAAATCGAGCGTTTCGGTTGACGGCCGCGTCGGGATGTCCCAATGAACGAGGCGGTTTTCAAGCAATGCGTCAAGCAAGTGCCCGGACAAAAAATATTCCTGCAACGAGGTGTGTGCAAAGCGAAAGTCGGACTCGCCGACGCGAACGATGAACGTCGCGGTACGTAAATCCTTGGCCAGCACGTCGGCCTTTGCAGCGTAACGAAAGCCCCAACCAGGCGTGCGTTCGATGAAGCTGTACAGCCAGGTCTTTAGGGCATCGTGCGACCACTGCCGCGCGCCCTCCTTCCACATGGCGGCGGCGAGCGCCTGCATGAGCGTGCGCTTGTCAGCAAGATCAAATTCGTGCTTGCCGTGGTCGCGGCCCAGCCAGTCGTCGGCGAACAGGCCGTACAACGTGGCTCCATTGATGCGCTCGCCGCGCTTGCGGAGTGCTTCAAGCTGATCGATTTGCGTCGTGATGAGGCTCAACAAATACGGGCGCTCAGCAAGTTCGCGCAGGTTGTGCACCTCACTGATGAGCGAAAACGCATGCTCCGCCTCGGTCTTGCCCAACGCGTTCGCGAAATAGCGGCGAATCGCTTCCTCAGAAAACGGCAGCAGCGTGAACGCCTCAACATCCGACGCTTCACTTTTGCCGCGATGCGCTTCGAGCAGAAACGCGTTTTGCTCGGCAATCGCTGGAAAATAATGAGTGCGGCAGGAGATGACCAGCTTGCCTTGGGTCGCCGGTTTTCTGGCAGCGTTGCGGCGGTTTTTTCGCGGTTTCGCGAATGGCGATTCTTCTGCTGGTGGCTCTTCTAGGACGGGTGGCAAGGCACGCAACAGTTCGGAAATCAACGCGCGCGTGCCCTCGTCTTTCAGATGCACTGACAGCTCATCGAGCCCATCAAAAATGATGACGGCGCCACGCGTGCGTACCCAGTCGAGCACGTCGTCCGTTGTGACGCCCTTTAGCGTGCCGTAGTCCACACGTAGCGCGTTGCCGATGATCGATTCGAGGGTGAGGACGCGATTAGCAGAGGCATCCACGGCGCTCGATTTGAGATCGATGTAAATGGGCCTTGGCGCATTGGGCGTGGTCTTCAGCTCTCCGGCGAGCATGCGACACAGAAACGTTTTACCCATGCCCAATTCGCCAAGCACGGCGAACCATCGAGTCGTGGTTGGTTTGATCGCCCAGTCGTAGAGGTATTCGAGGGCGAGAACGCTTTTGTCGGTATCGCTCGCTGTATGACTCGCGGTCGGCGAGAGTGCTTGAGGCGTTTTGGCCGGGCGGGAAACGCGGTCATGCGCAGCTCGCGCCGCTTCGTCGTAGTCGGCGGATCGGTATTTGTCACTCTCCACTCCCGTCATGCGCAGCATGTCGTCGACACCGGTCTCGCTTGGATCCATCGGCACGAGCGGAGGCGCAAGAAGGATTCGTTTAAGTTGCTCGACAACGGTATCGCAAATCTGATTTCGTTGCGATGGTGTGCCGTCGGCAAAGCAGATACGGGCGCTGTCGTCGGTGGGTCGGCAATTGAGGTAGGTGAACGGTCTGCGGCTGATCACCGACTCTATGGCGGCTTCAATGCGTCCGATGGATTCACTCGTGAGCTGTACCGCGATAGCCGGTCGCACGTGAGCGTCCCCATTCTTTAATTTCTCAGGATCAAAGCGGGGCACCTCGTGATCGAGAATGTATCGGCTGGCAATGAACTCTCTTGACGCGAGCAAAATGCCCGCGTCGCAATCGTCAATCGCCCGTTGAATGACGTCGTGTTGCAGGTTTTCATTGAGCGATTCACGGTGCCAAAAGATTGAATTCGCCCATTGTTGAACCTGCTCGTTGGGGTCGCTACGCAGCGCGGTTTGCAGGCATTTGAGAAATGCGGTGACCTCAACAACGTCCTTGTCGGCGTTGCTGATGAAAATTCTTTTGACTTCGCGCTGTGCCCGTTGCTCGGTGTATTCAGCGGGTTTGTGGTGCGGGCTGTGCGCTAGCGATAGTTCGGACTCGTCGTTGCCGTGAAAAGTGACGATCATTTGGTCGCCGAGCTTCTTGTTGCCCGTCACGTCAATTTCAAACGCAAAGCCCTCGCTGCGCGCCGCCTCCGCGAGCCGTTGCCGGAACTTGGTGAACGCACTGGAGGGTTTGTCGGACGCCGCCAACGTCGGGAACACCGCCGGAAACACGGCTCCACGGCGCAAACGCCCGTCGGGTGATGAGCGCATCAGCTTGACCAGCGCCACGCAGCGCGACTGATCGTCTTTGCCGAGGAAGCTGCTCTTTGCAAGCCGCTCAACTAGCGCGGTGGCGGCGATTGACTTGAGAGGCGTTAATTTCGTCATGATGCGGGCTCCGGAATGAGGGATTAACCGAACCGGTAACTCTGACTGACCGGAATATCATGCGAGAATTATAAGAACTTTCACAGAACTTTTACAAGCACCTTAAGACGGCATTTATATAAGCTTTTGCATCAACTTTGCAAATTGATGCTTTACAATTCATGCATAGAAAACTCTACGGGCTCGACAATGAGGACAACGCTGAACTTATCCGCTAATGCGCTGGAGACCGCCCGCAGATATGCGGCAGCACGGTCAGTGAATTTGGGCGACGCAGTGTCGCATCTGATCGAACAAGCGGCGACGAGACAACTTGCGATGCGCGAAGTGGACGGCGTTTGGGTTGCCCGATTGGGCGAAAACGCCAAGCCTGTCTCAGCAGAGTTGGTCGACGCGCTGATGCAGGAATAGGACTGGCGTGTATCTACTGGACGCAAACGCGCTGATCGCGCTGTGTTGGCCTGCTCACGACCACCATTCGCGAATGATGCGATGGTTCAAGGAGCACCGTCACGACGAATGGGCAACTTGCGCGTTCACTCAAGCGGCGTTTGTGCGCGTAGTTTCGCAACCTGCCTTTCATACACCGGCAGTGCCAGTGTCGGAGGCGGCAGAACTGCTAACCAGAAATCTTGCCGCAAGCGATCATCGCTTTTTGCCAATCAACACATCGCTAATCGACGTGCTGCGATATTGCACAGGGGGCGTCGTTGGGCATCGCCAGGTAACCGACGCTTGGCTCGTCACGACAGCACATGCGCACGATGCGAAGCTTGTCACTTTTGATCGCCGACTGACGACGCTGCTCGCTACACAAGCTGAGCGTGATCAGAACATTATCGTGTTGCGGTAATTTTCATTCGGGTGTGCAGCGCTCGCGCACCCTATGTTTTGGCCTACTTCGTCATACTCGCAGCAGACGTTCGCACTCGCGCTGCATCGCGATTCAACCCGCTCAAAATCGCCTTGAATGACGCCGTCACGATATTGCTGTCCATTCCCACACCATGAAGCGAGGGCCCATCGCCAACACGCATTTCGATGTAGGTGATGGCCGTGGCGTTCGCGCCCTGACCGATGGCGTGTTCGTGGTAGTCCATGACTTTTACAGGAGCGTGCAGTTCGCTCGCGATGGCGGCAACAAAGGCGTCAATCGGGCCGTTGCCCGTGCCTTTTGCTTTGTGCGTGTCGCCGTCGATGACGACCTCTGCGTGCACTTCAACAGCTTCTGGACGCGATGAATCTTCCGCGAGTTTGTGCCCGATGTACTTGTACGGCGCGCCGTTCGTGATGTACTCCCCGTCAAAAATATTCCAGATATCGTCAGCCGTCATTTCCTTGCCAGTGTCATCCATGACGCGCTGCACCACTTGCGAAAATTCGATCTGCATCCGGCGTGGCAAATCTACGCCGTATTCGCTTTGCAGAAGGTAGCTGATGCCGCCCTTGCCTGACTGCGAATTGACGCGGATCACGGCCTCGTAGCTACGGCCTACGTCCATCGGGTCGATGGGCAAATACGGCATATCCCAAATACCGTTTGGATTGACTTCACGGTTCGCGAATGCCTTCTTGATGGCGTCCTGATGCGAGCCCGAGAAGCTCGTGTACACAAGGTCACCCGCATACGGATGGCGCGGATGCACGGGAATCTGATTACAGTATTCGACCGTCTTTTTGATCTCGTCGATGTCGCTGAAATCGAGATTCGGATGCACGCCCTGTGAGTACATATTCATCGCGACGTTCACGATGTCCACGTTTCCCGTTCGCTCGCCGCTACCAAAGAGGCAACCTTCCACACGATCTGCACCCGCCATCAACGCGAGTTCAGCCGCGGCTGTGCCTGTGCCACGATCATTGTGCGGATGCAACGAAATCAAAATGCAATCGCGTTTGGCGACGTTGCGATGCATCCATTCGATCTGATCGGCGTAGCAATTGGGGGATGCGTTCTCGA
>JAYVPF010000095.1:0-7748 GCA_043757535.1 Burkholderiales bacterium
ATGCCGCGTGAGACCAACCGGGTCACGCTCAACGCAACGCTTAAAGACAAATGGGGCAGCGCGATTCCGAACGTGCATTTCGACGATCACGCCAACGATCTGGCAATGCGCGAGCATGCGTTCAAAGCCGGTGAAAATGTGTACAAAGCGGCGGGCTCGGTGCGCACATTCCGCACGCCGCCGTATCCGTCCACGCACAACCTGGGCACCTGCCGGATGGGCGCGAGCAAGAAGACCAGCGTGTGTAACGGCTACGGCCAGACGCATGACATCGCCAACCTGTTTATCAGCGACGGCAGCCAGTTCACCACGGGTGGTGCAGAAAATCCAACGCTCACTATCGTGACCCTGGCAATCCGGCAGGCCGATTACATCGCGGCACAAATGGTGACCAAGGCGTTGTAGGATTCGGCTCTTCCCCCGCGCCCGTTCGCGGGCCAGGGGGCACCCAACATAAGGAGGCGACATGTGTGAATATTTTGTAAAGGCTGACCCGATCTTGTATGAGTCACGCTCGAGAACGCTACGCATTCATGGCGTGCTCACCAGCATCCGGCTGGAAAACATGATGTGGGACGTGCTCGCTGAAATGGCGTCTGCAGAGGGCCGCACCACGAACGGATTGATCGTGCAGTTTCACGACGAAATCATGGCGCAGCGGGATGGGGTGCCCAACTTCACCTCGTTTTTGCGCGTGACCTGCATGCGCTATTTGCGCCGCAACATAGAAGAGTCGAAGACGGTCGCGCGCAAATCCGTATCGTCCACCGCGACCGTAGTGCCGATGCAGGCGCGCGTTCAATAGTTTTATCAAGAGCAACAAAGGTCGCCATGGAAAAAATAATTCACAGCATGATCCGAGTAATGAATCTGGAAAGATCCATGAAATTTTATGAAGACGTGTTGGGACTAAAGGAAACGCATCGCCTGGATTTTCCCGATTTCGCGCTCGTGTATATAAGGAATGCAGACAATGATTTTGAGATCGAACTGACGCTCAACAAAGGTCGCACCGAGGCCTATACCCACGGCACAGGCTACGGCCATATTGGTGTCGTGGTACCTGATGTCCCGGCGAAACATGCGGCGTTAACTGCAGCCCGGTACGAGTGCACCGCGGTCAAAGAGTTCAAGCGCGATGACGAATTGCTCGCGCGATTTTTCTTCATCCAGGACCCCGACGGCTACAAAATTGAGATGCTTGAACGGCACGGGCATTATCGGTAGCGCAGCGGACATCAAAAGCGCACACCACGAATTGTTTGGCATGGTGGTGACGATTGGGGGTACAGCCGTCTGACCGCGTGGCTCAAGCTGCGCGTCCGGCGCGCCGCCTACAATTCATGCGATGAAAGCAGTCATAGCCCAGCTCAATCTCCTCGTAGGAGACCTCAACGGTAACGCCGCTAAAATCCTCGCTGCTGGAGCGTCTGCCGCTGCGGTAAACGCAGACTTGCTGCTCACGCCAGAGCTGTCCATCTGCTCGTATCAGCCGGAAGACCTGCTGCTGCGCCCGTCGTTCATCGCGGCCTGCAAAGCCGAGGTTGAAATGCTTGCCGCAACGCTCCCGCCAAAACTAGCCGCCATCGTCGGTACGCCGTGGCGCGACGAGACGGGTCTTTACAACGCCGCCGCCGTGTTGCGCGGCGGCAAGATCGAGGCGATCTATCGCAAGCGGGAGTTGCCGAATTATTCGGTGTTCGACGATAAACGCTACTTTCAGCACGGAGACAGCGCGACGGTGTTTGAAGCCGGGGGTGTTCGGGTTGGCATGCTGATTTGCGAGGACGTCTGGTTGCCGCAAGCGGCGGCGCTGGCGCGTGAGGCGGGCGCGCAGGTGCTGGCTGTGATCAATGGTTCGCCGTACGATTCCGAGCATCTGGCCGCGCGCGAGGCCGCGTGCCGTGAACGTGCGGCAGAGCAGGGCCTGCCGATGGTTTTCTGCAATCTCGTCGGTGGACAGGACGAGATCGTTTACGACGGGCAGTCGTTCGTGATGAATGGCAAAGGCGAAGTGACGCAGCGTTTGCCGGGGTTTGTTGAGGCGACCGCGGTTGTTGAGTTCGACGGCATCACGCCGAAACCCGTCCGTTTCAACACGCCGCAATCAACCGCCGCCGACGTCTACGCCGCCCTCGTGCTCGCGGTCAAGGACTACATCAACAAGAACCGATTCCCCGGCATCGTGCTCGGCTTGTCAGGCGGCATCGACTCCGCCGTCGTGCTCGCCATCGCGGTCGACGCGCTGGGCCGTGACCGCGTGCGCTGCGTGATGTTGCCGTCGAAATTCAACGCCAGCATCAGCTTGGAGGACGCGCGCTGGATGGCCGGGATTCAGGGCATTCGCTACGACGAAATTCCGATTGAGCCGGTGTACGAGGCGTTCGCAGCCGCGCTCGCCGACCAGTTCAAGGGCTACCCGGAGGATGCCAGCGAGGAAAACCTGCAGTCGCGCATTCGCGGCACCCTCCTCATGGGCATCTCGAACAAGACCGGCAACCTCGTGCTCACCACCGGCAACAAGAGCGAGATGACCACCGGCTACGCCACGCTGTACGGCGACATGGCCGGCGGCTTCGGCGTGCTCAAGGATTGCGACAAAGAACTGGTGTACGAACTCGCCAACTATCGCAACACGCTAGGCCGCGTCATCCCCGAACGCGTCATCACGCGCGCGCCGTCGGCCGAACTGCGTAACGACCAAACCGATCAGGACTCGCTACCCGAATACCCGATCCTCGACGAAATCATGTCGCTGTACATGGAGCACAACTTCTCGGCGGCGGACATCAAGGCGAAGGGCTTGCCTGCGGCGGATGTTGACAAAGTCGTGCGCCTGCTGCGCATCAACGAATACAAGCGACGGCAGGCTCCCGTCGGCCCGCGTGTTACACCGCGTGCGTACGGGCGCGATTGGCGGTATCCGATTACTAGTGGGTGGCGGGAGTAGGCAGGCACCGAACTTTGGTAGAGCTCGGGAAAGTTTGTCCCCTCTCCCCTCGTGGGAGAGGGTTAGAGCCTGCCCCGGCGAAGGCCGGGGGTGAGGGGGCGGTTGCCGTCCAAATTCACGACGCATGGGAGTGCGTAGGCTTGGTTGAAAACCCAGCGGTCGCAATAACACACTGGGTTTTCAACCCAGCCTACACGCTACTGCGCAACCGCACTACACAAACGGATTAACCACCTCAAGCCCGCCAAACTTCCGCCCGTTTTGCATATCTTCGGTGAAGAGATGACTGCATTTCGCGTCTAGCGCGCTCTGAACAATCAAAGCGTCAAACCACGACAACTTGTGGGCGCGGAAAAGTGTCCATGCGTCTTGAACCGTTTGAAGCGTGGTGGGCATACACAAAAAATTTGACAGCGCCGCCTGGTAGGCGGCGAGGTTTTGATCGACTACTTTCTGTCGCCGCACCGCGTTGTAAAACTCTATCGCCACTTGCGTAGAGATGCAGATCGGTTCCGCCCGATCCCACAGGCTGCGCATTAATGTCGCCGCCAACGCCTGCTTGATCGGTTGGGTGTCGTCAAATGCATAGACCAATATGTTTGTATCGAAAAACGCCTTCACTTGGAGGCGTTTGCCGCGCTGTCATCACGTTCGGTCAATCGCAGAATTCGTTGCATTCGCGGCTCAAGTAAGTACATCTCTTCGCGCGTCAGCCTGGGTGCCGTAAACGCAATACGACCGTTGGCGAGAATGGTTTCAAGTTCAGCCAATTTGTCTTTTTTTTGCGTCGCCTCAGCGGTCATGTTGGCGATGAACTCGCGTACCAATGCATTGACACTGGTGCCGCGTTCGAGTGCGACGATGCGCGCCTTGCGCAGCAGGGTTTCGTCGATCGTTAACGTTAGATTGGTCATAAAAGACGCCTCAAATAGTGTTAACACGTGTTTAGGTTAACACGGGTTATGTGAGTAAGAAATCTTGGGCTGTTTCACCGGCTCCGATGTGTGGACGGCGTAAATCAGCATGTTGGCGTCCAGCAACGCAGCCACGAAGGGCTAGCGGCCGCTTGTTTGTGCCGTGTCTGAACTAATCGCGCCGGTTCCGACGCGAAGTTGGCGCTGAATTCGAGGATAGCTGTCGTACAGTTCCTCGCGCGTCATTCGCGGCCCAGTAGAGGCGAATCTGCCATTCTCGATTATTCGCATGAATTGCTCTGCACGCGTGAGTTCAGGCGCGTCTTCGGCCACCGTTTTCTCGATGAATTCGCGCACCATCGCGTTCACGCTCGTCCCCTGTTCAAGCGCCAGTATCCGCGCTTTGCGCAGCAAGGTTTCGTCGATAGTGAGGGTGAGATTGGTCATGATTGTTCCGCAGAACCGTCGGGCACAGTACAAGTGTAGCACGGGTTATGTGCGATTTATCCTTGATCACCGCGTTCAAGCCATAATAGCTTTCACTCAAGAAGACGGTTTCGTAGGGGATAACGGCTTATTTACCGTACTGTCGACTATTGCAAATAATAGGCTGCATACCCAATGCAAGCAACAGTTTCAATGAAAAGCGGTTACGACAAATCGAAGGTGAACGGCGACGCGCGTGGGAGCTTCGCGCCCCGCGTTATCAGCCTACTTGCCACCCACGGCGCTTGCCACGTAGGCGCTGAGCAGTTTGATCTGCGCCTCGCTTAGCGTCTTGAATGCGGGCATTTGCCCGATGCCGTTGCGCAGCGCTTTTTCGACGCGTGCGGCATCGGGTTTCAGCTCATCAAGCGAAGGGCCGACTTCGCCCACGGCCCCTGCCTGCTTCATCGCGTGACAAATCGAACAAGCTGGCACGGCGCTTTCGGTGAACAGTTTTTTGCCTTCCGTCATCATGTCTTGTGCGTGTGCCGTGCTTATCGTGCTTAAAGTGCTTAGCGTTAATACTGCGCCAATGCTCGCTGCGAGCCGTGCGAAATGGAGACTAATTTTCATAATGAAATGGGATGGGTGTTCAAAAGATTCAGCGCTAAACCACAGTCACGGTCAGCGCATGCGCGCGCCAACTGCTGTTGCCGTAGCCGCCGCTGTTGTCTGCGGCGGTTTCCGCTTGCACATTGCCCTGCGTGTCGGTCACGCGGCTCATCAGCGTGTGCGTTCCGGGTGTGAGCTTGGCGGGGTAGGCGAATTGTCGCCACGCATACTTGCCTAGATCAGGTCCGACCAGACGCGCCGCTTGCCAGCTTTTGCCGCCGTCAACCGACACCTCGATGGCCTTGACGGCGTTTAATCCACCGAAGCCCACACCTTTGATTTGCACCCGGCCCGCTGGCACGGTACCCAACTCTGGCGCGGGCGAATTTATCCACGACTTGGGTGCCATTTCCCAGACTGACGGCTGTGCTGGATCACCTTTTTCTCCGGGTGGTGAAATGCGGTAGCCGGTACGCTGAATCGCAGCGTCGCTCTGTGCCGTCGTGAATGCCAGACGCTTGATGTATTTGACGTTGTTGACACCGTTGTAGCCCGGCACGATGAGGCGCAGCGGGCCACCGTGCGCCAGCGGAATCGGCACGCCGTTCATCTCCCACGCCAGCAGCGCATCCATCATCGCGCTGGCTGGCACTGATCGCTCGACCATCACACTTTTTGGGTCGAGCCCGACCGGCATTTTTTCGCCACCCGTGCCGGTCATGAACAGCATCCCGTCGCTCACGCCGCCCAGCTCTTCGACCAACGCGCGGACAGGCACGCCACTCCACACCACACAGGCCGCAGCGCCCACCTGCCAGGGCGTGCCGCTCGGTTTGCTGGGGAACAGGCCGCGTCCGTTGCCTGAGCATTGCAAGACCATCGCGGTGGTCTCCAAGCCCATCGTTTTAAGCGATTTAACGGTGAATGATTTCGGCGTTTTGACGCCCGCGATTTCGACTTCCCATCCGTCACGATCGTTGATGATTTCCGCGCCCGGTGCAGGTAAATTGTTGCGGATGTAGACCTGATCGTTCGGCGTCACCACACTGGTGCCGAAGGCGCTCCGCTTGGTTTCCAACGTGCTGCTGGTGTGAATGATCATCGCGCTCGGGTCTTTCCAGGCGACGTAAGCGGGCAGCGGCTTGGCGGCGGCACCCGCGACAGGTGTGGCGGCGGGCGCTGCATCGGCTGCGGCATGCGCGGGGTTTAAACTTGTGATGCTCGCGACGGCAACAGCGGATGCGCTGCCTGCGAGCACTAAACGGCGTTGTGGATTAGTTAGTTTTTCTGTGTGTTTCATTTTTTAGCTCCTTGTTGTGTATCGTTTTTTTTGTAGGAGCGGCTCTGCCGCGACCCCAGCTTGCTGCGTCGGGTCGCGGCGGAGCCGCTCCTACATTGAATTCTTCGCGCTATTTCACGTTGGTAGGCTCCGTCAGCGCCGTCTGTGCAACCGTTAACGCTTTCTGCTTTTCTGCGACGAGTACCAACGGTTTGCCTTCGCGTGAAGTGACGACTTGCCAGTACACGCTGCCCCACCAGCCGCTGCCTTCCTTGATTTGCATTGCGTCGTCAAATGCAAACACCGTCACCATGCCGCCTTTTTCGAAAAACGTCGTGAGGTGATAAACCAAGTGCCCGTCGATATCGCAGGGCCGCATCAGCTGCGGGAATCCGGGCAGCGCTTTGCTCTTGCCCAGTCCTAATCGTTCAGCGAGCTGCGCGTTGTCCATGAAGCTGCCGCGCAAGGTGCGCTCGTAGTATTCGTGCTCAATGGCCCCACGCACAAGCGCGGGCGGGCGCATGGCGAGCACGCCACCGGC
Organism: Burkholderiales bacterium; assembly: GCA_043757535.1. Taxonomy (GTDB): domain Bacteria; phylum Pseudomonadota; class Gammaproteobacteria; order Burkholderiales; family Casimicrobiaceae; genus Casimicrobium. The sequence goes on from JAYVPF010000095.1 coordinate 6,723, forward strand.
ACCGGTGGCGGCGATCAACAGGGCAGCGAGGCTACGTTGAAAACCCCGGCGCATGAAGAGCGGCGAGCGCTTGCGAAACAAGTCTGCGGGTGGCGTGTCCGACGCAAACGCGAGTGCCAATTCGGCGCGAGCGCGAAGATCAAAATCGGTGTCGTCCGGGGGATGCTCAGGTTTCATGTCAATTCTTTCGCGAGTCTTTGCGGGCAAGCGGCGCGGGCAAAACCGACACGTTGCCGACAGTGGCCGCACGAACAGGCTCGGTCATCGCCGCTTTTAGTGCTGCGCGCGCACGGGCGAGACGGGACAGCACCGTGCCGGGCGCAATCTCCAGCGCCTCGGCCATCTCGTTGGTAGGCATGTCGTCGAAATAAAACAGCACCAGCACCTCGCGATGAATCGGCGCAATGCGTGTCAACGCCTTCACCACATCAAGGCGATCATCGAAATTTGCTTCCGGTGCGGCTTGTTCGGGAAGGCCTTCGTCAGCGACCGGCTGCATGCCCGGTGCCATCTGCCGAAACGCGCCGCGCCGCATGATTTGGAACAACCATGCACGAGCTAGCGCTGGGTCGCGCAACTGATCGCGATGCTTCCACGCGTTGGCGAAACAATCCTGAATCACGTCCTCCGCCACCGCGCGTGATCCGGTCAGCGCCCATGCGCTCCTGAACAGGAACCGGTAATGCTCCCGCACCCATTGGTTGTATCGCGATTCAGCGGATCGAAACAGTTGCATGTGTACTAGAGCACGACGACGTTCATCTCATTCCATCTTTTTAAAAAAATTGTGCTCGCCGCGCCGGGAGCACACAACGTTCGCCCTGCCATACGTCGTTATTGCAACGGATAACAACTCAAGTCATCGGCAAACAGGATCGGTCCCTTATAAGCCTTTGCCATCACGGCTTGCAGTTCAGCCTCCTTGCCCAGCGTTTCCGGGCGGCGGTGCGCGAGGATCAGGCTTTTGGCTTGGGCCTCAGCGGCAATCTTGCCGATCAAATCAGGCGGCGCGTGCAGCGATCGTTC
>JAYVPF010000096.1:0-7695 GCA_043757535.1 Burkholderiales bacterium
ATCACCACGAGCTTTTGCGTATGCCACCGGATGTTTCGCTTCGCTCAACATGACAGCGTGGGTTACAGGGCGTCTATCTGAGGCACGTAACTAATCAGATACAGTTTTCTAGCCATCAGCAAAATGAAACTGACACGCGCGCTCCTATTATTTCTTGCGTTTTGCCGGTGTGGCGTGCCTTGCGCAGGGAGGGCGTAGCCCGACCGTAGCGAGGCACGCCACAGCGCTCTCGATTTCGAGCCGCTCTACTGCGCTCATACTGTCTTCACGCCGCGTTCATGCTGCGCTCGCCTGCTCTATGGCCTGCAACATCCCGGCCTGTCGTTGATGCTTCAACCGATAGCTCTCGCCTGCAATGGGCACGATGTGCGCATGGTGCAGCAGCCGGTCTAGGAGTGCGGCGGTGAGCGTTGAGTCCTTGGCGAAGGTGTCATCCCGCTGCCCGAAGGACAGATTGCTGGTCACCACGAAGCTCGCCTTCACATACACACTCGCAATCACCTGGAAGCACTCATTAGCCCGCTCGCGGTTCATCGGCAGATAGCCAATTTCGTCAATAATGAGCAGGCGATAGGCCTTCACCGTGCGATGCATCACCGCCATTCAATTGTTCTGCACATAGCCATGCGTCAGCGCCAACATGAGATCCGCCGCGCTGGTGAAACGGGTCTTGATCCCGGCCTGTGTGGCCTTGTTCGCAGACGCGAAGTTGCCGACGCGCGGCGTTGACCGCGCAACCCACCTCAGGCGCAATAACGCGCAGACTGTATCCATGCTTCATAAGTCACTGAACTTCCACAAACACCGCTTTGCTGATCAAAGCCACCCCAAAAGGTAGCCATCTTCTCAAAATGCGTCTGTATCAGTTTCAAATCGCTGCCCTGTGTCAATTTACCTCCGCTGGTGACGCCCGCCAGATAGGCAGTTGTTACTGCGAACGGGCACCTCAAATAATTCATTGGTGGCGCGCATTGCGCAGTCGCGCGATGCACGTGCTTTTGGCAAATGAGCTCGCGTACCAGAGCGTACGCGCTGGTTGCTGCGCTCCGAGCTCCTGGCACTGCATCCCCAAAAACGAACTATTAGAGGTGCCCTAAAGTGGGCGTCCGGATTTAGCTCGCTCGCGGCGTGTTTGCAGGCGGCTGAAAATACAACTCAAAGTCGCCCCACGCATGCCAGGAACCGGGACGTGCGCGAATTGCGGCCTCCAGTTTCGCGGTGTATTCAGCAAACGTCGCCTCGACACCGCGCGACGTATCGAGTTTTTCGAAGCGAACGATTTGCTGCAACGTCGCGGCATCGACATCACCGAAGAACATCCACACCGAAGCGCCACTTTCGAACGCAATATCGATCGCTTGTCGCGGCATCCACGCCGTGCGTCTAAAGAACGGCACCGGCGCGCAGCGCTTGGCTAACACTGGCGGAATGTCGATGGTGGCGATCACACGACCGCCGTTACTGAGCGCCGTTTTAACGTGACGGCTGGCACCGCGCATGGTGATCAGCGGCATGCCGCCCATCCGGTTCATCTCGCGCCAGCGCAGGCGAATGTAGGGCCACCAGAGCCATTGCTGCCACCCGTGAAACGCTGGAAATGGGGCGGACACAAGCTCCACCGGTTTGCCCTGCGCATTGAGTGAAGAGAGCGTCCACCAGCCGTTGCCGCGATGCGCTGAGAGAATCAATGCAGCCTCCTCGACTGGCGGCAGCGCGATGACCTTGATGTCATGCGCGAGCGTGCGGCGCATGCGCAGCGTGCTCATGAATACATCGGCGCGATCGGTGAGCCGCAGCAATCGGTGCTCACGGGCGGCCGCATCAACGTCGGCTTCGGGCAACACGTTGGGCAGGTTGCCGCGTAACGCTGCAACCTCTTCCCGGTAGTAAGCGTCGCCCTGCTGGTAGCGCGTAGCGATCCACCGGCGAACGGAGCGCGGACCCAACGCAAACACCAGCGGCCAAAAAATCCAGTCGCGCCATTTCTCGGCGTTCGACGCCACGCCAACAGGGCGCTTCGAACCCGACACCAGTGCCGTGCCAAGCAGTACAAACGCCATGCCCGCGATCATGTTGAAGGTGATCGGCTCGGACAGAATCAGCCAGCCCCAGAACGCTGCAAACGCCGGGAACAGAAACGCCACGGACGAAGCTCGTTGCGGGCCAATCGTCTTGATCAGGTGGAAGAAAAGACCGTAACCGGCGACGGTACAAAACACTGCAAGTGCGAGGATGGCGCCCCACGCTTTCGCCGACGGCATGACATCGGGGGCGAAAAAAAACCCTGGCAACAGCAGCCACATGGTCGCGCCCCACACCATGCCCGTCGCCCCCGCGAAACCAGAATCACCGGTGAGGTGCCGCTTGATTAAAAATGAGGCAGTGGCGTACACGCAGGCCGCCGCCACTGCCGCGGCGATGCCCGCCAGGACCATCGGCGTCAGCGCAACGGGCTGCAATCCCACGAGCACCAGCACGCCCGCGAACGCGCACACAACGCCGACCCATTTGGCCGGGCCAAGCTGCTCCTTGAACCACAGCCACGCGATCAGCGCGCTCCACACCGGCGTCGTCGAATTGGCAATCGCGCTGTAACCAGCCGGGATGTGCTGCGCGGCAAAACTATAGGCGATAAACGGGATCGTCGTGTTCACGGCTCCGACCGCGAGATAGGTCTTCCAGCGCGCGCGGAAATCAAGCGGCAACCGTAGCGCCGCCACGATCATGAGCATGATGATGCAAGCGACACCGACGCGCGCCGTGGCCATCGAAAACGCGCCGAACTCCGGTACTGCGACCCGCATGAACATGAACGACGCGCCCCACAGCGCGCCAAGCAGCAGCAGTTGCGCGAATGCATTCGACTTCATTGCAACTCGCCAACTTTTCGCTGTAATGACGTTTTAACAGGGGCTAGAGGCGCAATACTCAAGAAGTCGACTTATGCCTAAAAATAAAGAAAACCCCAGTGTGGTGGGGCTTTGAATCGAAAGCTGAAGTATGTTACTTTTTCGCAGCGGCGACTTCTGCGGCCAATTCAGCACCCGATTTGTAATGCGCCACACGGCCAATGGTCGTGCGCATGGTGCGGTGCGTGAAAGCGTTGCTGCCGCTGACTTCTTCTTTCCAGTATTTATTGGCGAGTGCCGTATTTTTCGGCACATCCAGCATGAACGCATCGCGCGAGCCTTTGCCGCCGAAAATGTAGAGCTTGCCGCCGATCATCTCGAACGCGTCGGCGTCGCCGCCCCACGGAATCGAGTACACGATACCGTTGGCGCAGTAGCCACCGTACTCGGGCAAGTACTTCGTCGGATCCTTGTCGAACAGCGCTTTGTTCTCGGCAGATGAGAAGTAGAACGTCACGTTTTCGTAGGTCGATTTGATCGATGGGTTGCCCTGCGTGTAAGCGTTCTTCGTGAAGTACGTGACGACATCTGCACCCTTCATCAGCACCCGATCATTACCGTCAATGGCGTGGGCGTTTACCGGTGAAAATTTGCCGGTCGGGCTTTGTGTAACGACCGGTGCGCAGGCAGAAAGCGCCAACGCAACAAAAGAAAACAGGGCCCAGGACATCCGACTCATGGCATTACCTCTAAAACAGGATCAATCAAAGATGCGCATTATCGCCGCAAGCGGTAGCCCGGTTCTTCCGATGGCCTACTTCTTCGCCTTCGCGATTTCGGCCGCCACATCGGCGTCTGATTTGTAATGCGGCACTTTGAACAGCATGCGCCTGGTGCGCTGCATCAGGGCGTTGCTGCCGTTGACCTCTTCGTTCCAGTATTTCTCGGCCAACTGCCGGTTCTTCGGCACGTCAAGCAGGAAGGCGTCGCGCGATTGCGCACCGCCGAAGATGTGCAGTTTGCCATCAAAAATGCGCCACGTGTCCGCATCGCCGCCCCACGGAATGCCATAGGAGACGCCATTAGCGCAGAAGCCGCCGTACAGCGGCAGATACTTCGCGGGCTGCTTGTCAAACAACGTTTTGTGCTCGGGTGTCGAAAAATAAAACGTGATCTTCTGATACTCGCTCTTGATCGTCGGCATGCCCTGCACATACGCGTTTTGGGTGAAATAGGCGACCACATCGGCCCCCTTCAGCATGACGCGCTCATTTCCGTCCAATGCCACCACGTTGGCCGGCGAGATCGAACCGCCGGGGTTTTGTGTCACCAGTGGCGCGCACGCAGTGAGCACCAGCGCCGTCGTAATCACGGCAAATATCGAAAAACGTTTCATTAAAAAATCCTTGTTGCTAAGCGCGAAATAAGCGCGAAATAATAGGTCATGGCGACGACGTTAATCCTTTCACGCTTCCGCCGCGAACGCATTTGAAATATGCGTCATAAATTCATCCGCATGCGTTGAATCCAGCCAGCGCACCACGACGACCGCAGCATGCGCCGGTTCGATCCATGTGTAGTGGCCGCCCGCGCCGACCATGAAGCTCGCGTCTTTGGATGCACCGGGGAAGTATGCCCCGGCACAATTTAGCCACATCAGCCCACCGTAAAACGGGGCAATCGGGCACGGTTCGGTCATGCGGTTAACCCAGGCTTCCGGGATGATTTGCACGTCGAGCTGACGACCACCGTTCAACAGCAGCTGCCCCACGCGCGCCTGATCCCGCGCGCTGATCGACACACCGCCACCCCAATGCGTGCCGCCGGGAACGTTCTGCATTTTTCTTCTCACGCCATCGTTATCAACGACATCTGTCCACGCGTCGTCATAGCCTTCCCAACGAAACCCGTCGCCACCTGCGAGCGGTTTCAATATTGTTTCCAGAAACACTTCCGGCAACGGCTGTTTGAACAAATGAAGAAGTGCCAGCGCGAGCTGATTGATGCGCACATCGTTGTATTCCCAATACGTGCCCGGCATATGCAACGGGCGTGCATCGCCCTTCACCCCTCCGGGCGGACGCGGATCATGCGACACCGTGCGGTAACGATCCACCCTGTCCGGCAAGCCGAAACAGGAGCCTTCCCATTCGCTGGTTTGCGTGAGCAGATGCGACCAGGTGATCGCCCGGTTGTGCTCGGAATCAAAACCAATACCCGGCAAGCGAGCGACCACCGGCTCATCGGTATCCGGCAGCAAGCCGCGCGCATTGGCCACGCCCGCCAGCAAGGCGAGGTAAGTTTTCGCCACGCTGAAGGTTTGATCCGCACGATCCGGCTCGCCCCACGAAGCGATCTCTGTCCCATGCTGAAGAATCACGCCGGAAACGCCGCCGCGCTCATGCACGGATCCGCGCAGCACGTTCCATGGCGCAGGGTCAGTGTGGTGCACCCCGAACGGCACTTGCCCCGGCGCAGGCGCGGTCAACGGATCGCGCGGCCACGGGACTTCGTGGGATTGGGAGAAATTGATGGCGTCGGTGAATGTGTTCATGTGGCAATGTTAAGACTGTGAAGTGTCGCAATGCGCACGACAGTCCCCTCTCCCTTGAGGGGAGAGGGCTAGGGAGAGGGTGATGGTGGACTCATCGCCGTTCGCCCTGAGCTTGGTCGTTGGGTCTGATGGAATGAAGAGCACCCGCGGATTGCACGCCACCAGCGCGCTCTATCGCCGCGCGGGGCGACCTACTTTCTGGCATTGCCCAGAAAGTAGGCAAAGAGGCTAGCCCCTACTGCCCGCCTTTTCCTCCAGTGCTCAGAAAAAACGGCGCAGTCCGAAACTCGCTACGCTCAAACAACGGACTGCTTAACCCGTTTTGTCTTCCGCGCTTCGGGGCTGGCAAAAGGGGCGGTTTGTGTAACGTGGTGTTTCACTAGTTATGCAGCAGAATGGACGCCTATACATCGCTGTTTCCATCTTATGTCTATATCGGATACTTTTCTATCAACGTTAATGCGCGACTATCAGGCGCTCGCAGGGTTGCGATCATTGCCGGCCGACATGGAGAAAATCCGCAGCCCTCACACTCGCTTCGCTGAGCAAATGGAGCAGTTTCTAAAGCCTCAACTCCTTGTCGCGGAGCAGATGCGAAAGACAATGTAGCCTCAGCTTGAGTTGCAGAAGCACTTCAAAAGCGAGTTGGAATTAACGCAAATTACACAGGTGACAGGACTCGAGACGCTGGTCTCACAGCTTCAGCCCACGATCTCGCAGGTGCTGACCAAAGAGTTTGCGACGTTCGAAAAACTACGGGACGGCATGTCTGCGTCACTAACGCTCTCGCGCCGCTTGGAAGATTCATTTCGACCGTCACTGGTATTTGAGGAGCAGCTTTCGAGGTCGCTGGGAACCATGAAAGAACTCCTCAATCGCAATCCGCTTTCATCCATATCGTTTGATCAAGCTGGCGTCGTGTCCGTGGCCGGTGAACTCGTCTCTATCGAAAGCCTCCAACGAGCGATCAACGCCCTTGAGGTTCCAACTGATGAGGGTGATGCGTTCGTTGAAAACTTGCTTCGACAAATCGCTAAGCTCGGCCCCGCCCTACGTGCCATCGTTCTCTATATCCTTGTTCCGTACATCGTTTCAATCATTGCCAACCTAACTACACCGCTGTATGAGCCACTATGGAAAGAGGTCACGACATCAAACGGCCCGGGAGCTAAGGCCCAGATTCGTGAGGTTGCAAGAGAACGGTTCTCTCTTAGCGAACTACGCGATCATCGTTTCGTAACCGCCAAGTCGCTGACGATTCGACAGACTCCTCGTCAAAATGCGCCACCTGCTGGTACCCTGAGCTTCGGCAAGACAGTGAAGCTGCTAAAGCATGAGAAAGACTGGAGTTTCATCGAATACGTCGATGACGATGGGATCACAGTGTCGCAAGGTTGGGTGCTCGCAAGGTATCTCGGAAAGTTTGGATAGGAAGAGCTCGCTGAAGAGATGAAGTCGCGAAGCGCCTGCCCCTTGTGCCCGCCCCGAAGCGCGGAAGAAAAAACGGATAAAGCGATCCGTTGTTTGAGCGCAGCGAGTTTCGGATCGCGCCGTTTTTTCTGAGCACTGGAGGATAAGGCGGGCAGTAGGGGCTAGCCTTTTTGGTTACTTTTTGGGCAATGCCAAAAAGTAACTGGCCCCGCGCGGCCACAGAGCGCGCCGGTGGCAAATGTCACTCTCCATTTCGTCAGACCCTTCGACGAGCTCAGGGCGAACGGCGGAACCAAGGGATAACTCCACCATCACCCTCTCCCTAACCCTCTCCCCTCAAGGGAGAGGGGACTTACCCCCGTCTCGCCATAAACAAAAGCTTGGTAAACAACTCCGTATCCTGCTCGTTCTTAAGCACCGCGCCATACAAAGGTGCCAGCACCTTCCGCTGATCCTTCTCGCGGAGCACTGCGGGATCAATGTCCTCAGCGAGCAGCAACTTAATCCAGTCGATCAACTCACTCGTTGACGGTTTTTTCTTGAGCCCTGGCATTTCACGCAGGTCGAAGAACGCCTCCAGCGCTGCGCTGACCATCTCCTGCTTGATCGCTGGGTAATGCACGTCGACGATTTGCTTCATCGTCTCTTTGCTCGGGAATTTGATGTAGTGGAAGAAGCAGCGGCGCAGGAAGGCGTCGGGCAGGTCTTTTTCGTTGTTGCTGGTGATGATGAATAGCGGACGATGAATGGCTGTGATGGTGCTGTGCGTTTCATAAACGTCGAAACTCATGCGGTCGAGCTCGCGCAGCAAGTCGTTCGGAAATTCGATGTCGGCTTTATCAATTTCGTCGATCAGCACGA
>JAYVPF010000097.1:0-7636 GCA_043757535.1 Burkholderiales bacterium
AAGGCGCACAGCCGCAGCCGTACTGAAGTACGGCAAGGTTGGGCAACGCAGCATGGCGGAGAAAGACGCGATTTCATGTCAGTGTTTTGGTGAAACGAATTACTAGTCCCTCACCCCAACCCTCTCCCCGAGGGAGAGGGAGCCTGCGGAACCGATCATATTTTGTTGACTCAGTCGTAGTAATCGCTAAGTCGCGAGCGCTGAAAGCGCAGCCTCAACCTGATCGGAAGCGGTCAATTCAATTGAAATGCAGATTGCGCTGTCAGGTCGCTCAAGCGCTTCAAACTGGCTACGCAGCAACGATTCCGGCATGTAATGACTGGCTCGTGCGCGCATGCGCTCAGTGATCACCTCGAAACTGCCCTCCAGAAAAATCCAGTCAACGTGTGTGAGTTGCGCGGTGATTGCTTGACGATAACGCAGCTTTAGCGCTGAGCAAGCGAGCACTACACGTTCACCGCGCTCGCTTCGTTTACGCAACTCGCGATTGAGCGTGGCTAACCACGGAGCGCGATCTTCATCGTTGAGCGGGGTTCCTGTGCGCATTTTTTCTACGTTGGCAGCAGGATGAAAATCGTCGGCGTCTAGAAAGCTGGCGTTTAGCCCTTCGGCTAATGCCCTGCCGACTGTCGTTTTGCCGCAGCCTGAGACGCCCATGATGATGATTGGGTTCACGCTATCGACACCTTGGTTGCGATTTCCACCATCCCCCTCTCCCTAACCCTCTGCCGCGAGGGGAGAGGCGACTATAGGGGTGAATCATCACTGACAATTCATTGCTTCTTGACAGCATGCCCACCAAACCCCGCCCGCATTTGCGCGAGCAGCTTGGCGGCGTAGTCGCCCTTGCCTTGCGTTGCAAAACGCGTCGTCAGTGCGAGCGCCGTGACCGGTGCGGGAACGCCTAAATCGAGCATCGCTTCAACCGCCCAACGACCTTCGCCGGAGTCCGCAACATAAGGCGCAATCGCGGCGATGTCGTCCGGTTTTTTGAGCGTCGCAGCGGTCAAATCCAAGAGCCATGAACGCACGACAGACCCGTCGCGCCACGCCTCAGCGATGTCGGCAATCGGCATCGCAAAATCCTTCTTCGCCTCCATCAGTGCGAAGCCTTCGGCCAACGCCTGCATCATGCCGTACTCGATGCCGTTGTGAATCATTTTGGCGTAATGCCCTGCGCCAGCTGCGCCCGCGTGCACGATGCCGTGAGTCTTCGATGGTGCGAGTACTTCGAGGTATGGCTTGAGCGTCGCGTAGCTCTCATGCGTCGCGCCTGTCATCAGGCAATATCCGTTCTGCAACCCCCACACGCCGCCGGACACGCCGACGTCAGCGAACCCGATGCCCGCGGCATTCACCTTTACCGCGCGGCGCACGGAGTCCTTGTAATTCGCGTTGCCACCGTCGACCAGCAAGTCGCCCTTGCTCAGCATCGGTATCAACGCGTCGATGGTGTTTTCGGTGATTTCGCCGGAAGGCAACATGAGCCAGACGATACGCGGTGTGGCATCTGCGGCCAACGCTTCGGCGAGCGATGCAACGGGTGAAATGTTGGCCTCGACAACCGACGCGCGAGCTTCAGCGCTTCGATCAAACGCCACCACGTTCACACCGCCGCGCGCCCAGCGTCGCGCCATGTTGGCCCCCATTTTGCCGAGACCGATGAGTGCGATTTGCAAAATATTTCCTCCTAAATTTAATCGGTGTTTGAGCGGCTCCGCCGTGACCATCTTCCGTGATGCAAACGATGTCGCGGCAGAGCCGCTTCCACAAGCAGCAGCGTCACGCTTATACCGGCGGTGCCACCCGCTCCACTTCTTCAACCGTGGTCAAACCGGTGGCAATCTTGTGTGCGCCCGACGCTCGCAGCGGTTTCATGCCATCGCGAAACGCCTGCTCGCGCAATTCATCCATCGTGGCCTGGCCGATCACGAGCTTTCGCATTTCGGGTGTCATCATCATGACCTCGTACAAGCCCGCGCGGCCCCGATAGCCGGTCATGCGGCAATCGAGGCAGCCGACGGCTTTGTACGTCGCAGTCGGCTTGGTCGCACGATACGGTTTGGTCAGCGCCGCCCAGTCGTCGTCGCTGATCGCCTCTGCCGGCGCTTTGCACGCTGAGCACAGGGTGCGCACCAGGCGCTGCGCCATCACGCCAACTACCGTGGAATTGACAAGGTAGGGCGGAACGCCGAGATCGATCAACCGTGTGATTGCCGTCGGCGCGTCGTTCGTGTGCAGTGTGGTCAACACGAGGTGGCCCGTCAACGCGGCCTGCACCGCCATCTCTGCCGTCGGCAGATCGCGAATTTCTCCGACCATGATGATGTCCGGATCCTGCCGCATCAGCGTGCGCACGCCGCTCTCGAAGTCCACGCCGATTTGCGGCTGCACCTGCATCTGATTGAACGACGGCTCGACCATCTCGATCGGATCTTCGACCGTGCACACGTTAACCTCGGGGGTGGCAAGCGTCTTCAACGTTGAGTACAAGGTCGTCGTTTTGCCGGAGCCTGTTGGCCCCGTGACCAAAACAATGCCGTGCGGCTTTGCGCTCATCGCTTCCCAGCGCGAGAGATCGTCATCACTAAAACCAAGGTCGCGGAAGTCACGCAACAGCACCTCCGGATCGAAGATGCGCATCACGACTTTTTCGCCAAACGCGGTCGGCATCGTGGCCACCCGCAGCTCGACCTCAACGCCCTCAGGCGTCACCGTCTTGATGCGGCCGTCTTGTGGGCGACGCTTCTCAACAATTTCCATCCGCGCCAGCAATTTCACGCGACTGACCATCGCGGTATGCACGGCTTGTGGAATTTGATAAACCTGATGCAGCACGCCGTCAATGCGGAAGCGCACCACGCCGGAATCGCGTCGCGGCTCAATGTGAATGTCACTGGCGCGTTGCTCGAACGCGTACTGCCACAGCCAGTCGACGATGCGAATAATGTGCCGATCATTGGCGTCGGGCGTGATGCCGCCGCCCGCCGCGCCCAACTGCACCAATTGCTCAAACGAGGAGATCGTGCTCTTGTCGTCAACGGCTCGATCCTGCGCGCGACGCACTGATTGCGCCAGCGCGAAGAACTCGGCGACGTAGCGCTTGACGTCCAGCGGATTGGCGAACACCAGCTCGACACGACGCCGCAGCAAATTCGAAAGTTCAGGAATCCACGAGCGCACAAACGGCTCGCTGGTCGCCACCGTCACCGAATCGGGTGTCACCGCAACGGGCAGGATTCGATAGCGGTTGGCGTAGCTGGTGCTCATCACCGAGCCGACCGCAGCGAAATCCACCTTCAGCGGATCGATATGCAGATAGGGCACGTTCAAACGACCGGCCAGCCAGTCCGTTAAGGCTTCGAGCGTGAGCACCCGTTTCGGTGGCTTATTGCTGCGCCATTTTTGCTCAGCCACCAGCACTAACGGATGGTCGTAACTGCGGAATTGGGCGACGCTGCGCAGCTCGCTGGTCAACGCAACGTCGACCAGCTGATCAGCCTCCAGCTCATGCAACACGACCGCCAGTGTCAGTGCGCGATCGGGTTGCGCTGATCCCTGCTGCTCTGGTTTCGCGCTTGGCAGAAGGGAGGAGGGACGGGTGGTGACAGAAGCCATTGGCCTATTTTGCTACAGCGCAGGTCTGGCCGTGGCGCGCAACGCATAATTATTACTGAGTCAACCCAATATGATCGGTTCGGCAGGCTCCCTCTCCCTCGGGTAGAGGGTTGGGGTGAGGGACTTGGCACACGTTTCAAGCATCGCGATGCAATCACCCTCACCCCCCGCCCTCTCGCCCAGGGAGAGGGCGCCATACCGGTTGCGATAGGACATATTTAGTTGACTTGTTAATATCTGCATCAAAACCCGAATTCGCTTTCCGGCGGCAAAGTTCAACCATGCTCATAGATTGCGCCGCTTACGTCAACGGTGTTCGCCAGAAGCCGATGGAAATCGACGCGATCAGCGATTTTCTCGATGCGCCGCAGCCTGCGGGCGCATTTGTCTGGGTGGCGCTGTTCGAGCCGACGCTCGAAGTGCTGGAAAAAATGCAGGAAGAATTTGACCTGCATGAGCTCGCCATCGAGGACACCAATCGTGGCTCGCAGCGCCCGAAGGTCGAGGAATATGGCGCGACGCTGTTTCTGGTGTTGCACACCATTGAGCACCGCGCAGGTGATTTCGTCGACGGCGAGCTGCACATTTACTGCGGCGAACATTTTGTATTGACCGTACGCCATCGCGCCGAGACCGACTTCAAGGCGGTGCGCATGGAGCTTGAACGCGACCCGCAGTTTTTGGCTTTGGGGCCGGGTGCTGCGCTGCATGGTTTGATCGACACTGTCGTTGATCGACTGTTCCCCGAAGTCGAACGACTGGAGGATCGACTGGACACCATCGAAGCGACCATTTTCGATGCCGCGGCGGATCGTCGTGCTGCAGCTGAGTCGTTATACGCATTGAAGCGCGACACCATGTGTGTGCGCCGCGCGGTGACACCCCTGGTTGAAATTTGCAGCCGCTTGCTGACGCAAAAACACGCCATTTTTCGCGAAGAATTGCGCCCTTATTTTCGCGATGTGCTCGATCATGTCACCCGCATTGACGAGTCGCTCGACAACCTGCGCGACATGGAAAACAGCGCCACACAGACCAACCTCTCACTCATCACATTAGCCGAAAGCGAAGTCACCAAAAAGCTCGCCGGATGGGGCGCGATATTGATGGTGCCCACCATCGTCGGTGCCGTCTACGGCATGAATTTCAAGCACATGCCGGAGCTGGAATGGACGTATGGGTACGCCTATGCACTGAGTTTGATGACGGTTGGCAGCGTCGCGTTGTGGGCGTTTTTTCGGCGGATTAAGTGGGTTTGAGTGAGATGCGGGATGACGTACAAGTGCCAAAGCAGGTGATTCCTGATCCGATGAATTGCTAAAAACAGCCTCGCTTGGCGGTATCATCTGTACATGGGATTACCTCTGCAAAAAGCGCCATTCACCGTTGCCGATTACCTCGTTTGGGAGGCTGATCAAGTTGACCGGCACGAGTTTGTTAACGGCGAAGTGTTTGCGATGGCGGGGGCGGAGGATCGGCATGTCATGGTGAGCTTGCGTTTGGCTAGCGCGCTGCTCAATCACCTTAGCGGCACACCGTGCAGTGTTTTTATGAGCGACATGAAGCTCCACATAAAAACGCTTGAAAATTTCTTCTACCCCGACATCATGGTCACCTGTAACCCAGCTGATCGCGAGAGTCGGATGAGCAAAAGCGAACCCAAACTCATCGTCGAAGTGCTCTCGCCGTCCACCGCCAACTATGATCGTGGTGAGAAGTTCGTCAGCTATCGCCAAATTCCTGCATTGCGCGAATACGTCATGGTTGATATCGACAAACGCCAGATCGAAATTTATCGCCTTGGTGACCAAGGTCTGTGGGTGCTGCACCCGTTTGACCTGCGCGCCGCTGGTGTCACGCTGTCGCTAGTCTCGGTGGATCTCAAGCTCAATGCTCTGCAGGTGTTTGCAGATTTGGATTGAACGGCGGCGATAAGCGGTGCTGCGAGCGTAATTACATCGGTTATAATAAACGCTTCAAATCTCGAATCGGAGACCACCATGCAAGCATTGAAACTCATCCAGATCGGCAATTCGGTGGGCGTTGTGTTGCCGAAGGAAATACTGGCGCAACTCGACGTTGACAAGGGTGATTCACTGTTCTTCTCACCAACGTCAAACGGCGTACGCATCACTGCGACCAACCCAGAATTTGAAGCGCAGATGACCGCCGCTCGCGACATCATGAAGAAGCGTCGCAATGTACTTGCCGAATTGGCCAAATAAGCGTGAGCGGTTCTGACGCAGCGGACTGGATTTGGATCAACCCAACGGTCATCGAGACGATTCACGACGCACAGTTGGCTGAACACGGCGGCCTTGCTGGCATTCGCGATGCAGGACTGCTCGCGTCCGCTCTGGCACGACCACAAAACCTCGCCGCGTACGGTTCACCCGATGCTGCTGCGTTAGCCGCAGCGTACGGCTACGGCGTAAGCCGCAATCACGCGTTCATTGACGGCAATAAGCGCACTGGTTTCGTCGCCGCCGAGCTCTTCTGCGCGCTCAACGGCTTTGATCTGGTCGCCAACGATGCTGACTGCGTGCTCACGATGCTCGCCGTTGCGGGAGGCGAAATCACCGAAGCCGCCTTTGCCAACTGGCTGCGCGCGCATCTGCATGCGCGTCAAAGCTAGACCGACGGGCTAAACCCGCATCACCGCGTCCCCATACGCCGCCACCTCGCCGTCATGCGTCAACAGTGTCATCGACTCCGCCCGCGCCTGCGCAATCAGCATCCGGTCAAACGGATCGGCATGTACGTGCTGCGGCAACAGCGCCACCGAGGCCGCATGCTTCGCGTCAATCGCCAGCGGCAGATAGCCCGACAGCGTGAACAACTCATTCGCCCGCACGCCCGTCACTGGCACATCACCGCGACCTAGCGCATGCTTAATTGAAAACTCCCACACGCTCGCCAAACTCACCCAAACACTGTTCTCCGCTGACAAAATCAGCTCACGCACCGTCCGTGACAGCTGCGGCGGGTTCGCTACTGCCGACAGTGCGGCAAGCAAAAAAGTTGTCAGCTTCATCATGAAACGACTATTTCATTGGGGCTGCAGGGCAATAAATTGAATTACCGACTATCGCTACTTTACACGTTTATCCCCGGTGCAGAAACGCGTTCAGCAAAAAGCTGTTAGACGTCAGATGCCCTTAACGCGCTACCGGAAACTGCCATTTCGTGTGCAAAACGCGAACAATTTCAACCGTTTTCCCCTTCACGCGGTAGTACGCGACGTAGTTTTCAAGCAGGACGAGCACCCGTATTGCAGCCAGCGCGCCCATGCGCCCGAGCAGCGGAAACTCAGCGAGCTGGTTCACCTGCTGCATCCCGTCAGCGGCCACGCGTTGTGCGGCGGTGGCGTTCTCGCTAGCAATCGCGGCGAGAATGTCATTGAGATTTTTGGATGATCGCTACGTCCACTTATTATTGAGTCAACCAAATATGTCCTATTGCAACCGCTATGGTGCCCTCTCCTTGGGGGAGAGGCCGGGCGGTGAGGGTGATTGCATCGCGATGCTTGAAGCGTGTGCCAAGTCCCTCACCCCAAACCTCACCTCGAGGGAGAGGGAGCCTGCCGAACCGGTCATATTTGGTTGACTCGTTAATAAGCCGCCTATTTGGCGAATACTGACGCGACCGCTTTGTCCGTCGCGAACTCGTCACGATCAGCTTCGGCCAACCCGGCTTGTATCTCTGCAATCTGCCACGCCTGTTGTTCCATATAGGCTTCGAGAGCTTTGATCGTGAGAACACTTTTTGATCGTCCTGTCACGCTCGTGAGCGCGGCCAATTTTGAATGCGTCGCATCGGGTAGGCGCACATTGAGCATTTTTGCGAGTGTTGGCATGAAGATTCTCTGTGAGCTGTAATAGCAATCCATCACACGCATCGTGGACACAAAGTCAAACGCTTACCTGACTAGTTACGTGCCTCAGACCGCAGCCCTGACGCCCACGCTGTCATGTTGAGCGAGTCGAAACATCTGGTGGCATGCGCAAAAGCTCGTGGT
>JAYVPF010000098.1:0-28199 GCA_043757535.1 Burkholderiales bacterium
GCACCTGCATTTAAACTGTTCATATACACAGTATATGTTGCGACGTGTCGTGATTGCAAGTGCGTCAAAGGCAACTATGTAAAACTAGACATGTGCGTAAAAAAATATAAACTTGCGACGCAAAGTTATATTACGTTAGGCGTCATAAACTCACCACCTTCCACCCGCTAGGAGAAACAATGTTCATCCGAGTCCTATCAATTCTCGCGGTCTGCTTCGCTACCACTGGATGCGCCCAATTGCCTGCGGGCAGTGGCGCGGGAGGAATTACCAGTGAGACTTTCATGATTCCTGCGCTCGATCCAGGGATTGAGCTTCACGTGCGCAACAAACGCCCTGCGGGACAGACAAACTTCCCGCCAGAGCGGATTTTGCTGATGGTGCACGGTGCCACCTTCCCCTCGGAGGTCGGCTTCGATATTGACTTGCCCGGCGGCTCATGGATGGACTATGTTGCTCGCAAAGGATTCGACGTCTACTTCGTCGATGTTCGCGGCTACGGGCGGTCCACCCGCCCGGCCACAATGAGCCAGCCTCCTGCCAACGGTGCTCCGTTCGCCAACACAAGCGACGCGGTTAAGGATGTGTCTGCCGCAGTCGAGTTCATTCTCCAGCGGCGAAGCGTGCCGCGCATTAACCTACTGGGCTGGTCGTGGGGTACGACGATAATGGCCGGCTATGCCGCTGAAAATCCGGCCAAGGTTGAAAAGCTTGTGCTTTACGCGCCGGTTTGGTACTTGGAACGCCCACCACAGTTCACGGGTGCCTACCGCACAACGAATGGCGATCAACTGCTGCCCAATCGCGCTCGAGGCGTCCCTTCCAGGGCACTCGAACAGACCTTTCCTGTAGCATGGTTTGATAAGTGGTGGGCAGCAAATCTCGCCACTGACCCCGATGGCGCAAAACAGACCCCGCCGGTCCTGCGCTCACCGAATGGTGTCATGAAGGATTTCTCAGAAATCTGGTCTCAAGGCAAATCCACCTACGAACCCACCGCGATCCGTGCGCCGACGCTTCTGATCGTAGGCGAGTGGGATGGCATTACTCCACCAGCCATGGCTCAGGAACTCTTTAAACGACTAACCTCTGCTGAGCAACGGCGGCTGGTCCTGCTTTCGGAAGGGTCACACACGCTGTCGGTCGAGAAGAATCGAATGCAGTTGATCCGAGCGGTGCAGGGTTTCCTTGAGGAATAAACGCAGTAGACGCAACGGTAGAACCTACCCTTGCGCGCGCAAGTGTCGCGAGGCATGACCATGACGCCGAACCCCTCCATCGAGCGGACATGCCCCGGCGAGCCGGATCATGCCGCTCATGTCAAACGTTAGGCTGCTATAGTAACGGATGACCACGCCCGACCTCATCTGGACGACCTGCGTCTACTTAGCTGCGTTCATTGCGGCCGCGTACTTTACGCGCGCTACAACCCGACGCGCCATCGGAGCGCTTGTCGGCGGCGCCACCGCCGGTATCTACTTCTGCGCCGTGGTCTTCGTCGCTCAAAGAACCGGGTGGTGGCGAAGCCCACTCCCGGATCATGTCGCCGTTCTGCTGCTCTTCTATGTCGCCAGTGCGGTCTCGTTGGCGCCGATTTATCCGATCACATGGCGGGTGGCGCGGCGTTTCGGAGGATCCGGTATCGCCGTATCCGTCATTGCAGCAGCGCTGGTTGGTCCCCCGCGCGATTACCTCATCGCCCGTCTTTATCCTGAGTGGATCGTCTTCGCACCGGGTCTTCTTCCGGTTCTCGTCGTCTCGGGGACCTATGCAGGAGCCGTGGCTATCGGGCACTTCGTCATGCGCCTCGTCGCTGGTCCCGCTCAAGGAGATCGGCTGGTGCAGCGCCCACGGCGGGCAGCCTAACCCTTCGCTGCAACCGACTCACTACGGCTGGCTTCGCCAGCCTTCGCGAGCGGCTGAGCGCAAACGTTGAGACCGTAAAAAAGCTTCTTTAGTTGATTTTTTCAGCGCCCGATAAACAAGACTCGTAATCAATAGATTGCTAACGTTTCTTGAAAGCCGTGGCACGCTACGCAGCACCAACTGCTTCCCGCTCAAAGCGCCAATTCTGGGGGGCTGGCGCTTAAAAAGCGAACCTGATTAGTTACATGTCTCAGGTAAAAAGTTGTCATTCTTAGCGGTCGCGAAGGATCAGTACGGCAGCAGATGCGATCACCACGAGCTTTTGCGTATGCCACCGGATGTTGCGCGTCGCTCAACATGACAGCGTGGGTTACAGGGCGTCTATCTGAGGCACGTAACTAATCAGGAAAGCGAATATGTCATCAGCCCCAGTAGCGCGGCGCTTTCAAGAAAAAGCTGATTCATTTCTACGAGAACTACTGCGCCAGAATTGTCGGCGTGGCTGATCACCGAACGACACGCAAACGAAGCGGCGTTAGCGGTAACATCGGCTGCTGTGCCACGCCAAGCTACCCGCATCAAGCCTTCACGCCGCGCTGCCCGTCGCGGCACCGGCGACACCACGCTCGCCGACGTCGCCAAACTTGCGGGCGTTTCTGCCATTACCGTTTCCCGCGCGCTGAAAACGCCGTCCATCGTCGCGCCGGAAACGCTGGCTCGTATCCAGGAAGCCGTATCGCGAACTGGCTATGTCCCCAATCTCATTGCCGGGGGCCTCGCCTCCAATCGCAGCGGCCTCGTCGCGGCGCTGGTGCCGACGATTGCGGGCTCGGTTTTCCTCGACACAATTCAGGCGTTGACCGATGCGTTCGATGACGCCGGCTGCCAGCTCATGCTGGGGCAGAGCGGCTACACAGGTTTTCGAGAAGATGCGCTCATTAACGCCATTGTCGGTCGTCGTCCGGACGGCATTGTGCTCACTGGCATCATGCATTCGCCGGAAGGGCGCAAGCGCTTGCTGGTCTCTGGAATTCCTGTCGTTGAAACCTGGGATTTGACGCCGACTCCGATCGACATGCTAGTGGGTTTTTCGCATGAAAAAGTGGGTCGCGAAGTCGCGGATTTCTTGTATGGCAAAGGTTATCGTCGCCCTGCGATTGTCACCGCAGACGATTACCGTGCAGGCCTACGTCGGACTGGCTTTGAGCAACGCGTGCGCGCCCTCGGCGTGGTGCAGGTTCCTGTGCATGTAGTGCCCGCGCCAACGACGCTTCGCGATGGACGGGAAGGGCTTGCCGCGCTCGTGGCCCAAGCGCCTGAAATTGACGCCGTTTTTTGTAGCTCGGATGTGCTGGCGCATGGCGTGGTGACCGAGGCGCAAGCACGTGGCATTGAGGTGCCGCGCGGCATCGCGGTGATGGGTTTCGGAGATCTCGCCTTCGCGCCGTTCATCCACCCCGCGTTGAGCACGGTGCACATTGACGGTCGCGCGATTGGCCGACAAGCCGCGCAATTCATCATGGATCGCATAGAAGGGCGCGATATTGGTGAGCGGGTGCGGGATATTGGTTTTTCGATTTTGTCGCGGCAGAGCGCTTAGGTCGCCCGACCGCTTACGCTAGCAGCTACGCGCGCGACGTGCGCTACTTCTCGGCTGTCATCCCCGGCACCGCGGGGGATCCAGCTCGTTGCGACGAGAGCTGTTTTCCAATGGCAATCGTGGCCACCACCTTTCTGGATTCCTGCCCTTGACGAGAATGAGGGCAATGGGTGTGTTCCGCAGGCAAA
Organism: Burkholderiales bacterium; assembly: GCA_043757535.1. Taxonomy (GTDB): domain Bacteria; phylum Pseudomonadota; class Gammaproteobacteria; order Burkholderiales; family Casimicrobiaceae; genus Casimicrobium. The sequence continues at coordinate 3,655 of JAYVPF010000098.1, forward strand.
CAGATATTGACGCACCCAATTGACCATCTTCTACAAACTCGGTACACTTTCTATGTTAGCGCTACCATCCAAACCGATTTAAAGTTTAAATGCAATATGACCGACCGCAAAACACCGGAACAACTACGCTCGTACCGCTGGTACGGCGTCAAGGATTTACGCTCGTTCGGGCATCGCTCGCGCACCGCGCAAATGGGCTATCACAAGAGCGATTACGCGGGCAAGCCAGTCATTGCCATCATCAATACATGGAGCGATATCAACCCCTGCCACAGCCATTTCAGAGTGCGGGCAGAAGAGGTGAAGCGAGGCATCTGGCAGGCGGGTGGTTTCCCGGTTGAAATGCCTGCGATGTCGCTATCCGAGCCGTTCCAGAAGCCGACCACGATGCTTTACCGCAATCTGCTCGCGATGGAAACAGAAGAGTTGCTCAAGTCCTATCCGGCCGATGGCTGCGTGCTTATGGGCGGTTGCGACAAAACGACACCGGCGCTGGTGATGGGCGCACTCGCAATGAATTTACCGACGATTTTCATGCCCGCCGGCCCGATGCTTCGCGGCGACTACAAGGGCGGCTACATCGGTTCCGGCTCCGACACATGGAAGTATTGGGCCGAGCTGCGCGCGGGCAACATCACCGAGAACGATTGGCAGGAAGTTGAGGACGGGATCGCCCGTTCGCCCGGCCATTGCATGACGATGGGCACGGCGTCCACCATGACCAGTGCGGTCGAAGTGCTTGGCCTGACGCTCACCGGCGCCTCGTCCATTCCCGCGCCCGATTCCCGCCACGCGCAGATGGCCACGCTCACCGGCAAGCGCATCGTCGACATGGTGTGGGACGATTTGAAGCCGCTTGATTTCATCACCGAGGCGTCGTTCACCAACGCCGTCACGGCTGTGCTCGCACTCGGCGGTTCGACCAACTCCATCGTGCATTTGATAGCCATGGCCCGACGTGCAGGCATCCCGCTGAGCATTGATCAATTCGACGCCATCGCGCGCAAAACTCCCGTGCTCGCCAATCTGCGCCCGGCCGGACAGTTCCTGATGGAAGACTTTTATTACGCTGGTGGTTTGCGCGCTTTCCTCACGCAGCTTGGCGACCAAATCGACGGCACCCAGCGCACGGTCAACGGCAAAACGCTCGGTGAAAATATTGAAGGTGCCACGGTCTACAACACGGACGTGATCCGGCCGCGCAGCAACCCGATGTACGCGAGCGACGGCCTCGCCGTGCTGTACGGAAATCTGGCGACGGGAGGTGCCGTCATCAAGCCCGCCGCGATGGAGCAACACTTGCGCAAACACACCGGTAAGGCCGTCGTGTTCAAAGACTACGCCGATATGTCCGCACGCATCGACGATGAGAATCTCGACGTCGACAAAGACAGCGTGATCGTGCTGCAAAGCGCCGGTCCACAAGGTGCGCCAGGCATGCCGGAATGGGGCCAGTTGCCGATCCCGCAGAAGTTATTGAAGCAGGGTGTGCGTGACATGCTACGCATCAGCGATGCACGCATGAGCGGAACGAGCTACGGTGCCTGCGTGTTGCACGTCACGCCGGAGTCGCATGTGGGAGGGCCGCTAGCGCTGGTTAAAACCGGCGATCAAATCACTATCGACGTCGACGCGCGCAGCATCAACATGCTGGTCAGCGACGAAGAGATCGCCAAGCGGAAAGCCGAATGGATGAAGCCGATTGCGAAGTTCACGCGGGGTTACGGCGTGCTGTATTTGAAGCACGTTCAGCAGGCCGATAAGGGCTGCGACTTTGACTTTCTGGAGCCGGGGTATTCGGAATCGGAAGTCGCAGCGGGATCGGCGTCAGAGCCGGAAATTCATTAGAGGTTATTGAGAAATGTGGCGCCAGAAAAGCACGCGGTTTGACTCCCTCTGTCCAACCCCTCCGCCTCGAGGGGAGGCGGGGAGTATGCAGAAATGTAGGGTGGGCGCGAGGGTTCCTACCCTACGCAGCGTCCGAAGCAGTTGAAGCGAGCACCATGAAATCAAAAATCAATCAAGGAGCGAATCGTGGATACAACGAATTCAGCCGAGTCGTCGGCAACACCTACGTTGTCACGCCGCCAATGACTGCGCGGCGCAGTCGCTTGACCTGTCGCATTGGGAGCAATTAACATGGCTGAAGCTAACGCAGGATCGGGTTCGGCCATAGGCCCCGGCTTCGATTTCAAACCGAGCCAGCGCTACCCCGACCCAGCCGTACAAATCCTCGATCCGAGTTTTGGCAAGTACCGCATTTACAGCAGCACAGTCGAACAACTTGGCTCCGGCATGCGCTGGGCGGAAGGCCCGGTGTATTTCGGTGACGGGCGCTACGTTCTGGTCAGCGATATTCCGAACAATCGCATCATGCGCTATGACGAAGTGACCGGTAGCTTTACCGTGTGGCGTCAGCCGTCCAACTTCGCCAATGGCATGTGTCGTGATCGTCAGGGACGCTTGCTCACCTGCGAACATCTCACTCGTCGCGTCACGCGCACCGAGTACAACGGCAAGATCACGATGCTCGCCGATAGCTTCAATGGCAAGCGCTTCAATTCACCGAACGATATTTGCTGCAAATCGGACGACTCGATCTGGTTCACTGATCCGCCATTCGGTATCGGCGGCCACTGGGAGGGCGAGAAAGCCACGCCCGAACTGCCGCACTCGGTTTATCGCATTTCGGGCGATGGAAAACTGAGCCTCGTCACCGACAAACTGGCGGGGCCAAACGGCATTGCGTTCTCATTAGACGAGAAAAAAATCTACATCGTCGAATCGCGCGCCACGCCCAATCGACAGATCTCGTCGTTCGACGTTGGCGCCGACGGCAGCATCTCGAACAAAGCAACTATCGTTGACGCCAGCGGGCCCGGTTCCATCGATGGTTTCCGCGTTGATACCGATGGCAACCTTTGGTGCGGTTGGGGCAGCAATGGCTCGCCAGCGGCGAAGGCCGAGGACCTTGACGGTGTCATGGTGTTCAACCCGCAGGGCAAGGCTATCGGCTTCATCCGTCTGCCCGAACGCTGCGCCAACCTGACGTTCGGTGGCCCGAATAATAATCGTCTTTACATGGCGAGCTGTCATTCACTGTACGCGCTTTATGTTGAGGCGGTCGGCGCGGTTTAGTCACGTATGTTTCCCGCGCGGAGAAAGGGGGATGCCTGTACAGCAGACCAAGAGGTCGGTGGCGTGAGCGAGCCGTTTTGCCGTGGCAACGCATTACCGCTCCGCCCGTTACGGCGGAGCCTACAGCGACAAGCTTGTCGTTGTCCCCTACTGCGCAGGGGAGGCTGTCCATGCACTTTGTGCCAACTGATTCTTTTTGCAAGCTTGAATGTGATGACACCTATGACCCACTTTAAAGCTGTTCCTCGCCTCGTCGTGATGGGTTTCCTCGTTGCGTTCGCTGCATCGGCGTCGCTTGCGCACCAACCCTACCCCCTTAAACCCGTCACCATCGTCGTACCCTTCTCGCCGGGCGGCGGTACCGACATCGGCGCACGTTTAGTCGCTCAAAGGCTCATCGCAAAATGGGGACGAACGTTCAGCGTCGACAACCGCGCTGGTGCGGGCGGTCTCGTCGGTGCTGAACTCGTCGAGAAAGCGAAACCGGATGGTTACACCCTGCTGGTTGGCAACGTCGGTGCGCAGGCGATCAATCAATCGCTCTACAAGATGCCGTACAACGCGGACTCCGCGTTCGCGCCGATTTCGATGATCGCGGACTTGCCGTTCGTGATGATGGCGAGCACGGTGGTGTCCACAAACAACGTCAAGGAATTCTTGGCGCTGGCCAAAGCCGACCCCGGTAAGCGTACCGACGCAAGCTCCGGCCAGGACGGTTCGCCGCATCTCACCGCTGAAATTTTTTAGACCGCATCAGGCGTCAAACTCACGCATGTGCCGTACAAGGGCGGCGGGCCTGCTATGACGGATTTGATGGCCAGTCACGTCGATATTCTGTTCGCATCGATTCTTGAAGGTTCAGGACACGTCAAGTCGGGAAAATTGAAAGCGCTCGCGATCAGCAGCGCTTCGCGATTGCCAGCGTTGCCTGACGTGCCGACGCTCGTGGAGGCCGGTGTGCCGAATTCCGAATCCGGTTCATGGATCGCCCTGTTCGCGCCGACCGGTACACCACAAACCATCATCGACAAAATCGCCGCTGATATCACGGAAGCCGTCGCTCTTCCCGAGATGCAAAAGACGCTGATCTCGCAGGGGGAAACACCGCGTTCGACCACGCCCGCCGAGCTCAAAGCGATCATTCACCGCGACCGCGCACGTTACGGAAAAGTCATCCCTAATCGCGCCATCCAGGTTGAGTAACTACGTGCTGCAACACATTTCACAAGCATTACTTTGAAAGCACATCACGCATTCCGAATCGTGCTGCGTTCGCTTGCTACGTTCACGCTCGCAAGTGCGCTCGCGCCTATGGTGTCTGCACAAACCGCGGATGTTTGGCCCAGCAAGACAATCACCTATATCGTGCCCTTCAAACGGGGCGCGTCGACCGATGTCATCGGCCGCACGATCTCGCAAAAAGCTCATGGATGTTTGGCATCAACCGGTCATCGTTGACAACAAACCGGGCGCTGCCGGTGCGGTCGGCGCTGGCTTCGTCGCCAAGTCAAAACCCGATGGCTACACGCTCTTCATCGGCACCATCAGCACTCACGCCATCAACGCGAGCCTCTACAAAAATTTGTCCTACAATCCGGTCAAGGATCTCGAGCCGATCACGTTGGTCGCGTCACTGCCCAACGTGCTGATCGTCAGCCCGACGCTCGGCGTCAGCACCGTCGCAGAATTCATTGCGTTGCTCAAGCGTGATCCTACTAAGCGAATCTTCCCATCGTCCGGTTCTGGCACGTCTGCCCATCTCTCAGGTGAAATGCCGGCTGACCATATTGGCTTGCAATTGACGCACATTCCGTACAAAGGCACGCCGCTCTCCCTGATCGACGTGTCGACCGGGCAAGCGCTTTTCATGTTCGATCAACTGACGGCAGCGAAGTCGCTCGCCGACGCGGGCAAGCTCAAAATCATCGCCGTCACCACGCCGAAGCGCGTCGCAATTGCACCCAATCTGCCGACGATCATAGAGTCCGGCGTTACGAATTTTCGGATGTCGTACTGGCGCACGGTTTACGCGCCAACGGGCACGCCGAAAGCCTTCGTGCAGCGGCTCAACACCGAGATCGTAAAGATTCTCAAGCTGCCCGATGTGAAAGAAAAACTCGGCACTACACTCCGAATGGAAATCGTGGCCAGCGCGCCGGACGATCTCGCCGCGCACATGGCGAATGAAATTCCACGCTGGGCTGAACTCGTCAAAAATCTGGCGCGACGGCCAACTAATCGGCGAACCAATTTTTCTGGAATAACCCATGTCTGAGATGAATCCCATCACTCTCGCGCACCTTAAAACGCTCAGCGTCGCCACACTATGCACGCAGCTGTTCAAGCGCGGTTTTCGCAACGTGTTTATTCAAGGCATCAAGCGCCTGACTAAACCCACCACCGGCAATCTGGTCGGCCCCGCGTTCACCATGCGAAACATTCCGGCGCGCGAAGATCTCGATCAGATTTCTGCGTTCGACAATCCCGATCACCCATAGCGCAAAGGCATCGAAAGTGTGCCGCCCGGCCATGTGCTGGTGCTCGATTGCCGTGGCGAAACGCGCGTCGCCTCAGGCGGCGAAATTCTTACGACGCGACTCAAAGTACGCGGTGCAGCGGGCCTCGTGTCCGACGCGCCCGTGCGCGACAGCGGCAAAATCGGCAAGATGGATTTTCATGTCTATTGCGCCGGCGCAAGCGCGCCGCTGAACCTGATTCACCATCACGCAATTGATTTGAACGTCGCAATCGGCTGCGGTGGCGTGCCGGTGTATCCGGGCGACATCGTGGTGGGTGACGAAGAGGGTGTGGTGATCATTCCCGCGCATCTGGCCGATGAAGTGGCGGCTGATGCGGCAGAGCAAGAAGTGATGGAAACTTTCATTTTGGAGCGCGTGCAAGGTGGCGCAAAACTCGCAGGCACCTATCCCCCAAACGTCGACACCAAAGCCGCATTTGAAGTGTGGCGCAAAGGAAAAGGACTCTGATCGATTCATGGCTCAACATAACAAGTGCATTGACGGCGAATGAGTAGTTGGCGCGAGCGACACACCGAACGTCAATCCTTCGAACATTAAAGACGTCATCGGCGAATATGCGCAGGTTGATGCCGCACAGGTCGAGGCCGCAGTAGGGGTAGCCGCAGCAGCATTGCCCGCATGGTCGACGGGAGGTATTCAGGCGCGCAGCGACGCGCTCGACAAGATCGGTAACGAGATTCTTGCGTGTCGTGAAGAGCTCGGTATTTTGCTTTCGCGCGAAGAAGGCAGGATCAAGGCCGAAGGCATCTGCGAGGCCGGTCGCACCGGTTACATCTTCAAATTTTTTGCGGGTGAATGTTTGCGTCTTGCCGGTGAAACCTTGCCATCGGTTCGTCCCGGCATCGGCGTGGAAATCACGCGCGAACCGATGCGGGTCGTTGGTCTGATCACGCCGTGGAATTTCCCAATTGCGATTCCGGCGTGGAAGATTGCGCCTGCTCTGGCATACGGCAATTGCGTCGTGTTCAAACCGGCTGATCTGGTGCCCGGCTGCGCCTGAGCGCCGGCCGACATCATCTCGCGCAGCGGCATTGCTGCTGGCGTGTTCAACCTCGTCGTGGGGCGCGGCTCCGTGGTGGGTAATGGTCTCGTCAAGCACAGGGACGTGACTGCGATCAGCTTCACGGTTCTGTGGGTGTTGGCGGTGGAATTGCTGCCGCCGCTGCGCAAAAGCTCAAAAAAATTCAGCTCGAAATAGGTGGCAAAAATCCTCAGGTCGTGCTCGATGTCGCGGATCTGAATACCACAGCTGAACTCGGCGTGCAGTCCGCATTCTTCGCAACAGGTCAACGCTGTACGGCATCGAGCCGTCTGATCGTCACCGAAGGCCATTACCCGAAATTCCTCGAAGCGATGACAGCACGCATGTCCACGCTCAAGGTGGATGACGCGTTGAAAGCGGGCACCGACATCGGCCCGGAGTCGAGCCGCGATCAGCTTGAACAAGACTGTCGCTACATCCAGATTGGCAAGGACGAAGGTGCGACGCTCGCACCAGGCGGCGAACTCATCAAGACTAGCAGTCACGGCCACGCGGGCTTCTACATGTCGCCCGCGTTGTTCTCTGACAGCGCAGCTTTGATGCGCATCAGTACCGAAGAAATTTTCGGCCCGGACGCAAGCGTCATCAAGGTCAAGGACTACGAAGCGGCATTGCACACCGCGAACGACATCAAGTTCGGTCTCGCGTCAGGCATCGCCACGACGTCTCTTAAGTCCGCCACGCAGTTCAAACGCCACAGCCAATCCGACATGGTGATGGTCAATTTGCCAACGGCTGGTGTGGAATATCACGTCCCGTTCGGTGGTCGCAAAGGATCAAGCTACGGCTCAAGACAGCGGGGCAAATTTGCAGCGGAATTCTTCACGACGGTGAAGACGGCGTATACGAACGCAGGCTGATTCGTAGGATGTGCACCCAAGTGCGCACCATGGGTTGCAAGTATCTACGGTTGCTTGGACGTCAGATGTTGGTGCGCACTCGGGTGCACACCCCACATCATTACGGCTTTTCGATGTATTGACGGTTGAATCGAAGCTAAGCCCGACTATTGGCGGCGTAGAGCTAGGCTAGAAAAGACTTCAAGGAAAAGTTGATGGTAGGAAATTTTCCGGAAACCAGTGCTTAAAGCAGTGCCTGATCATGCGCCAACAGCGCCCGCGCCGCATCGCCAACCCTTGCATGATGCTCAGCACCAATGTTAGTAAGCATCGGCAGCATCGGCCCCATGTCAGCAATTCCCGCGAGCGTGACGGCCTCATGCAGCGCGCGAATCGGGCTCAAGCTGTCGCGACAATCTTCCATCGGCATGTAGGCTTCGCGAATCTTTGCGGCTTCATCGAAAAGACCTGATTTGATCAGGTGCAGCATCTTCATTGAACCGCGCGGTGCGACGCAGACCGAGCCCGATGTGAAGCCCTGCAAACCGAAGTCACGCAGGTGAATGATGGCAGGCGTTTCGCCAATACCGCTCAAAATCATCGTCGGATCGACCTGTTGTGTCAGTTCTTTGAGATAGGGATCGTCGGACGGGTCTTTGCGCACTGTGCCGTATTTCACGGCGGCGACGACGCCGTCGGCCACCAGTTTCGCCACTGTCTTTGGCTCAAGATAATTGTCGGACTTGATGTAGACGATCAGCGGTTTCTTGTAGAACTTTGAGAGTCGCAGAATGCCGATTGCCAAGCCTTCGTCGGTCGATGGAAACGGCAGCGGCAACACCATCGCGGTCGGAAATGTGCGGCTTCTGAGTAGATCAATCTGGTCAATAGCCTTGCCGAAATCGGGGCCAATCGAGGGGATGACCCAGCTATCCTCACCCGCGAGGTTCTCGAGCATTTCGAGAACCTTGTGATAGTCGCGTACGCCGATGTTGTAGAAGTTGGCGTTGCCGCCGTACATCAAGGTGCGCACGCCGCCCGCTTCGAGATGACGGATCATCGCCTTGTTCGCGCTGATGTTGAGCGAATAGTCCGGGTGCCGGGCCATGGGTGGCACGGCGAGTACCGATGCGGCAAGATCATCCGGAGTAACAGGGGTGGTTTTCATTTTAATATTCCAGCAGTAAGAGTTACTTTGCCATGACCAGACCCGGCAGCCACATCGAGAACGCGGGCACATAAGTAACGATCATCAACGCCGCGATCAACGCGCCGTAAAACGGCCAGATCGTCTTCATGACATGCCCCACTGATACGCCAGCGATAGTACATCCAATGAACTGAACCGTGCCAACCGGTGGGGTGTTCAGTCCGAGCGCACAGTTAATCAGCAGGATCATGCCGAACTGCACGGGATCCATGCCGAATTTCATGCAGATTGGCAGGAATATGGGCGTGCACAGCAGTATCGTCGCGGCCATGTCGAGGAACGTGCCGAGGATGAACAGAATGATGTTGACGTAGAGGAAGATGAGCCACGGTGTGGTGGTCAGTTTTTCCAGTGCCACACCGGTCAATTCCGCGACGCCATACAGACTGATGAGATAGCCGAACGTTGCCGAAATACCGATCAGCAAAAGGATCGTTCCAGTCGTCTTGACAGCTTTGGAAGCGGCTTTGAGGAAATGCTCCCACGTTAGCGTGCGATACAAAAAGACCGTCAACACCAGCGTGTACAGAATGGCAATGGCTGCTGATTCGGTCGCGGTAAAGACTCCGGTCAGGATGCCGACCAGAATGAGGGCGACTACGAAGAGGCCCGGCAGCGCGGCGGCAAATGTGCGTGCCACAATTGACCAGCCCGGGAAGGTGCCCGACGGATAACCGCGGGACACCGCGACCGCGTAGGCTGCGACCAGATTACAGATGGTGAGGATCAGCGCGGGCAGCAGCCCCGCAAGAATCAACGCCGCAATCGACACTTTGCCACCCGCCGCCAGTGTGTAAATGATCATGTTGTGGCTGGTGGGCATCAGTGCGCCTACGAGTGCCGCGTGTGTCGTCACGTTGACCGCGTAATCGGCGTGATATCCCTCTTTTTTCATCATCGGGATCATCACCGCGCCCATCGCCGAGACGTCGGCCCCCGGTGAGCCGGACACGCCGCCAAACAAGGTACAGGCGAGCACATTGCTCATGCCGAGTCCACCGCGCACGTGGCCGATGGTGGCCCGCGCGAAGTTGACAATTTTGTCTGCGACACCGCCGTAGAGCATCAGCTCACCGGCGAAAATAAAGAACGGGATCGCGAGGAATGAAAACACGTTCATCCCGGACGTCATTTGTTGAAAACCTACGGCCAGTGGCATGCCTTCGTAGGCAAGCGTGCAAAGTGCCGAAAGGCCGATGGCAAACGCCACTGGCACGCCGAGCAGAAGGAATATCGTGAACGTGATGCAGAGAATGGAGAGCGCAATGGTCATGGTGTTTTCTGCTTATTCACTTATTTCCAGGCGGATTCAACTTCAATTCCCTTGGCGAGGGCAATGATGTGTTCAATCGAAAACATCATGATCAGCACGCCCGCCACTGCCGCGGGCACATACCGCCAACCCTCTGAAATGCCCAGCGTCGGCAGCCGGTAAGTCCACACTGATTCCACGAGATAAGCGCAATTCCACGCCATGATCGCGCCAAACAGGAGCAGCAATGTGTGGATGAGAAATTCCATCTTGAGCCGTAGCGAGTCTGGGGCGAGAACGAGCATCGACTCAAGGCCGATATGCCCAGCGTCGCGGACGCCAACGGCGGTACCCAACATGGTGACCCAGAGGACGAGCAGCAGCGCGAGACTCTCAGCCCAGGTGGGTGTGTTGTTCAGCACGTAGCGCCCGAACACCTGCCAAGTGACAGCGCAGATCAGCGCGATCATCCCAAGGATGCCCAGCCACATGCATGCGCGTGCGATGCGACGGCAAATTTCTGTGTACATAAAATTACCTACAGGATGAGTAAGACGTTGCCGCCTGTCGCGGGCAGATTTGTGCTTTTGTAGGGTGGGCAGCCTCTGCCCACCGAGGCGTTACGATAAATAATTTGCTCTCTTTAAGGGCGCCTCTAATAATTCATTTTGTGGGCATGCAGTGTTAGGCGCTGGGCGCACGGCAACCGCAATGTACGCTCTGGTAGGTGAGGATTGCGAGCATCCGGCAACGACACAATTCGCCCCACAAGTGGATTATTAGACGTGCCCTTAACGCCATTGGGTGGGCACGGGGTGCCCACCCTACCTGCTACTTCGTGTCTTGAACGCGCTTGACCAGATCCTTGAGCTTGGGATCGGTGATGAACTTTTCGTACACCGGTTTCATAGCGACCTGGAAGGCTGCCTTATCCACTTCGGTGATGGTCGCGCCGCCAGCCTTCACGGTCGCGAGCGATTTTGCTTCGCGCTCATCCCACAGTTTGCGCATCACCGGCACGGACTCTTTCGCCGCCTGACGGATGGCTTTTTGATCGTCAGCTGACAGCGTGTCCCAAATCTTCTTTGAGAAAAGCAGCATTTCCGGTGCCATCGAGTGCTCGGTCTTCGCGTAGAACTTGGCAACCTCGTAGTGACGTGAACTGTCGTACGAGGGGTAGTTGTTCTCAGCCGCGTCGACCAGACCCGTTTTCAATGCCGTGTAGACCTCGCCGTACGGCATCGGTGTGGCGTTGGCCCCCATCGCTTCAAGCAGCGCCACCCACAGGTCAGACTGCTGAACGCGAATCTTCATGCCTTTGACATCAGCCATCGTCTTGATCGGCTTCTTGACGGAGTAGATCGAGCGCGAGCCGCTGTCGTAGAACGCCAGCGCGATAAATCCCTGAGCTTCGCAGCTCTTCAGGATCTCGTCGCCGATCGGACCATCGAGCACCGTGCGCATGTGCTCGGTGCTACGGAACAGGAACGGCATCGTCGGCACCATCGTTGGGGCACAAATGTTGTTCATAGGCGCCACGTTGATACGCGTCATCGCGATGGCGCCAATCTTCGTCTGCTCGATGGAGTCCTTCTCGTTGCCGAGTTTGCCGCCGGAGAACACCGTGATGCTGTGTTTGCCGTTGGACAGTTTTTTGAGCGTTTCGCCCATTTGTTTGACGGCGACGGTCGTTGGGTAGTCGTCTGGATGAATCTCCGCAGAACGGAACTCTAACGCGGCGACAGGGGCCGCGAGCGCCGCAGCGATGCTCAGTGAAAGCGCGGAGCGCAGGGTGGTGGTGATGTTCAAGTTTCCTCCTTGTTAATAAAAAACAGCGAACGCACGATGCGTTCAGATGAGTTAGGTGACAAACTTCGGCTCGGGTAAGCCGCGCACGCCGGGGTGAAGCGCGAAAACGCCGCCCGCCAGTGGTTGATCCGCCAGAACCGCTTCGGCAACGCCGCCGGGCCGTATCGAGGTGACAAAAAGGGTGTCGAGATTTACCCCACCAAAGGCGCACATGGCGGGCTTTTTGACGGGGACTGAGAGGGACTGGTCAAGCTTGCCTTCGGGCGTAAATCGATGGACGAGGCCAGCGTCGTTGCCGCAAATCCAGTAGCAACCTTCGGCGTCAACCGCCGCGCCGTCGGGGCGACCGGGCAGCGGATTCATGTCGACGAAAACGCGTCTGTTGGACGGCGTACCAGTGGCAGTGTCGTAATCGAACGCCCAAATTAGCTGCACCGACGGATGTGAATCGGACAAGTACATGGTCTTGCCATCCGGGCTGAACGCCATTCCATTGGACACGATCATGTGCTCCAGCAGCGTCCGCTGGACGCCCGAGCCATTGAAGCTGCTGACGACACCGACGGCCTTCGCCTCACCCATGTTCAGAAACATCGTGCCCGCCAAAAAACGACCCTGACGATCACAGCGACCGTCGTTGAAGCGCATGTTCGGTGCAGCGTGTTGCGCGGGCGATAGCAGCGCAGTGTTGGCGCTACCGTCGTCGTTCAGCGTCACCAGAAACACGCCCGTTTCCATTCCGGCGACCCATTGTTTGCCGCCGCTGTGGGCGATGCAGCCGACCATTTCCGGCAAGGCCCAAAAACGCGTGATTTGGCTCGAAGCGCTCCAACGCCAAATCAGTTTTGCAGGAATGTCGACCCAGTACAGCGCATGCTGTTCAGATACCCAGACCGGGCTCTCGCCGGTAGTGTGTTTGCCATCGAAAATGAGATCAGCAGTAGACATCAGAACGTGCAATCAGGCGCGCGGAAACGGGCCAAGCTTGACGAAGCCGCCGCCCTGATACTGCGTCGCAAGGTCGTCCGCTGGAAGGTGCGCGGCAGTGGCCTCCATGTCCGCACGATAGGGCTCCGACGAATCTTTTGGCGTCCAGCCGAGCTGTTTCGCCAAGCGGTTGTCCCACCACGACGGCGTGTTGTCCGACGCAGCATAAACGATGGTGTGGCCCACTGTTGGCGCATTTAACGCACAGGTGATGAGGCTGGTCAGATCGTCAAAGCTCAACCAGGTGCTCATCATGCGTCGGTCAATCGGCTTCGGAAACGATGAACCGATTCGCATGCACACCGTTTCGATACCGTAGCGATCAAAGTAGAAGCGCGACACCGCTTCTCCGAAGGCCTTGCTCATGCCATAGTTGCCATCGGGCCGCAGCGGAACGTTGGCGTCAAGTCGATCCGATTGCTTGTGAAAACCAACGACATGGTTTGAGCTGGCAAACAGAATCCGCTTTGTGCCCTTGAGCCGCGCCGCTTCGTACAGGTTGTAAACGCCGCGAATATTGGCGTTGAGGATTGGCTCAAATGGTCCATCAATCGACATGCCACCCAAATGCACAACGCAGTCGACGCCGTCCAGGAGCGACAGCATTGCGTCATAGTCGCCGAGGTCGCAGCGCATCAATTCTTCATTCGTTGCGGCGTCGCCAAGGCTCGCAACGTCTGACAAACGCAGCGTATTGGTCAGCGCGGCAAGGCGGGGGCGCAGCACTTTGCCAAGGCCGCCCGCTGCGCCAGTGAGCAATAAACGATTGATTTTGTTGGACATTTTTTCGGAGCAAGGCGGATTTTAATTGTCACTCATCACACAACTAGGTCGCGTTCAAGCTGCTCGTCTGATAGCGGTGCCTTCGTTAGCCAATGATCGTGCTGCGAACGGCGAGCAATCGTGAGGGCTAAAGCAAAATATGGTAGCGCTAACATCTGTGCAATGTTAGTACATCCTGAGCGGCTGTCAACAGACGTTTTGGCATCTGCGACTTACACGACGTGCTGCAATCGATCTGCGGAACGTCGCGAAAGCGCAGGGCACGCAGTGTCAGTCGGTTGCCAATATGATCCAAATTCGATTGAAAGTGAAGCCGATGCACCTCCTTCATTGCGGCATAAAAATTGATCATTTCTCGACCATTCGGGTAACGGGCAACGCCACACTAAAATAGTGATAGGGCAACTTATCGGTTGTCTAACAATGTCCAGCCCTACCAAAGAATCAGGCGAGCTTGCGGATGACCACACAACTCTCGTCGCGGCCTTTGCGCAGACGCCGCAGCCTCGCTGTCGAGCTCGTCTCCACGCTGCAAGCGCGCATTAAGGACGGCACCTACGTCGCTGGCATGCGCATGCCAACCGAGGCGGAAATAATGGTCGAACACGGTATTAGCCGCACCGTAGTTCGAGAGGCAATTTCCCGTTTGCAACAGGCGCAATTGGTCGTGACGCAGCACGGGATCGGCAGCTTCGTCAGCGCGTCACCGCCCGACGGGCCGGGCTTTCGTATTGATCCGGTTGACGTTGAAACCGTCGTTGATATTGTCAATGTGCTTGAACTGCGCGTGAGTCTGGAGACCGAGTCTGCAGGGCTTGCAGCCGCGCGGCGCAACTTGCGGCAGCTCGCGGAGATGCAAGCGGCTATTGACGAATTCGTTAACTGCGCGGCGGTGGGCGCGGACACGATTGAAGCCGATTTCAGGTTTCATCTGGCGATTGCCGGGGCCACACAAAATCCGCATTTTTTCGAGCTGATGCGCCACTTGGGCACGACGCTCATCCCTCGCTCTCGCGTTAACTCTCCGCAGCTGGCCAAGGAAGAGAAAAACGCATATCTGGAGCGCGTCAATCGCGAACACAACGTTATTTTTGACGCCATCGAGCGGCAGGATTCTGACTCGGCAAGGGCCGCGATGCGCATCCACCTGACCAATAGCCGAGAGCGCCTGCGCCGCGTGGCTGAGGCGTCTTAATCTTTGTTCCATTAACGAAGGTCATCGTGACCGAGACTGCGGGTATGCAGCGCGTTGCCCTGCGATAAGGCTCGCAACTGCGATTGCGATCACCGTCTTTCTGGATTCCCCGAGGTGGCGGGAATGACGCCTAAATTCGAGGCGCGACTGACTTCTCGACGACGCCCCGTTCCCAAAAAAACGACACCTGCGATGGCAAAATTAACTCATGAGTTAATACAGGTCACACATGTGACGCCTCTGATACGTTTCATTTTGCCGGTTTTTGCCGGTGTTGGCAGCGGAGTAGGGTGCCAGCAACAGTGCACAACATTGACGGGGGCGTCGTCGATTGACATCAAGTAATCGGTCGTCGTCAACAATGGTTTGAATCAGGCACAGGTCAGGCACTACAGGTGGCGACACGCCGTCTGCTAAGGCGTCACGAATATTCAAACTCAACGCAGGAGAGACCCATGAAGCACGGCCATAAGTTGCTGCTGTCGCCAATTGCGCTGGCGTTGTTGGGCGGACGCGATTCGCCTGCCAGCAAAAAGCAAATCTACGCGCCGCATTGACCTCAACGAAAGTAGTGCCGCTGCCGTCGCGGCAATGGGCACGGATGAGGCCGACACACGTGCCGAGAAGCCGCCGGGTCAACGCGTCCCGAGTCGATTCGACTACGCGCACCTGGGGCAGAAAGGTGCCGAGGCTGTTCGCAAAAATGATGGCGCGGGAACTGTTCAACACAACGCCTGACCCTGCTTCCAGCATTGATCCAGAAAATCTCGCGCAGTGAGCTTCAGCTTTTCCCGGAACGCCAGTCTAATCGGGGTCTAGATCAAAGATGCGTGAGAAGTCGATATTGTAGATAATACTCATCCAGCCCCAATGCCATAGTCGTTTCAGCAAAAAGCTGTAGCGTGATCGTGCGACTACACCACTCTGGTTTCCGCCGCCCGCGCCTCTCGTTCAAACCGGTTGTTCCAGTAATATGCGCCCCAGTGTTTCGCTTTCGCTGCCGCGTAGAGTCCGGCTGCGGCATACGCGAGCGGGAAGAGCATTCCCCAGCGCTCGCATTGCCGCACATGAACGTGCTCATGCACACGGCAGTTCGTCAGGCACTCAGCGTTGCGCGCGACGATGACGTGACCAATGGTTGCGGCGGCGAAACCTTCGCCACCGCTCAGTGCCCGAAACCACGGCCCGTGCAGAAACCAAGCGAGGGCAGGGCTCTCAATCTCCAGAACGCGGTCGCACACCCGCCAGCTCGCGCGCCACAGCGCCAAAGGCAACAGTGGCAGCGCACACAGGCTAACTGGCAGCACCCACAGCACGCGGAGGGCTTGCGTCAAGGCCACCTCTAAAAATTCACCTGTGGGGCGCATTGTGTCGTTGCGAGGTGCTCGCAATCCTGATGTACCAGAGCGTACATTGCGGTTGCGGCGCGCCGCGCGCCGAACACTGCATCCCCAAAAAATGAACTTTTAGAGATGCCCTCAAAGCCCCCGCGCTGGAAAGGCTGGCAATACGTAATTTGGCGGATGACATGGGCGCAAAGTTAACGTAGATTCCGTCCTTGAGACACATCACCTTCGGGAAAATTTCGTATGCCGCATCGATTTTTGGTTTCCATTGCAACGGTTGCCATCGTCGCCGTAGTGTTGACGTCAATGGCTGTTCGCGCTGGCACGCTGGTTGCGCAAATCAAGGATCGCAACGGTAATCCCGTGCCCAATGCGGTCATTTACGCGATCCCGGTTGGCGGCAATGCACCTCCGGTATCGGCGACCGCGTCTGCGATAGTGGAGCAGCAGATGTTCAAGTTTGAGCCGTATGTGTCGGTGGTGCAAACTGGAACGCGCATGCGTTTTCCGAACAAGGATCGCAGCGAACATCACTTGAAGGCGCTCTCGGGTCCCAGCGCTTTTGAGTTCAAGGTTTACACGAGGAAAGAGCCGGAGCCGACGCTGATGGACAAGGCGGGGCTGGTGACGCTGCAATGTTTGATTCACGACTGGATGAACGCGCATATCTATGTGGTGGATAGCCCGTGGTTTGGCAAGACCGCGCGTACCGGTTCGACTGTAATCGAGGGCGTGCCCGCTGGCGACTACGATGTGTACGTGACGCATCCAAGCGTGCTTGTACCCGGGCAGATCACGCCTTCGGGGCCGCGCCGCGTCAAGATGGACGCCAACAATGTGCAGGTGATCGAGGCGAAGCTTGAACTGGTGCCCAAGGCCGAGCCGACCAAGCGCTATCCGCCGCCGCACTATGAGTAGTGCGGCGAGGCCCTGCTCGGCAAGTACTCGGTAACGATACGGGGCATGAGCGGCGACCAGTTTGACCTTTTCGGAGACCCACTGTCCGCGCCAATTGCAGGCGAGGCGAAGCGGGTCGACAGTAGGAATGCAAAAGCATCGCGCGTTGAGCCTGCGCCCGTTGACCGCAACATTGCCGACGTTGCTGCGCGACTCTCGCCTCACGTGCGCCTGGGCACGTCGTCATGGAGCTTCGCGGGTTGGGCCGGTCTCGTTTACGCCGACAAACAAAGTAACGCCAATCTGTCGCGGCATGGCTTGCCTGCGTACGCCGCGCATCCGCTGCTGCGCACGGTAGGCATTGATCGCACGTTTTACGCGCCGATCAGCGAGGCGGATTTTCGTGCATATGCGGTACAGGCGAGCGTAGCGTGTCCCGCGTTTCGCTTTTTGGTCAAGGCCCCGGTGTTATTCACCGGGCCGCGACTGCGTAGTGACGATGGGCGGTGGTCGGACAATGTTGCGTTTCTGAATGCGAGCCTCGCTACGGCGCAATTTGTGTTGCCCGCGACACGAGGACTCGCCGAGATGTGCGGGCCATTGGTCTTTCAATTTCCGCCGCTCGGGCCATGCTTTACGCGTTCGCCTGCGCGCTTTGCCGATGCGCTCGCAGACTTTTTGCTTGCCCTGCCGGTGCCGTCGGGCGCTGCGTTTTACGCGGTGGAAGTGCGCGATCCTGAGTTGCTGACTGACGACTATTTGGCTGCGCTCTGTGCGGGGCACGCAACGCATTGCATCGCTATTCATGCGCGCATGCCGTCAGCCGTCGAACAGGCGCGATTCTGGCGTGAATCGGGCTGTTCGCCGCTCGTCGTTCGCTGGAGTTTGCATTCTGGCCTCAAATATGAAGAGGCGAAGGAGCGCTACGCGCCGTTCAACGCGCTGGTGGATGAAGACCCCGAGGGACGCACGCAACTGGCGACGCTGGTTACGGAATCTGCGCGCGATGGTCAGGACGCCTACGTCATCATCAACAACAAGGCAGAAGGTTCCGCCCCGTTGAGTGTCCGAAAACTGGCGGAGCTCATTGCCGAATACGGGGAAACCATAGTGATTCGCGGTTGACCGCTAAAATCGCCGCAACTTCAATTGCTACGGGGAACGCGCATGTTTGGTCGCTTCATGCCTACGGAAGGCCGCTTTTTTGAGCTGTTTAATTTGCATGCGCATGAAATCGTTGAAGGCGGCAAAGAACTGGTCGCCCTGATGAACGCGCTGGGCGAGGGCGGCACGGATTTGCGCGACCACGCCAATGCCATTGACGCCATCGAAAAACGTGGCGACAACTACACTCGCGAGACCATTCAACTCCTGCACAAGACCTTCATCACGCCCCTGGATCGCGAAGAAATTCACCGGCTCATCTCGAATATGGATGATGTGCTTGACTTGATGCAAGACGGTGCCGAATCGGTGTCGCTGTATGACATTAAGTCCGTCCCGCCCGAGGCGAAGCAGCTTGCTGAACTGTGTTTGCAATGTTGCGAGCGCGTGAAATCGGCCGTGGCGCTGCTCTCCAACATGGAGAATGCATCCACCATTTTGAAAATCTGCGAAGAAATTGATCGCTTGGAGTCCGATGCCGATCACGTGATGAGAAATGCTATTTCAAAGCTCTTCCGCACCGAGCGCGACGCCATTCAGCTAATCAAGATGAAGGCGATTTACGAGTTGCTGGAGACGGTCACAGATCGCTGTGAGGACGTAGCCAATGTGATGCAGGGTATCGTCATCGAGAACGCTTAACGCGTTCTAATCGCACTTTTTATGCCTACAACTGCAACCGCCCTCTGGGTCATCGTTTTGCTGGTCGCGCTCGCCATTGCCTTCGATTTTATGAACGGCTTTCACGATGCCGCCAACGCCATCGCCACCATCGTTTCAACCGGTGTCTTGAAGCCCGGTCAGGCAGTCATCTGGGCAGCGTGCTTTAACTTTCTCGCTCTTGGAATATTTGGCCTGAGCGTGGCCGCCACCATCGGCAAGGGCATGGTCGACCCGGCCGTGGTGGACTATCACGTCATCTTTGGCGCGCTGATCGGTGGTATCGCCTGGAACATCATCACCTGGTATTACGGTATTCCGTCGTCGTCTTCGCATGCGCTGATCGGAGGCATGATTGGCGCGACCGTGGCCAAGGCCGGCGTTGGCGCGCTCAATGGTGCTGGCGTCGGCAAGACGGTACTGTTCATTCTGGTGGCCCCCGCGCTCGGCTTCGCGCTCGGAGCCTTGATGCTGTTGCTGCTTTCGTGGATCTTTCGGCGCAGCACGCAGGGGCGAGTGGACAAGTGGTTTCGTCGCGGCCAGCTTGTCTCGTGTGCGCTATACAGTCTGGGCCACGGCAGCAACGATGCACAGAAAACGATGGGCATCATCTGGCTGTTGCTCATCACCGCAGGCATGGCAACCAAGGATCCGAACACGCTGCCGTACTGGGTGGTTATTTCCTGCTATCTGGCGATTTCGCTCGGGACGCTTTTCGGCGGCTGGCGCATCGTCAAAACGATGGGCCAGAAGATCACCAAACTGAAACCGGTGGGTGGTTTTTGCGCAGAAACGGGTGGTGCGATTACGCTCTTTATTGCTTCTGCTTTCGGCATCCCGGTGTCGACGACTCACACGATCACCGGTGCCATTGTCGGCGTGGGTGCCGCTAGGA
The DNA here is from genome assembly GCA_043757535.1 of Burkholderiales bacterium. GTDB lineage: Bacteria > Pseudomonadota > Gammaproteobacteria > Burkholderiales > Casimicrobiaceae > Casimicrobium. The sequence goes on from JAYVPF010000098.1 coordinate 23,412, forward strand.
AACTCTCTGCCGTGCGCTGGGGACTCGCAGGCAATATTGTCTGGGCGTGGGTGTTAACCATCCCGGCATCAGCCTTTATCGCGGCACTCGCTTGGTGGGCTGGTCGTCAGGTTTTCTAGCGCCCGCGCTAACGGCTTTTGTGACGATGCTGCTGGACAGCCGCCGAACCACCGCCGAATTGCCGCGCAGTTGGCGCTGGTTGTTCCTGTCGTTGCCTGCGGCTTTTTTGCTTGCGGCGCTGGTTGCGTGGGCGGTTCCAGACATCGCATTTTTCGAGGCGTGGCCAACCTTCAACGTGCTTTTCTTTCTGTTTGGCCTCGCCATCATTGCGGTATTGTCGCCGAATGCGAGCCTCGCGCGAAAGTTGATTCAAATTGCTGTACTGGCGCCAATTGCCGCTGTGTTCATCGCTATTTTGATCGGCGCAACGCTTGATCGCTATTACGGCAACGATCTGCGGCAGACGTTTTATTTGCGCTTTCAAGCGACGCTCGTGGCGGGCTTGGCTGCGGGTTTGCTTTATGCGGCGATTGCCGCAGCCATCGTTTACCTGCGAGCACAGCGTATGGCGATTGCCAACAAGCGTTTGTCAGTTGAAATCAACGAGAGCGACGTTCAACGGCAATTGACCGAGATGCGTTTGCGTTTGTTGCAGGCGCAGATCGAGCCACACTTTTTGTTCAACACGCTAGCCTCCGCGCAGCAGCTTTCGCAAAAAGGCGCGCCTGAAGCAGCAAGGCTAATCGGGCATCTGGTTCGCTTTATGCGTATGTCGATCCCGTCAATGCGCGAAGATCGCGGCGCGCTGCAGCGTGAACTGGAACAAATTGCCGCCTACCTCTCGATCATGCAAACGCGTATGGGAGATCGGCTCGCATTCACGGTTCATGCCGACGCTGAGGTCACAGAATTTGCATTGCCCCCCGCGTTGGTTATGACGCCTGTCGAGAACGCGATCAAGCACGGCATTGAGCCGGCAGCGGCAGGTGGGCGGGTCGACGTGAGCGCTGCGCGCGCGGGCGACAGCGTTGTGATTTCCGTGCGTGATTCGGGCGTTGGGCTTACTTCCACCGAGAGCGGCGAAATTGGCGGCGGTCTCGGTTTGTCGAATATTGCGCAGGGTCTTCAAGACATTTACGGGGCTGCGGCGCACGTCAAGCTCACCCAGAATACGCCGCATGGTTGCGTCGCCGTACTGACCCTACCGTTGAACGCATGAACCACCATCAGGCAGAAAATAAATGAAAAAATTCGCTGTCTGGTGGCTGATGATGAACCGCTGATGGTTGAGAGAATGCGCGAACTGCTTGCGTTGCATTTGGACTCGTTTGAGGTGGTTGCCGAACCGATCAATGGAGACGATGCTTTGGCGCAATACGCTGCCACCGAGCCCGATGTATGCTTCCTCGATATCCGTATGCCAGTCAAGTCGGGCCTTGAAGTCGTTAGCGAAATTGGCGACGGTGCGAAGATTGTTTTTTGTACCGCGTATGACCACTTCGCCATTGAAGCTTTCGAGCGCGGCGTGGTCAATTATTTGTTGAAACCGATCGAGCAAGATCGGCTTGCGGTCACACTGCAACGACTCGTCGATAACGTCGATGAGCTGCCCGATGATGTGACGCCCGTGGCGCACCTGATCAACAGTCGCGAGCCCAACAGCACGGAGCGAATCAAGTGGATCAAGGCGTTGGTCGGACAGGATGTGCGCGTGTTCCCGGTGGACGATGTGATCTTTTTTCAGTCGGATACCACGTACACGCGCGTGGTGACCGACACCGAGGATGTTCTCATTCGAACACCGCTTAAAGAGCTGACCGACGGACTCGATCCCGCGATATTCTGGCAAGTGCATCGCGGCGCCGTTGTCAACGTGCGCCGCATCGCCAAAATTACGCGCGACGGCGTGGAGAAACATTCCATCGTGTTGCGCGGATCAACTGAAAAAATTGGTGTGAGCCGACACTTTTTTTATCTGTTCAAGCAGATGTAGGCGCAAGGCGCACTCAGTCGTAATTCGTCAGCGCTCTTCGTTGTCTGTCGCAAATCGCTTCGGAATACGTGGTTAGCGGACGAGACTAGCGGCATGAGCAGGGGTAGCGAGGGAATGTTTGCGATGTTGTGCCGATGGCTCGGTGTCCACGCGGGCGTGCTGCTGTCTTGTACCGCGGCCGTAGCGCTGTTAGGCGCGCCTGACTTCGTGCGCGCACAGTCGCCAACTGGCGGCGCAAATCTGCCGCCCGCTGCCTCAATCGCGGCGCAGGATTTTTTCCGACTGCCAGATGTTTTGCGACCGGAGATCTCGCCCGACGGCAATTTCCTCGCCTTTCTCGCGCGCGGTGGCAACCGTCTGGGGCTCGCCGTCATTGATCTTGAAACGCGCACGTCGAAGCTCGTCGCGACCTTGCCTGGGGCAGATGTCGTGGAGTTCAATTGGGTGAACTCGCAGCGTTTGGTATTCGTGTCCGGCAATGTGTACGACCCGTTGGCAAGTGTCCGTCCATGGCGGACCGGTGGGCTGTTTGCCGTTGATCGCGATGGCAGCGCCGCCCGCCGACTGGCGCTACCGCTCGGCGACGGTAGCTCTATCATCGTCCGCCCCCGGTACACTCGCGTAGCGCAGACGCTAAACGACGGATCAGATGATGTGATCGTCGCCAGTAACGAGCGCAGTTTCGACAGCAGCGACGTCTATCGCCTGAATACGCGAACTGTGCGAAAAACGTTGCTGAGCTTCGATAATCCGGGTGATGTTCAGTCGTGGGCGCTGGATCGCGAAGGTCAGCCGCGTGCGGCAACGTCGGCGAAGGCCATGACCGCCAGAACGTTCTACCGCGGCGACGAAAAGTCTCCCTCGACGAAATGGTTTGAAGGCGATTTTCGGGAACCGTCCAGCAGTGCCGTCGCGATCAGCTATGACGGCGCCGTGATCGGTTTGGGCTATCGCGACAAGTCTGGTGCGCTGTCTGCAACTGGGCCGAGGCTTACCGCAGCGTTAATCAAGCTCGACGAGCGCGGGCAGACCCAGCAAGTGCTGGCCAGTCGCGACGACGCCGACATGTCACACCCGGTATTCGACCCAGTCGCGAAACGGCTGGTCGGTGCTGCCTACACTGGTGAGCGCCGCGCCGTTATCTGGCTTGACGAAACCTGGGCCGCGATGCAGAAGCAAATTGACGCCGCATTGCCGAACGCCGTGAATTTGTTCACGCCACCGGAACAAAGCAAGCGTTTGCTGGTGTTCTCGTATTCCGACCGAAATCCGGGCACGGTGTACCTGATCGACTTTCGCACCCGGAAGCTGGAGTTTCTGATCGATGCGCGTCCGTGGATCACGCCAGCGTACATGGCCGAATCGCGCATCGTGAAATTTGCGGCACGCGATGACTTAGCGCTGTCGGCGCTGCTAACGCTTCCACGCGGAGTGCCCGCGAAGAACTTGCCGCTGCTCGTCATCGCGCACGGTGGCCCTTGGGTGCCGGGCTATAGCTGGGGCTGGGATGCGGAGGCGCAATTTTTCGCCTCGCGCGGCTATGCCGTCATTCAGCCAAATTTTCGCGGGACGATGGGCATGGGGCTCAAGCATTTGCTGGCCAGCTTCAAGCAGTGGGGGCTTGCGATGCAGGACGACATGACCGACACCGCGCTATGGGCTGTGAAGCAGGGCATTGCCGATCCCAAGCGTATGTGCATTTACGGCGCGAGTTACGGTGGCTATGCGGCGATGCAGGCTTTGGTCAAAACGCCTGAGCTGTTCCAGTGTGGCATCAATTATGTCGGCGTCACCGACTTGCAGCTTTTTCATTCGGTCACCTGGTCGGACGTCAGCGACAGTGATTTCAGCCGCTACCTGTTGCCCGTCATGGTAGGCAACGCTGATCGCGACAAGGCGCAATTGCGCGCCACTTCGCCCGCTCAGAATGCTGACAAGATCAAGATGCCAGTGTTCATGGCGTACGGCGGGGAAGACCGTCGGGTGCCGATCATTCACGGCGAGCGCATGCGCGACGCACTGGATAAACTGGGCAAACCCTATGAATGGATGGTCAAATCCGACGAGGGACACGGTTACGCCAAGCTCGAAAACCGCGTGGAGTTTTACAGCCGGTTTGAGGCATTTCTGAAGAAGTCGCTGAGTCGACCGTAGTTGTCTGCGCGGCAGAAGCAAAGCCGTGACTGATCGCTTTCGTGATGATTTAAAGAGGCTCACCTTTAGTTCATTTTTTTTATCAACTTCACCCTGAAATGACCACTGCATTGGGGCTACAGCCCGCTTTATGCATGAACCCGATTATTCGACAAATTGACCGCTAGCCCTAATGTAGTGGTGCTTTCACTTAAGAGTTGCTGCCTTCAAAGTCGCGCTGACAGCCCACGGCTGTTTACCCTGCTTCCTGCTGAAAAATCGCATGCACGAGGAATAAAGGCGGCGGAATGAAGTCAGGCTCCAATTCTGTTGGCTTAATAAACCTTTCATCCCGATTTGTCCGGCGTGATGTCCATGCGCGTGGGCAAAGACGGCACCATCGTTGGCGTGAAATCGGCAGTGATGCTTGTGGGTCTTTTTCGATCAAAGCTTGAGAGCGCCGAATTGTGTCGCTTGCCCCTTTTTACCTAACATGAACTCTTTTTTATTAAGCGAACGGGGCGGGATTGGGGCTCAGGACTGCCGTATACTGCGCCGCACAACGTGGATCGATTGATAAAGCTGCCGTTGACGTAGCGCCAGTCTGGCACCCTTTCAGTACGGAGAGCGCCATGTCACGCCGCTAAATGCGCGGCGCTGGC
>JAYVPF010000099.1:0-7609 GCA_043757535.1 Burkholderiales bacterium
GGCGAGGCGGTCTTGGGAATGAATCCGCTGGCGCCGGCGTCGATTGCGGCCAGCACCGTCTCGCTGTTGTTTTCGCCGGAGACCACGATCACGCGAGCGAGCGGGGCAGCTTCACGAACCTGTTTCAGCGCTTCTGGCCCCGATATGTCGCCCAGGTTCCAATCGAGCAGCACCAATCGATGGCCGTGCTGGCGCAGCAGTTCAAGCGCCTCCGGCACATCCGCGCATTGATCAAAGAAAAAATCCGGCGCAGTCTGCTCGAGCAAGAGCTTTAACCCCTCTCTGAACAAACCGTGGTCATCAACAATTAATCCGCGCACTCGCTCCCCGCATTTCAGTCTGAAATTTATGCGTTCGATTGTGCAACAAATCAACGGGCGCAAGTTTGAATATCTCGGCAACTACGACTTTTGGCTAGTGCGGGGCACGACCATTGGCGGTATGCGCTAGACCGATGAACCGCGCGCAGCAAGACTCCTAGCGGATGGCGCGCGTTAGGGCTGCCACGCAACATGCGAAGTCTGCGAAATGCCACTTCCACTTTGACACGGGGCCTGCCATGAGCACGTCAAGTTTTAAACCGACAAGCACAAACGACAAAATATTTCGAAGCTGCGCGCGCGCAACTGCCATGCAGACAGTCAAAATCTATCTGAGTCTGGCTACTGCAATGCTGGCAAGCGGTTGCGGCATTCTGAACCCGTTCCAAGATAACGACTACTCAGTCGCCAACATCACATCTGACACGACCGACAAACCGTCCGAGGTGGAAAAACTCCGCCGATCATTGGTGGCGCAAAAATTCATCGACCAAAGCTGCTTTGAAGCGGCGGGTTCGACTAACTCTAACTGCCAGGCTGGCAGAAACAACGTGATGTACGAAATCATTACCCGCTCTGACGTGGCTTGCAACGATCACCTCAAATCAATGTATGTCAACGATGCCGCCTATAACGTAATCCTGGGTTCGCTGACCAGTCTGTTTGCGGGTGCGGCTTCGGTGGTGTCGGGGGTGCGGGCCAAAAGCAATTTCGCTGCGTTGGGTTTTTTCAGCAGCGCCGAGCGTTCATTGATTAACGACGAAGTCTATAAGACGATTCTGGTTCCGGCGATCCACACCAAAATCGTCGAGACCAGGGCGTTGAAGCGCGCCGGCTTGCGTGAGTTGTTCCTCAAGCCAGTCGAAAAGTACCCGACCCCGCTCGCCTTGTCCGACGCAGTGGAGTACCACTACTCCTGTTCGTTCATGGATGGTATGCGGCAAGCGCTTAAGGAGGGAACCAATGAGACTAAAGCGCTGGTACTGCGTGATCAGGCGCGGCGCGCCGAAACCGATATGACGCAGGCGCGCATGCTGCTTGCAGCGATGAAAGGTATATCGCTGGACAAATTGACCGACGCTGATCTAAGCAAGGACACAGCGTTCTCCGAAGCGAAAGCGCGCTTTATCCAAAGTTCGCGGCACTTCAATCAGGCGCAAGCGAGCGTCGTTGGCTATCTGCCAATTGACGTGACATCGCTCGACCCCGAAGTGACTGCAAGTGTTGACCTGGTGCGCTTGCAGAAAGCAGCGGTGGCGCAGGTCGTCAGCGAAGTCGCGCTGATGAAGACGGAAATCGAACCATTCGCGGCCACCGCCGGGCCTGCGGTCGCGGCACTGCTCAAAGCGGGTGCAGCTACCACCGCAGTGCAAGTCGAGGCTATCCCCTTGGGCTTGGCGGCCACCAGTGCTGCGCTGGTCGCCGCACTTGTCAAATGCGATGGACCGGCGAAAGCCGCTACCGCTGACCTGTCGGTTGCACTCGCAGAATTCGATACCGCGGTTGACGCGAAAAAACCGGAGATCACCGCCAAAGTGGCGCGCTTGAGGGGCGCTGCCAACCGAATTGCCAGTGACATTCGCTGGCAGCAGGACGAGGCAGTCAACGCGAGGAAACTGGTGGACGCGATCCTGGGTGCAATCAAACCGGCCAAAGAATTCCCCAGCGAACAGCATGCCAAGAATCTCATCAAGGCGGTTACCGACATTAAAGCCGGGACGGAGCTATGCAAGACCTGACCCACCCGGGCGCGCCAGTGGTATGTGCGGCGCGCTTATGCAAGCAGGTTAATCCTTCCGACTGTCGCTCGTAGTCACACCCATTTCCCCGGAGCAATAACATGGCCAAACCCCGCGTAGTCAACATCCAGTTCAACGATGAGCCGGTCGATTTCGGCCTCTATCGCAACCACCTGCTCGCCGAGGGCGACAGTTGGTTCGCCTGGGGCCACATGAATCTTGATCCCTCGTCGAACCTGCTCGAACAATTGCAGTTCAACCAGAAATCGGTGGTGGTCAGTTGCGCTTTCAGCGGCGACGTGATCCGCAACATGGGCGACATGGCGTCGAACGCGCTGTTCGCCAACGAACTGCGCGCGGCAAAGTACAGCGCGATACTGTTATCCGGCGGCGGCAACGATCTGATCGACGCGCTGGAGACGCGTGGCGGCGTGCCCGGCATCATCCAGGCGCGCGCGCCCGGCGCGCCGGATCTGCCGGCCTCGTACATCAACGCCGCGGCGCTGACCGCGCTCACCGGCGATGTGCTGGCCGGCTTCCGACGGATCATCACCTATCGCGCCAGCACACCGAATCGCAACACGCCCATCGTGCTGCACACCTACGACTATCCGACGCCGCGAAACGCGCCGGCTACCTTTTTCGGCCACGCTGCTGTGGGGCCGTGGTTATGGCCTGCTGTGCGTGCTGCCGCAGTGCCGCCGGATTTGTACGGTGCGTTGACGAAGACTGTTTATGACCAGTTGGCTGCGGCGCTGCTCACGCTGGACGATCCAGCCAACAACGTTCACGTGGTGCGCACCACCGGCACGATTGCTCCCGCCCAGCCTGGTGACACCAAACTGTCGGGCGACTGGATCAATGAAATTCATCCTGACCAGCACGGTTACGCCTTGCTTGCAAACAAGCTCTCCACGCAGTTGCATGCACTGGGGCTGGATTGAGTCCGGCACCCAGCGGGCAAAAAATGTTGCCAGACTATTGGGCCAAGACCGTTGGTGTAAGCGCCTCTCAGGCAATCACTAGTCTTAGAACCGCTCCAGAAGTCACTCTCCTGCCACTCGTCCGTTTAAAAAGCCCGTTATCATGAACCCGACCCAATACCCCACCTCCCTCAAAGCCGAACTCAAAACCCCCGCAACCCTCAAGCGCGGCCAGCGCGGCATCGCCGTCAAGCGCGCGCAAGAGTGGCTGAGTTATCACGGTTTCGCCACCATGATCGACGCCGATTTTGGTGACGCAACCGAGCGTGCGGTCACCGCATTTCGCGCCAAGTCTGGCCTCGGCGCTGGCGGCACGGTCGACGCCGTCACCTGGGTGTCACTCACCGCGCCACTGGCGAGTGCTGTCGCAGACACTGCCGCACCCGGCAGAAGCCTGCCACGCGCCTGCCTGAAAACCGCACAGCAGCATCTCAAGTTGCATCCGGTTGAATTGGGTGGCGACAACGCCGGCCCTTGGGTGCGTGCCTACATGGACGGTAACGACGGCCCGCAATGGTACTGGTGCGCTGGCTTTATCACGTTTGTGCTCAAGCAGGCCGCGCTGCAACTCGGCGCGCCGCTCCCGGTGCCTGGCAGCTTTTCGTGCGATAGCCTCGCCGCGCAAGCGAAAAAGGCCGGCCGGTTTGTGGCCGGTGCCGACATCGCTGCGGGGCGCGCTACCGCCACACAGTTGGGCGAGTGCTTCATCTTTTTGCGGCGGCGTACGCCAGACGACTGGACCCACACCGGCTTTGGCTTTCAGTTCAACGGCAACACCTTTAGCACCATTGAGGGCAACACCAACGATGACGGCAACCGCAACGGCTACGAAGTGTGTTCGCGCATGGCTTCGCTCGCGGAAAAAGACTTCATCGTTTTGGGTGACGGCTGAGGCATGCAAAATCTTCCTGCGCGCGCTCTTGCTGCAAACATCGAATGCCGCCAATCAATTTACAATCTCCCTCGACGATGAACCTAATGCAAACAATACCCAACATAGCAATGGCAGTGCTGGGGGCCGCGTTGTGCCAACCAGCATTCGCTGCCGCTCCCCAGACCTGTGACGATCTAGTTTGGCTACCGGTCGCACATGCGTCGAACATGCAGGCTCTCAACAGTCCCGCAGCAAACAAGCCCAGCCAAACGGATTCGCTTGCGGTAAAGGCAGAGCAAGCCAAGCTCAAAGCCTACTTGACTTGCAACGCCGCCATACTGCCCAGCGGCGCAGCACTAAACGGATGGGCTGCCCAAGTTGGCGCGAGTATTCCCCCGCAGCCCGCCAAGACAGCGCTTGCCACTGCCCTTGTCAGTGGGAAAAATAACGAAGGCGTCAGCATCAGCCGCAACACGCTTGCACAAGCCGCCTATTTGCAAAGGCTCGCCGGCAGCGGCAAGAAAATGGGTGGCATCAACCAGGCGACGTCCACCTGGCGGTTGCAACAGGCAAAGCTGTGGTGCGACGCGAACGACAAGTCGGACGACGGCAGCACGCTGTTCCCCGCAAAGCTGCCCGGTTTAGACGAAGGCGTCGCCAAACTGAACAAACAGGCCATTGAGTTGGCGTGGAAGGAAGCAAGTCGCTGGTCAACGCAAGCACTCGGCTTTGGGTGCGATACCGCTTTGAAGGAGTGGGTGAAATGAGGGGAATGAAAAATATCGCCAATTGGTGCGAAAGCTCTTTTCGCAGCCACGCTGCGCAAATTTCGATCCATGCTCCCAATGCGGCGAGCGTAGCGGGGCGGACCTATGGTGGTCGCGCGGCACTAACAGGCGCCATCGCGGCAGCGCGCGCCGCAAAGCAGCGCGCTAAACGAAAACCAGCTGCCTTTCTGGCATCGATTTTTTGGTTTTTGGGGATGGTGTTTGGTCAAGTCGCATTTGGTCAAGCTGCTGATCAGACGGACGTTCCGGCAGATTTTCCAAAGCAATGCAATAAATTTTGTCAGCCGGTATTTCAAGCCTATCAGCAAAATGTGGCAGACAGTTCCGGAAAGCGGTCTTATCCTAGCTTTTATGGTTGCCGAGCTATTTGGAAAGATTACGGTCCAGCGTGGTACGCACGACCGGATAATTCGTACACCGTTGATCAGTTTTTAAGGGGGAGAGACACTGAGCCCCAAGAACTGCTGACAGAGTTTGAGAAGAGATACAACGGTTTAAGAGCTCAATTAAATCAGTGCATTGCGGAACACATAACAGGAAGAAAATCAGCAAGCCGCGTTAATAGTTCTGGGCAATCGGTTGCCACCCAGACTACCCCAAACCCCGGCCAAACCCAAGAAAGTCAGCAACGTGCTCGCGATGCGCAGGCTCGGGCGGACGCGCAGCGTCAGGCGCAATCTCAACGCACTCAATCCCAATCTCAAGAAAGCCAGCAGCGCGCGCGCGAGCAACAGGCCCTGCAGGAGCAGGCGGAAGCGCAGCGCAAGCGATCGGAACAGACCCAGGCGCGGGCGGATGCAGAAGCGCAGCGTAGAGGCAAGCGGATGCACGACCCTGCGGCACAGGCGCATGAGTGCCTTGCCGCTGACTTTAAGCCCATCGTCGGCGGCTTCAAAAACACCTGTGGATACGCGATTAGCTATGGGTATTGCGTTGAGAATCCGAAGAAAGGTGTTCTTACCGATCATGCCTTGTTTAATTGCGCGAGAATGAAACAAGGCTTTAGCGGTGGCGGATTGATCAGCGCCAATAGCTACGATGCAAACCATACTCGCGGCGGAACCGGCGTGCAGTTTTTTGCTTGCAGACAGCCCGCCTATGCGACTGATCTCACTTATGTGCGTGGCAAGGGCCTCGAAGGTCGTTGCGTTTACTTGTGATTGTGAGACTGGCGAACATGAAAACATTTCAAACAAAACGCGCCGCTGCTTGTGCTGCTGGCGCAGCGCTTTTCGCGCTGTCCGCTGTGGCTTTTGGGGGCAGCATTAGCGGAGTGAAGGTTGAGCCGCGTTCGGCCCAAACCGGCCAGCAGGTGAAAGTGACGGTCGATGGCGAGGACGAAAGTATTTGCGGGCTGCGGGTCGAATACGGCAACGGCGATGTTGACGTGACCAAAATGAGTGAGAGCCGCGACCGCTTTCCGCGCAGCTTCATGAAGTCGTACAGCCAGCCCGGCACTTACACCATCATCGCCAAAGGCGGGCGCGATGGCTCGACCTTTGGCTGCCCGGGTGAGAGCAAAACGACGGTGACGATCATTGAAGCACCCAAGCCGGTGGTGGTGGCGCAGGAGCCGGTGCAGGCTCCCGCACGCACTGCTGCGCCCGCCTACGAGCCGCCGCGCGCAGCCAGTCCGCCGTTGAAGGACGATCCGAAAACCAAGGGGCGAGGGGCGAAGGGCGGGTAGCGCTCCGGCGCTATTCGTTCTGCTGGACTGCGCGGCCCAACAGCGTGACGCTGATCGGTCGCTTCAACGCCGTGCCACGCGCTGCTGCTCGTACCAAAGAAACGCCTCGTCTATATCCGCCGCCGCCGCAGCGCGAACCAGCACGCGCATTAAAGGCTGCGGCTGCGAATCCGCTGCATCACATCTTCCCACGGGATGCCAGATGGGCCTTCGTGGTCGGGGGCATCGAGGCGGCGGTCCAGCTCGTCGCGTTGTGCGCTGGTAAGCGGCAACGCACCCGGTGCCGTGGTCAGACTGTCCCAGAGCTGCCCGAGCAAATCCAGCCGCTCTGACGGAGCTAGTTTGACGATATCAATCGCGAGAGACACGGCGGACTCCTTTCGGCGTTTCAGAAAACCAGTGTACCTGTTTCAGGTGGGGTATCTTCAGTGAAGCGTTGTGAGCCGCGCGCGACTCGAAGTGCTCAGCGGGTTCGAGCCACAGGCGTATGGCTATCGCTTCAAATTCTGCGCCTGCCGATACCAACGCAAAATTTTGATCCCACCCACTGATTCGCGGTAATCGAAGCCGTGCCCGGCGCGCGGCACGGGATAGCGCCTCACGCGTCCACCTTGCGCGGGGGTGCCCATTTGCGGGTTGGTTTCGATCAATTCGAGCGAGTGGGCCACGCGTTCTGCCACCAGCCGTGCGGTGTTTGCGTCTTCGTTGGCGATGTATTCGAGCGACCGCAGATAGGCTCTGCGCGCGCTCGGCATCCACTCATGCAGCGGCTTTTTGCTTTCGGGCGTGGCGCTCGATGATGGCGCGGGCTTCGGCCATCACTTGGCTGTGGGGAATGCCCTTGCCTGCCGCCAGTTCGGCGAGTCCCTGGTTCGTCTCGCGAATGTCTTGCTCGACAAAGTCGAAACCAAATTTGAATACGTCATCGAGCAAATCTTGAGGCGCACAACCTGCCTCCTTGGCAAGTCTGGCGAGCCGACGTTTGTGGCCGGGAGTGAGCGCTGCGTCGATCGACATGGCGAACTTTCGATACGATGAAGGAAGGAGTTTAGTTTACCTGCTGCCATTAGCGCCGCGCATAAACCAACTGCACCACCCCCATCACCCCGGCCGGCAAACAAAACACCACAAACGGCACGCGCCAGCTATCGGTCACATCGTGCAACAGCGCAAACAACGCCGAGAACACCAGCACGCCGCCGAAGATCATGAAAGTGG
>JAYVPF010000100.1:0-7587 GCA_043757535.1 Burkholderiales bacterium
AAGCGTCGAATATTGCAGCGAAACAAAGGATGATCCATGAGTGAAACCGCAACTTACCCGCTTCGCCTGCCGCGCTCCATCAAGGCCGCTGTCGAAAAAATGGCACTGTCAGAAGGCATCAGCATCAACCAGTTCGTAGCCAAGGCAGTAGCCGAAAAGTTGGCTGTGTTGAGCACCGCCAACTACTTCGCCGAACGCAAAGGGCGCGCAGATTTGGCCGCGTTCAAACGCATCCTCACGCGCAAGGGTGGTGTTGCACCGCGTGAGGGTGATGAGCGGTAGAGCCGAGATGGGCAGCACGCTGTTACCGTTTGCTCCCACGCTAAGGAGATTCAGAAGTATCGCGAACTACATCACCCATTTTTCAGCGATGATGAGGTCAACTAGCTTGATGTGCGTGACGCCCAAAGCGTCGCAAACGTTTGGAATTTTTACCGCTGTTTTCTTCCCATAGTCTTCCTGAGTCACGAGTATGAGTCCACGCGTTTTGGCTGTGGCTACGACGAACGGATCGCCTACCGACCTATCCCGGTTGATGTCAACCAGTTTCTGCAAAACAGGGTCTGCCATGATCGCGCTGACCGCAGTTTGAATTGGTTGATCGTGCTCCACGATCAGCACTTTCGAGTGCGTCTTCGCCCACTTGAGGAGCTCATCATCTTTCTTTTCCGGTTCAGTCAAAACAGCTTTTGGGCAAGTCACGTTTCCAGCTTGGATCAACGCGTCAAGATTCTTCCAAAACGATGGGAAATTCAGTGGCGGATAGGCGCGAAGTGATGCATGGATGAACGAGCTGGTGTCAAAGCAATACTTCACGAAGCCACCTCGCGGCGAACGATCTCACGGAAATCGTTCACAGCACGCGCGCGTACGCCGAGAATCTCACTAACACCATTTAGAGACAGCTGGTCTTGTTCGTAAGCGTTCAACGCTAGCCGCGATAAGGTACGACTCAAGTTTCTAGCCTGAATTACTGTAGGGCTTGGCGCGCCTGAAGACTTTTTCTTTTTCTCAACAAGAAAGGCCGCGTAGTCAACGCGAAATTGTTCTTGCAATTCCGAATATCGCTGCGATCCTATTCGACCAAGCGTCAACAGTCGGCGCGCGATTACATCTCTTGACACGGAAAATCCCTTAGCGACCGACACAATTTCTTCCACGGCTCCGACATCTGGAACGCGATCAATCAGTGTTCGAATCGCTGATTCAGGAACAAGTATTTCAGCGGCAACCGCATTGCAGAAAATCTCAACTCGACGTTCATGATCATTGAGTCCCAGTTGCGCGTCTGACCCGTCGTCAATTGCGGACACGCCTAGCCCAATATGCGCAAGCTCATGAAAAAGTGAAAACGTTCTCGCTGAAGGTTCATCGGCACCGTTGAGGATGATCACGGGCAATGTGTCGTAGTTTATTGCCACGCCCCGTACCTCTGATACCGGGACGCGACTCATTTCGAAAACCAAAACACCAGCCCGCTCCACCGCTGTTTTCCAGGCTTTCAGCGCTTTATCGCTGCTGCGCCAAGCGCGCTGTGTATCGAACGAAACATTTAACGCTTGTCTCAGTGCAGCCGCCGCGCGAATGACCGAATCATCCAGAGAGAAACGAACACCGAACGCTGGCAAATCTTCCTCTAACTCGTTCGCAAGCTTTAATGTTTCTTCACGGCGTTGACGTGCACGTCGCAATTCGAGCGTGAGGCTAGGCGAGACTTCGCGCCCAGCACCGCCGGGCAAGCGCCGAAAATCGGGAAGCGCAATCGGAGGTTCGGGGGGCTCCGGCAAGTAAAACGCAGCCAGCGGGCGTTTGTATACGTTAGCTAGTTTCTCAAGCTGTGTCGTCGAAACGTGACCGGCACCATGCTCTGCTAACTCAAGATTTGTGAGCGAGATGCTTGCCTTTTTTGCCGCTTCGGCCAACGAGAGACCGGCAGTTTTGCGAGCCCAGACAAGAATTTTTGGAGAAACAAGTGCATCCATTACCTCTTTATTTTGCCTGAGAAGAGACGCGGAGTGCGATCATTTTGTTGCATTCGGTGAGGCTGGTGATGTAGCAGTGGTTGACTGTTTTGCCGTTGGTGGCTGTACGAACGACTCAGTAAGTCGACGCCTTGTTGGCCATGGAACACGCGCCTGTCGCGTCGGTGGCTGTCACCGCAAAGTCGTAGTCTTCAACGCTGAAACCGTTTCGCCGATTGGTTTGTCGCAGCGTACCGTCCGTCTTTTCCGCGCTGTGAAAATGCAAGCTGACAAAGTGCTAAACGCCTGAAATGTAGAAGCGGCAAACGCGCGTCTGGTTGGATGTTGCGTCCGTCGCTGCGCTGGCAGCGAAGCGCGTTTCGGCGCGGTTGATCCTGCTGCTCCGTCGAGTAATGTCTGCTCGTTTGGTCGCGCTGTGACTAAGTGCGCGTCAAGGCTCTGCTTTGATACTCGATCACTGTGACGGTTTCGATGGCCTGTGCGGATTGTGCTGCGAGCAAAAGCACAGCGCTCAAGAGCGCGATGATGCATCGGTGAAAGCGACAATTCATGAGGTGCAATTGAACATCAGCACTGACTGTTGTCGCACGAGAAATGTAACCAATTGCTGTTCGGTGCGTCGTGTATGCGTCAAGCGAATACAGTTTCCGGTTCACTGATTTCAACGCGGGGTGCTGCGCCAGCGTTGCGCAGCCACGCGTCAATCAATGTGGGGTCGTTGATGTTGCGCAGCGCGGCGTACGCCGTTTCCGCTTCCGGATAGCGACGTCGCAAAAAATTTAGCCATTGCTTGAGTCGGCCCGCGCGATGTTTGCGTTCAACTCGGGTCGCTACGAGTGCCCAAAAATCGTTGAGGAGAGGACGCAGTGTTTGCCACGGCACGTGCGGAGCAACGAACCCTTCGACTGGCTCAGAGCGAACGGAACTGGTTGCCGCACGCACCGCCCACGCCAAACCGGGGTCAACCACCATGCCGCGGCCGAGCATGATGTCTTCGCAACCGGAAATTTCGCGGCAACGTAGCGCATCGGCGACCGTCCAGATTTCACCGTTGGCGATGAGCGGAATGTTGACGGCGGCGCGGATGTCAGCGATGCGCTCCCAATACGCGGGCGGGCGGTAGCCATGCGCCTTGGTGCGAGCGTGCACAACGAGTTCTGCCGCTCCGGCGGCGGCGATGGCCTGCGCACATTCCTCAGCGCGAGTATCGTCGTTGAAACCGAGACGCATCTTCGCTGAAACGGGGATGTGCGCGGGCACAGCGCGGCGCACGGCAGAGACGATCTGGCTCACCAACTCGGGCGTTTCCAAAAGCATCGCGCCGCCGCCATGACGGTTCACGACTTTGGCCGGACAACCGAAATTGAGATCGATGCCAGGCGAGCCGAGTTCCGCTAAACGCGCTGCGTTTTCTGCGAGGCAGGCAGGATCAGAGCCAAGCAATTGCCCGCGTACGGGAACACCCGAAAACGTGCAGCCACCGTTCAAAAGCTCGGGCATGATGCGGATAAAAGTGCGGGCAGGCATCAGCCGCTCGGTGATGCGAATGAACTCCGACACGCAGCGATCCACACCGCCAACGCGCGTCAGAATGTCGCGCAACACGAAGTCGAGCAGGCCCTCCATGGGGGCGAGCAGAATGCGTCCGCTGGTGTGTGTTGACGCTTCCATGAATCGTCCGCTAGCGCACTCGCCAACGGCCGGACGGCACATCGCCGAGCGTGATTTCACCGCGCCGAATGCGCGTTAAATCGGTGCGCCAGTGTTGCCCGTCGCAGATGGAGGAGAGGATGCCTTTAGCGAGCGACGGCGTGGTGAGCAGCAACGCGTTTGCATTGTCGGGATCGTTCGTGACACGTACTGCGTTATGCAGCGCATTCGAAATGATTTCAGCCGCATCGTCGGGTGGCGCTTCGCGGAAGTCGATGCGCCAGGTTTCTTCAACATCAGTGGCGGCAAGGCGACGAGCGAGCGCCGTGTCCGTGGTGAAAACAACGAGGCCCATCTCACGCGTCGACAAGCGTCCCGCGACGCGTAACCCGCTACCCGGAAGCCTGGGTGCTTGTGGCCCACCGGGAGTGCTCGGTGCCGTCGTGAAGTAATTTTGAAACGTGAGCAAAGTCATCGCAGGCGCACCGCCGAACTCATCCGCCGCCGACGTAAATCCACGCGGCTTGTTCATGATCACGGTGAGCGTGTCGTCCAGTTGCGCATGCGCTTCGGTCGACAGCGTGATCTCCGCGTCCGGAGCCGCGCGGTCACCCGGAATCGCCACAAAACCATTCACCGCCACCCACCCTTTTTCGATCATGCGATCGGCTTCACTGCGCGACGCAATGCCGCGCTGGGCTAAGATTTTTGAGATACGAATGGGTTCGTTGCTGGCGGGATTGGGGATCGTCAAAATGGGCTTTCCAGCGTTTGGGCAAACGCGGTCTCGGGGGGCCAAAATTTTTGTAGGAGCGGCTTTGCCGCGACCGGCGATTGAGTGAAGCAGGGTCGCGGCGGAGCCGCTCCGACAAAGGCCGGGCCAGCGCTAACCCCGTCGCTTGCGGGCAACCAACTCCCGAAAGAACTCAGCGACGCCAGCTTCCCCCATTTTCCTCGCATCAGCCAATTCACCGCCGTTGGTTGCATACACCAGCTGGTTCGCGGGCGTGGCAATTGCGATGGAGGGAATGCCTTTTTTGATGACGTCGCCATACGGCTTCACTACGTCAAGGTTCTTGTTGAAGCGGTTGACGTCGACTTTTACTATGACGTAATTCGCGTCAAGCAACGTCTTCAGTGCAGGCTTCTTGAATTCACTGTCCAGCATCTTGCAGTCGCCGCACCAGTTGGCTCCGAACACAATCAACGCCTGCTTGTTGTCGGCCTTGGCTTTCGCAAGCGCCTGCGAAACCTGCGCCTGTGCGTCAGCTGATTCATCGTAAACGGGTGCATCGGCGGCAAAGGCACAGACGCTCAGAAATGCGGCGAGGAGAAATGTTGAAATGGACTTCATACGTGGAAAGCGGATTTTGCGAAGTGCGGAGATTACCGCACCCGTGCTCGCGACGGCAAAGTTGCCATAATTGCAGCAACGCGGGTGTAGCTCAATGGCAGAGCTGTTGCTTCCCAAGCAACTGACGAGGGTTCGATTCCCTTCACCCGCTCCAAACACTCGGTCGGAGGTTTTGGACCGTTACGGTCGTAGCCACTCGACGGTGAATCCGGCCCAATCGGGAGTAGCAGGCTTCTTGCCGAACTTTCCTTTGAAATACGAACGATTCGCGGGATCAATCTTGAGGCGGTCGCCGATTGCAATACGGAGCTCTTCGTGTCGCCTTCGTTCGTGCGGGAGCGCCGGGTGCGATTCGAGAGGTGCTCGGCCGCTTTTGTATGCATCATTCCAACGAAGCCAAATGTCCCAGTCCTCGAGGACGAGCGCAAGAAGTTCGGGTTCAACTGGGGAAAGGAAGAATGTATCGCCATATTCGTCCATGCTGTGGTCGAACTCCGCTTCATAAACATGCGGAATGCCAGTCAATTCGGCGATCCCCAAACGAGGCCCGTCGTACCATTCGTTTATTGTAAGAACGCGATCAGTATTCACAGAGTGCTCCAATAGTGCCGTCATTCTCGCCGCAGGCGGGAATCTAGAAGGTCGCTACGTCTATTGCGACAAGCATCCACTTCGTGTGCCATCTGCTGGATCCCCGGCTTTCGCCGAGGATGACGCCGTGGACATTTTTCGTTGCGCGAGCCGATTGTCATGATGAAATCAAAGGCAAGCAACACCCGAGATCATCATGAAACCCACCCGCCGAAAATTCCTGAAATCCTCTGCGGCGTTAGCAATTGCAGCATCAGCAACCGCAATCGGAAGCAACACAATAACCGCCACAAAACTCACTGCCACCCTTGACATCGTCGAAGCCGATGTCGCGTCGCTACAGGCGGCGATGCAAGCCGGTAAGACGACCTCGCTGGCGCTGGTGCGTGACTATCTCGCACGCATCCGCGCCATCGACAAATCCGGGCCGCGCATCAACTCCGTCATCGAGCTAAACCCGGACGCCATCAGCATTGCACGCGCGATGGATCGTGAGCGCAAGGCGGGCAAAGTGCGCGGCCCGCTGCACGGCATTCCTGTGCTGATCAAAGACAACATCGCCACACAGGACGCGATGCAGACGACAGCGGGCTCGCTTGCACTGGTGGGCGCTCGGGCACCGCGCGATGCGTTCGTTGTGACGCGGTTGCGCGAGGCGGGCGCGGTGATTCTGGGCAAGACCAATCTGTCGGAATGGGCGAACTTTCGTTCGACGCGATCTACTTCGGGTTGGAGTTCTCGTGGCGGACTGACGCGGAACCCGTACGCGCTGGATCGCAACACCGGCGGCTCCAGCTCGGGCTCGGGTGCGGCTATCGCAGCGAGCCTGGCTGCGGTGGCGGTGGGCACCGAGACCGACGGCTCCATCGTGTCGCCCGCGCAGGCGAACGGCATCGTGGGACTCAAACCCACGCTCGGTTTGATCAGCCGCGACGGTATCGTGCCGATTGCGCATTCGCAGGACACCGCCGGGCCGATGGCGCGCACGGTGGCGGATGCGGCTGCGCTGCTCACTGTGCTCGCGGGCACGGACGTTCGCGATGCGGCAACAAAAGACGCGTCGTCCAAAGCGATTGACTACACAAAATTTCTGGTTCGTGACGGGCTTAAGGGCAAGCGCATCGGCGTCGTGCGCAGCCAGTTCGGTGGGCGTAACGATCTGGCGTCTGCCGTCGTCGAGAAAGCGCTGGATGTGTTGAAGGCGCAGGGCGCAACGCTCATCGACCTGTCTGAGCTGCCGAACGCGAGCAAATACGGACAGAGCGAATACGATGTGCTCCTCTACGAATTCAAAGCAGACATGGCGGCTTATCTCGCGGAGTTCGCACCGAATCTGCCCATCAAGTCGCTCGCCGACATCATGGCGTTCAACGAGAAAAATCGCGATCATATGATGCCACACTTCGCGCAGGAGCACATGGTGCGCGCCGCAGCCAAGGGCGGGCTCGACAGTAAAGAATATCTCGACGCGCTCGCCAACAACCTGAAGTTTTCGCGCGAAGAGGGCATCGACAAAGCCTTGCTGGACAACAAGCTCGACGCACTGGTCGCGCCGAGTGGAAGCCCAGCTTGGCTGACGGACTTCATTCGCGGCGATAACAGCGGCGGCGGGTTTTCATCACCCGCAGCGGTCGCGGGCTATCCGCACATCACGGTGCCTGCCGGGTTTGTGAGCGGTTTGCCGGTGGGGATTTCGTTTGTCGGCACGGCGTGGAGCGAGCCGAAATTGATCGCGATGGCTCATTCGTTTGAGCAGGCAACGAAGCATCGGCGGGCTCCGACGTACGTGAAGACGGCGAAGGCTTAAAGATTGCGAATTTTGGCATATGGCTTCGCCGTGAAACGACTGTGGCATTAGGGCTACGTGCCTTTTTCTTCAGAAGTCGATTATTAAACTAATTGCGGGCTAGCCCCAATACCAGTCACTTAACGGTAGGCGCGACCCCGGTCGCGCTTGGCCACCGTGGAGCGCGACCGGCGGCGCGCCTACAAAATCGACGAATCGGCACT
>JAYVPF010000101.1:0-7500 GCA_043757535.1 Burkholderiales bacterium
AATAAATTTCCCCGCCCCAAGGGGCGGGGTATTGCGAACGGTGCCAGCGAAACAAATGCTTCGCCGCAAGCGGCGGGGAATTCAACCCTTAGAGATTAAAAAAACTCGGGAGGTGTTGAGATGCTGCGGATACAAGCGGGCGTTCATGACTTCCGGGTTGTCGTCAAAGCGCTGGCTTCGAGCGATGCTGGTGTTGTCGTGAGTAATATCGTCTTTGACCGAGTTAGTAGCTGCCCGCTGTCGATTGCGGGCGATGCGACCGCGACTGCGGCGAAAGATGGCCTGCTGTTGACTCGATACCTCGCAGGTTTTCGTGGTGACTCTCTGGTGGCTGGTCTGACGCTTGGCAGCAGCGTTACCGCGCAGTCGATAGAGAGCGCAATTGGCAACGGTGTTCAATACGATGTGTTTGGACGCACGACACCAGCAGCGTTTGCAACAGTCGATGGTCTGATTCTTGTCCGCTTGATGCTCGGCGCGGCGGACATGTCACTTTTTAACGGGATTTCGATTCCCGTCGATGCGCTCTACACCACGGCAGCCGCAGTGCGTGCGAACGTGAACGGCAGGTGTGGCGCTAGCTTTTAGCCGAGCGTGATCAACTATTGACTGCATGGCCTGGCAATAAACCTTTGAGCCTGAGCGTTGGAAACGTGACCTGCAATCGTTGAAGCCCGGTCTTCAACGCCGTTCGCCACTTAGGCCCACGACTCACCGCATCCTCATACGCCGCCACAATTTGCGACGGTGATCGCTCCGCATAAAACGCGATTAGCGATGCCGCCTGCGCGATGTCTTTGTTGGCTTTGGTCGCGAATGTGCCGCTGCGAATGCCACTGACGATTAGCTTGTGAATGGTCATTCGCGCGGGGTCGGGTACGGTGACGAGGCAAGGTTCGCCGACGCGTGAGAAGACGGCTGCCTGCTGCACGCCTTCCATTGAAAACTCCATATATCGCAGCGCCTGAAATTGCGCGTTGAACGTCGGGATGGTGATCAGGTCTTTGCCTGTTCTGTCCATGGGTGTAGCGAAGT
This sequence comes from Burkholderiales bacterium, assembly GCA_043757535.1. GTDB lineage: Bacteria > Pseudomonadota > Gammaproteobacteria > Burkholderiales > Casimicrobiaceae > Casimicrobium. Next base: position 1,036 of record JAYVPF010000101.1, read on the forward strand.
CCAGCCGGAAGCTTGGGTCGGTAGGATGCACCCAGCTGCCACCGAGCACACCGTCCAAGCTGTTGGCAGGCGTGAAGCCCATTTCTAGCGCGCTGATGGCGTCGTTCCAATCGTGCTTCGCGTTCGACCGCAGCGCCAACGAGAGACTTTTGCCCGCGTGCGCAAAATCAAGGTCTTGTGTGCGCTCAGAGCCGCCCCAGCGTACGCCAAGCATGTTGCCTGCAGCGATGAACGCGTGAGTGCAGATGAGGATGCCACCTGCACGAAACAAGCCCTCGTCGGCCAATTTATTGATGATGCGAAGGTGCGGTGGTAGCACCGTTTCGCAACCGAGCGCGGCGGCGTGCGAGCCTAGCGCCGTGATTTGTGCGGCTTGTTTCGTCGCCGGCGACTCTTTGGACAGCATCGACTGACGCGCTTCGATCAAGGCCTGCAAACGATCCGTGTGTGGACCCAGGTAAATTTGCTTGATCGAGCCGTCGAGCAAGCGCGACTGGTAGTACCAGTAGTCTTTGCCGCGAATGGATTTCTTGTTGAACGAACCTGGAACGTCTGCTATGCAACGCGAGACGGATGCGGATTGCAAAGCGTCGACTAGCTGCGAATACGCCGTTTGCGCGGTTGTTGACAGGTCGGTGAACATGATTTTTATACTATGAAAACATATTTTGTAGTATAAATGAAACTGACAAGTGTAAAGCACCCAGCCTACAGCACGACTACGCAAAAGTCGGCAGATTGTTAGCCGGATACGCGATTCCGCGCTAGCGCGTAAAGCACGACAGCCCCCGCCGTCGCCACATTAAGCGATTCAACGCCCGCAGCCATCGGAATCCGCAACCCACCCGTCAGCGCAGGCATGATGGCGTCCGACAAGCCGTGCCCTTCATTGGACAAAACAAGCGCGCTATCTAGGCCAAACCTCGCATCGAACAGCGAAACCGTTTTTACCGAGCCAATGTCGCGCGGTAGCGTGGCCCAGCGGCTGCCTTTGAAGTTAGCCAGCGCGGTGGGCAAGTCAACGCCGTCAATCACCCGCGTGTGAAAGTGCGCGCCCTGCGAGGCGCGCAGCGTCTTCACGCTCCACGCGAACGCGCATCCGGGCGAGAGCCACACTTGCTGGACGCCAGCGGCGGCGGCGGTGCGGATCAGTGTGCCTACGTTGCCGGGGTCTTGCACTTCGTCCAGTGCGAGCACGAAGCCGGACGTGGCGAGCGCGGGCTCGGGCGGCGTGATGGCAATGGCGAGCAGGCCCGTGGGGCTCACGAGCGTGGACAGTGAATCGAACAGCGCTGGCGCGACCAGCACGGCCTCGCGCGAGCGTTCGACGAGCGCTTGCTGCGCGGGGGTGAGCGCGCTGCCGTCGCCGTTGGCCGCAGTGGCAGGATTGGCCCGAATGGCGATGATTTCCAGCGTGCCGATGTGTGCGACGTAGCTCTGTGCCAGATGCTCTCCTTCGAGCAGGCATAGGCCGTTGCGCTTGCGTGCGGGCGCGGAGCGCGTCAACGCGGCGAATCGTTTGATCAGCGGGTTGTCGCGGGAGGAGATGGATTTCAGAGACATGGCGTGTAGCAGCGATTCCGACGCGCCGAAGCAATCAGAACCGGCATCACCTTTTCGCTGAAACCGCCATTGCACAGGGGATTGACATGCAATTCATCTAAAAGTCGACAAACGGCTGAAACGTACCTCGTGCCCAGATGAAACATGGCTTTCAATGAAAAGCTACTGCTTCTTCGCAGACGTTGCTGGCGTCACTGGCGTCGAGCCCGTAGCGGTCGGGGCCGCAGACGGCTGCAACTCTTTCACCTGAATCAGCGTCTCGCCCTTCTTCACCATTCCAAGCTCACTGCGCGCACGCTCCTCGATGGCTTCACCTGCTTTTTCTAGATCACGCACATCGGCTTCAAGCACGGCGTTCTTCTGCTTTGCCTCTTCGTTTTTGGCTTTGAGATCGGCGAGGTCTTGCTCTAACGCATGGGCGCGCGGCACCGAGCCTTTGTCGAACCAGAGCTTGTACTGCAGACCCACAAACATGAGCAGCAGTACGCCAAAAATGATTCGACCTTTCATGCTGACCTCAAATGCTGCCGTGCGCGAAGAAGTTGCACTCACGCGCTAGCGGTTGAAGCGGGCAAACACGTTGCGACCGGCATAGTGCGCAATGTCACCCAAGTCTTCTTCGATGCGGATCAACTGGTTGTACTTCGCCATGCGATCCGAGCGCGACAGCGAGCCGGTTTTGATCTGGCCCGCGTTGGTGCCGACGGCCAAATCCGCGATCAGCGAATCCTCGGTTTCACCCGAGCGATGCGAGATCACGTTGGTGTAGCCCGCGCACTTCGCCATTTCAATCGCGGCGAATGTTTCGGAGAGTGTGCCGATCTGGTTGATCTTGATGAGGATCGAGTTTGCGACGCCTTTTTTAATGCCCTCCTGCAGGATTTTGGTGTTGGTGACGAAGAGATCATCGCCGACGATTTGCACTTTTTTGCCGAGCTTGTCGGTGAGGTGTTTCCAGCCGTCCCAATCGCCTTCGGCCATGCCGTCTTCAATCGAAATAATTGGGTATCGCGCAGCCCAATCGGCCCACAGATCGGTCAATTCGCCGCTGGTCAGCGAGCGGCCTTCTCCGTCCAGGTGGTACTTGCCATCCTTGTAAAACTCGCTCGCGGCACAGTCGAGCGCCAACGCGATTTGCTCGCCCGGTTTGTAGCCGGCGGTTTCAATCGCTTGCATGAGTAACGTCAACGCTTCTTCGTTCGATTTCAAATCCGGCGCAAAGCCGCCCTCGTCGCCCACCTGCGTTGGCCAGCCTTTGCTATCGATGAGTTTTTTGAGTGTGTGGAATACTTCGGCACCCCAGCGCAGCGCTTCCTTAAAGCTTGGCGCACCGACCGGAACGATCATGAATTCCTGCAAATCGACCGAGTTGTTTGCGTGTGCGCCACCGTTGATGACGTTCATCAAAGGCACCGGCAAACTCATAGGGCCTGCGCCACCGAAGTAGCGATACAGCGGCAAGCCAACGTCCTCAGCAGAGGCCTTCGCGACCGCGCAGGACACCGCGAGCATCGCGTTCGCGCCGAGGCGGGATTTGTTCTCTGTCCCGTCGAGCTCGATCAGGATTCGGTCGATGCGCGTTTGCTCTTCGCCGTCTAGGCCGAGCAATGCTTCGCAAATTTCGGTGTTGACGTAATCAACCGCTTTCAACACGCCTTTGCCGCCGTAGCGGGACTTGTCGCCGTCGCGGAGTTCAATCGCTTCGCGGCTGCCGGTGGATGCGCCACTAGGCACAGCGGCACGGCCTGTAGCGCCGCTCTCAAGCACGACATCAGCTTCAACGGTGGGGTTACCCCGTGAGTCGAGAATTTCGCGGGCGATTACGTCAACAATGGCGCTCATATTATTTCCTGCAAAGACATGTAATTTTTTGTGCCGTCGTTCTCGCGAAGCGGGAATCCAGCTCGTAAACAAATGCGAAGCGTCAACGCTCGGCGCTACGCGCGGACAACGTGCTGGATTCCCGCTTCGCGAGAATGACGGCGGAGCGCACTTTGATTGGCAAAACCATTTTCAAACTCCATCCACAACAATCATCGAAAACTCCGCCGCGCCTTCACGTTCGGCGCGTGCTGCGACGTAAAGCGGCGAGTCGTAGAAGGCATCGGCGGCGGTACGGGTTGGAAACTCAATAATGACCACACGCGGTCGCGACCAGTCACCCTCAAGCACTTTCAGATTACCCCCTCGGGCAATGAACTTACCACCGAACGCAGCAATCGCAGCGGGCGACAGCGCCATGTAATTTTTGTATTTTTCCGGATCGGTCACATTGACAGACGCGATGATGTAGGCGCTCATAATTTGCGTTCTCCAACGAGTAAATTTTCAGCAAATGGCTGCGACTTGACGATGCGATCCAATGCGAGCAGTTGCTCCAGCAACGCCTTCATACGCGGCAAGGGCCATGCGTTCGGGCCGTCGGAGAGCGCGGTGTTTGGCGTCGGGTGCGTTTCCATAAACAACCCCGCAACGCCTACCGCAACGGCAGCCCGCGCCAGCACAGAAACAAACTCGCGCTGACCACCGCTTGATGTGCCCTGCCCACCCGGCAATTGCACTGAATGTGTCGCATCAAACACCACCGGGCATTCGGTCTCGCGCATGATCGCGAGCGAGCGCATATCGCTCACGAGATTGTTGTAACCGAAGCTAACGCCGCGCTCGCACACCATGATGGTGTCGGCGCCGCCATTGGCTTCCTTCGCTTTGTTCACGACGTTTTTCATGTCGCCGGGCGCAAGGAACTGGCCCTTCTTGATATTCACCGGTTTACCACTCGCCGCGACCGCGTAAATGAAATCCGTCTGACGGCACAAAAAAGCAGGCGTTTGCAGCACATCGACGACGCTTGCAACGTGAGCAATCTCGTCAATCGAGTGCACATCGGTTAACACGGGCACGCCGATCTGGCGCTTCACTTCACCCAAAATGCGCAGGCCGTTTTCCATCCCCGGCCCACGAAAAGTTTTACCGCTAGAGCGATTGGCCTTGTCGTAGCTGGATTTGAAAATGAATGGAATACCAAGCGCTTGCGTCATTTCCTTAAGCGCACCGGCGGTATCGAGCTGTAGCTGCTCGCTCTCAACCACGCACGGACCTGCGATCAGGAAAAACGGTTGATCGAGCCCGACGTTGAAGCCGCAAAGATTCATATGCCGAGTCCTTGTAGGAGCGGCTTGCCGCGACCAGCGTGCGGGAAGAAGAATTGGATTTGATCGTCCACGGTGGGTCGCGGCAAGCCGCTCCTACCGAGTCGGGTTTTCATGCCGCCGCCTTGCTCGTCAACTCGCGCTGCGCCATCGCAGCAGCAACAAACGCTTTGAACAATGGGTGTCCGCCGCGCGGCGTCGAGTTGAACTCAGGGTGATACTGCACACCGAGAAACCACGGATGCATCGAAGTTGGATATTCCATCACTTCAACCAGATCCTGCACCGATGAACGACCCGAAACAACCAGTCCGTTGCTCTCGAATTCCGCCACGTAATTGCTATTGACTTCGTAGCGATGGCGATGCCGCTCGTTGATCTCAGTCGTGCCATACACTTTTGCGGCCAGCGTCCCCGTTTTGAGCGTCGCCAATTGCGCGCCCAGACGCATGGTGCCGCCCTTGTCCGACGAAACATCACGCTTTTGCATCGCGCCCGACGCGTCCTGCCATTCAGTCACCAGACCGACAACAGGGTGTTTTGTGTCGCGGCTGAATTCGGTGGAATGCGCATCCGCCATGCCGCAGACATCGCGCGCAAATTCAATCATCGCGACCTGCATGCCGAGACAAATACCTAAGTATGGAACTCTGTTTTCGCGTGCATATTTTGCCGCGAAAATCTTACCCTCAATCCCGCGTTCGCCGAAGCCGGGGCCGACGAGAATGGCGTCCATGTGGGCGAACAGGCGCTCGCCTTCGGCCTCAATTTTTTCGGACTCAAGGTAGTGAATATTGACCTTGCAATCGTTGTGAATGCCGCCCGCTTTGAGCGCTTCGCTGATCGATTTATAGGCGTCGATCAGTTCGACATACTTGCCGACAAAACCGATATCAACTTCAAACTTCGGTCGCAATGTGCGCTCAACGATATGCGCCCACGGCGCGAGATTGGCGGGTTTCGCGACAATATCGAGGGTATGACAAACGATTTCGTCCAACATCTGGTCATGCAGCATTTGCGGCACTTTGAAAATCGTGTCAACGTCGGGCACCGAAATCACCGCGCGCTCTTCCACGTTGGTGAACAGCGAAATCTTTTTCTTTTCCTCGTCGGGCACCGGGCGATCTGAGCGACACAGCAACACGTCCGGAAAAATACCAATTTCGCGCAGTTTTTGCACGCTGTGCTGCGTTGGTTTGGTCTTTAATTCACCAGCGCTGGCGATATACGGCACCAGCGTCAAGTGGATGTAGCAACGGTTGCGCCGCCCTACTTCTACGCCCATCTGGCGGATCGCTTCGACGAACGGCAGCGACTCGATATCGCCCACTGTGCCGCCGATCTCAACCAGCAACACGTCGAGGCCCTCACCCGCGACTTTGATCATGGCCTTGATCTCATCAGTGATGTGCGGAATGACCTGCACCGTGCCGCCAAGGTAGTCGCCACGACGCTCCTTGTTGATTACGCTCTGATAAATCTTGCCCGACGTAAAACTATTCCGCGCGGTCATTTTGGCCGAGGTAAAGCGCTCGTAATGGCCTAAATCGAGATCAGTTTCAGCCCCGTCGTTGGTGACATACACCTCGCCATGCTGATACGGGCTCATGGTGCCCGGATCAACATTGATGTAGGGATCGAGCTTTAACAGGGAGACTTTGAGACCGCGCGATTCGAGGATCGCTGCGAGAGAGGCGGCGGCGATGCCCTTGCCTAAGGAGGACACCACCCCGCCGGTCACGAACAC
>JAYVPF010000102.1:0-7417 GCA_043757535.1 Burkholderiales bacterium
CTGGCGCGCGGACATGACAGTTTGCCGGTGCACGGCATTGGGGCCGCGTTTGAGGTGGACGTATGGCGATCGCTCATTCGCCAACTGGTCGCGCGCGGCGCACTGTTTGCTGACGCAGCGGCCTATGGAGCGCTCAAACTGACCGAGTCGGCACGCCCGATTTTGCGTGGACAGCAAACCTTGACGCTGCGAAAAATCACTACAAAAGCTGAGAAGCGCAGCGTTCGAACGCGTGATCGCAAAGGGGCGCTGCGCAAGCTCGGCGCAGGAAAAATCGGAAGCCCAATCGCCGACAACATGAGCGCCGATGCGCGCGGTCGCTTCGCCGCGCTCAAAGCGTGGCGAACCGCGCAGGCCGCGAGCGCAGGCATCCCTGCCTACATGATTTTCGCGGACGCGGCACTGCGTGGCATTGCCGAGCGCGCTCCAATAACTAAAGCGCAATTGCTGGAAGTTTCCGGTGTTGGCGACGCCAAACTCGCGCGCTACGGTGAATCGATCTTAGCGCTCTTGGCGGGCGAACACAGCGAGATTGATGCGCTCACGCCGAGTGAATCGGCAATCGTTGCGGCCGACGAATTTGACATGACGCCCACCGTTGCGCACAGCTTCGCGCTGGTTAAGGACGGTCACCACGTCGAAGCCATCGCCGCCGCGCGCGTACTCGCCGCGGGCACGATTTACGGTCACCTCGCAGTTGCCATCTCGATGGGCGCATTGAAATTGAACGAAGTGTTGCCCGATTTAAGCGAGCCTGAGCTGGAAGTGATGCGAAACGCTGTGCGTTCGGCTGAGATCGCTGCGCCCGACGCCCCGCTGAAAGCAGCCGCTGAAATCATCGGGGAAGGCGCGAACGTGGCGTGGCTCAGATGTGTGCTTGCGGAAATAGCGGCATAGTTTTTACACGCATTGCCGCTCAGCCGTTTCTATCATCGCTAACACCGCGTCTGACGACGGTTGACGCGCCATGAGCGCCAAACACATCATCGCTAAAAACAGCGTTGATTTCGCTTCGCCGACGCGCGTCATGGCGTGGCTTAGTTCGGTGTAGCTTCTATCGAGTTCGTCCGCGTTCATCGCACTCATCCCTTGCTTGATGTTTGAAAACGAGCCAGCAGGACGCGCAACTCATTGCACTTCGGTTCACGCCATCGCCCCAACACGTAACCGTCCGGTCGAATCACATACAGCGTGCCTTCGTCCGCGTCGAAACGGTTCCACGCTTCACTCGTCAGATCAATCAGATATTGTGCCCCGGCAATGGCTACATCGCTCGTGGCCTCGCGCTTAACAATACAGAGTTGTATGCCCGGCAGGCGCTCATATTGAAGTTCAAGCAGTTCAGCGGGAACGTCAGCGAGCTCCGTGAAATACAGCAGCGTAAAGCCACGCCCGTACGCTCGGCTCAAGTGCCACGGCTGGCCCTGCCGACGCAGCAATGCCTCCGGCGCGGGCGTTCCCGGTGCCGCACCGCCCGCCCACACCTCGCTCTCCGCACAGTTCAACGGCGAACCGACATACGCAACCGCTGTTGACTGCCGTGGATTGATTAACGAGCGCACTAACGGATCGGGCACTGCGAGTCGCAACGTCGCCTCGCGCAGCAACTTGAACGCGAAATTGGGGGGTGCCATGAACTCGGTGCTCTTGGCACCGTACGCCATGTTCTCCAGTGCCGCATGACGACGCTCAACCGAATAGGAGTCAAGCAAAGCCGCATCGGTACCTGCCAAAACTGATGCCAGTTTCCACGCCAAATTACCCGCATCGTCGAGCCCCGAATTCAACCCGCGCACGCCAAAGATCGGCACCAGGTGCGCCGCGTCGCCCGCGAACAACACGCGACCATGTCGATAATTATCGAGCGTCAGGCACTTGGCGTTATAGATCGAAATCCACAGCGGCTTCCAGGGCGCAGTTTCGCCCATCATCTGCAAATGGCTCTGGATGCGCGGCAACACGTTTTCCGGTTTGACCGCTTCGACCGGATCTTCATCATCACGAATCTGATAGTCGACGCGCCACACATTGCCCGGCTGGCGGTGCATCAGCAAGGTCGATCCGGGATTCGAAGGCGGATCGAACCACGCCAGCCGCTCGACCGCTCGCTCGCTCTCCTGCTCAATATCAACGATCACGTAGCGCCCGTCGTATTGCATGCCATTGAGTTGCAAACCCAGCTGCTCGCGCACCGTACTGCGCCCGCCGTCGCAGGCCACCAGCCATTGCGCGCGCAGTGTCTGGCGCGTCCCGGCCGCGTCCGCGACCCCCCACTCCGCGCTTTCAACGTCCGCCTCCACTCCCTCGTCGTTCTGCCGCAACGCGACGAGCCGCGTCGACCACAGCACGGACGCCTGCGCCGCTTGCGCCTGAAACGCCTCGTGCGCCATCGCCTCGATGCGGTGCTGCTGAATATTGATCATCGGCGCAAAGCGCTCGCTCGCCTCCGACGGCATCTGGAAATGCAGCACCTCATCATTCTTGTAGTAACTGCGCCCGCCCACCCACGGCAAGCCCTGAATGACTAACGCCTCATCCGCGCCGATCCAGCCAAAAATCTCCTGCGAGCGACGCGACACGCAGATCGCCCGACTGCCGCTGCAATAGCTGTCATCGGCCTCGACCACCTTCGTCTTTACGCCGTACCGTGCCAACAGCGCCGCCAGCGTGAACCCGACCGGGCCTCCGCCAATCACGAGCACAGAGGCGTCAACGGAATGGGATGGCACGACAATCATGTTGAGCAGATATTTTGAGGTGGGCGCAACATTACAGGATTCGCCGCGCAACGAAGCGCTGGGAGCTCAACGAGCCGTTCGCGAAGCACGGCGCACAAATTTATCGCCGTGTAAAAATTCGGTGTATCCGCCTTGCCCGATATTCCATTTTTCTATGCACTCCACACACTCCAAACCCCTCGTCCTCATCCCCTGCGACAACCGCATGCACGGCGACGTGTCGATGCAGGTGCTCTACCAGCGGTATTCCGACGCCGTGCGCGATCAATCCGGCTGTTTGCCGATCCCGCTTTTATGCACTGGCAAGGAGGATATTGAGGCGTACCTCGCCATTGCCGACGGCATCATGCTCACCGGCTCGCCATCAAATGTTCACCCCTCACATTTCGGTCACGATGTGCACAACCCCGAGCTGCCGCTGGATCCCGAGCGCGACTCGATCACGCTGCCGATCATTCGTCGCGCGGTCGCAATGAATTTGCCGATGCTCGCCATCTGTCGCGGCATTCAGGAGATGAACGTTGCGCTCGGCGGCACGCTGCATCAGGCGATTCAGGAGCTGCCGGGTCGCGACGATCATCGTGGTGCCAAAGGAAAACCGGACTCGACCAGCCCTGAGCGCTATGCCGACGCGCACCCCATCGATATCGAAGACAACGGCTGCCTCGCGGCGATCTTCGGCGCAAAATCGGTCACGGTAAACTCGGTCCACGCTCAAGGTATCGACCAACTCGCGCCCACGCTGCACGCCGAAGCGTACGCACCCGACGGCCAGATCGAAGCCGTATCCGTCACCCATCATTCCGGCTTCGCCGTTGGCGTGCAATGGCACCCCGAATGGCGTGCAGGAGAAAACGAAATTTCGCGTAGATTGTTCGGTGCGTTCGGCGATGCGTGTCGCGCATGGCGCAGGGCACGAGGGTAGGGAGCACGTCGTAGGGCAATGGGCACTGCCCGCCTCGTAAGCCGGAGGGCGATAGCCGCAATTTTTAGCGCGTCGCGACAGTTCACATGGCGGGCAATGCCCGCCCTACGACGACTGCGCAAGCAACGATTTCTCAAACCGAACCGCATCCTCGACACCCCGGTAGTAGCTCACGCGAACGCCAATTTCGTTGAAGCCTAGCTGCTTGTAGAAAGCGCGGGCTTCACGATTGCCAGATCGCGCTTCGAGGGCGATCACATTGATCCCAGCGGTGCGCGCGGTCGTTTCCAGCCACGCCATCATTGCGCTGCCAATGCCGTAGCGGCGATGCGCAGCAGCCACCGCAAAGAGCACGATGTGGGCCCTGTCGTCGCCGTATTTCATTATCGCAAAACCAGCGACTTCGTCGCTACGCGCTTTTCCGCGCGTTGCTAGGTGACGCCTCGCGACGATCACGTTCGTCGCGTCATCGCGCAACGCCTTCAACACGCGCGGTGCAGTCCACGACCAGCCGAGCCCATGCTCGATGGCGTCGCGCGACAAGTCCGCGATGACGTTGGCGTCCGCGCTCGTTGCCAGCTCAATCAATTGCTGTTCGGCTTTCATGGAAGAGTAACTTTACACAAAAGCGCGACCGATGACGACACGGTCAAAACACCTCTGTTCGTCCTCCAGAAGGCTGCGAATGACGCTATTGTCGGTAAACAAGTTCATCGAGGGTCAACTCATGAATCGTCTGTTTCAACACCGCATCGGCGCTTTGGCGCTAATGACCACGCCGCACAGCGGCCAAACTCAAGCGCAAACCTGTCCGTTCGACGATGGCAACTCGCCGCTCGAAGTGGATGGCCTGATCCTCAGCCGCTATGCGCTCGGCGTCACCGGTGCGCCGCTGGTGGCGAGCACCATCATCAACCCGGTGGACGCACCCACCGTTGAGGCGACCATTAACTGCCCGAGCTGCATCCCCAACAACGAATTATTAGCGGTGCCCGCAATTCGATTGACCCGAGCGGCGTCGCGTTCGCGGCGATTCAGGGCTTGAATCAAAAGCTTAGCGTTGAGGTGAAAGCGCTGCGAGCCAGGCTCTCCAGCAAAGATGAAGAGGCGAGAAAGCTCAAGGCGAATGCCGCCACGCTCGCCACGCGACTGGCTGCGATTGAGAAAAAACTCGGACTGTAGCCCGTCTGGTCTGCAAAAAAACATAGCAGTCAGCTTTTCGGTAGAACGACCTATCTACTAAGGCTGAATGCGTGTTTTACCTGATAGCGACTTTTGTCGTTTTGCTATTCCAGCCCCGGTGAAATAGTGATTGCAGCGAAAAGCTGTAGTTTTATAGGCTAGGCAGTGCCTGCCTTGTCAACATCGGCGTGTGCCTCTATCTGTCGTTTGCGTCGCGGGGGCGAGCAGGCTGGCAGCGCCCGCGCTACCGATTCGCGGGGGAGATGCGCCTACGCGGCGATCGCCTGCGCTTGCCGCTGAAGTCCTAGGAGCGACCATTCTTCATCCAGCGCCGCAACGAGGTGGTCAACCATGGCGCTGGTGTGGCACGGACCCGGTGCGATGCGGATGCGCTCAGTGCCGCGCGCAACGGTGGGGAAGTTGATCGGTTGCAGGTAGATGCTGTGCCGCTCCTGCAGGCGGTCGGTGAGCGTTTTTACCTTCACCGGATCGCCGACGAACACGGGCACGATGTGCGACTGGCTGGGCATCACGGGCAGGCCGTTTGCTGTGAGGCGAGACTTGATTTCGGCGACGCGTTCGCGTTGCAGACGGCGCTCAACCTGGCTTTGCATCAAATGCGAAACGCTGGCAATCGCGCCCGCTGCTAACACCGGCGCGAGCGAGGTGGAGAAGATGAATGAGGCACCGAAGCTACGAATGCAATCCACCACAGCCGTGTCGCCGGTGACGTAGCCGCCCTGCATGCCGAAGGCTTTGCCGAGTGTGCCCTGAATCACGTCGATCTGGTCGGCCACGCCCATTTCCTGCGACACGCCGCCACCGCGTGCGCCGTACATGCCCACCGCGTGAACTTCGTCGAGGTACGTCATCGCGCCGTATTTTTTGGCGATGCGCGCGATCTCACCGATGGGCGAGATGTTGCCGCTCATCGAATACACGCTCTCGAACACCACGAGTTTCGGGCGCTCGGGGCTCACGCTGGCGAGCTTGGCTTCGAGATCAGCGACGTTGTTGTGTTCAAAAATGATTCGGTCACAACCGGCACGGCGAATGCCTTCGATCATCGAATTGTGGTTGTCGCCGTCGGAAAGGACAACCATCCCCGGCAGCAATTGGCCGAGCACGGTGAGCGCAGCCAGATTGGCGCTGTAGCCCGAGGTGAAGGTGAGCGCAGCGGGTTTGTCGTGCAGCGTGGCCAGGAGGCGCTCAAGCTCCACATGCAGCGCGTTGGTGCCGCCGATATTGCGGGTGCCGCCAGCGCCCGTGGCACCGTCGTCTACCGCCTTATGCATTGCGGCGCGCACGGCCGGATGGTGCCCCATGCCGAGATAATCGTTCGAGCACCAGGTCACGACCTCGGTGACGCCGTTCGGTCCGGCCCATTGCACTTTGGGGTACTGCCCCGCCGGACGCTGAAGCTCTGCGAAAATTCGATAACGGCCTTCACGCTTTAGCGCATCGATGCGTTGGGCGAAGAGGGCGGGGTAGTCATTTGAACGGATCAAAACACGGTGCTTTCACAGTCGATACCTGATTTTACGGCGCAACCGCCTTTGGGCGTTGGCGGGGCAGTTTGGCGCGCGGGGCGGTTTTCATGGTCGGTCGGGGTGAATGACCGACCTTTGGTCATAGGGATTGTCAACGTAACGCCGGATTCTTTCTCTGACGGCGGTCAATATTTATCCACAGAAATGGCGATTCGTCACGGCGAATTGCTGATTGCTGAGGGCGCGGACATTCTGGATGTGGGTGGCGAATCGACGCGGCCTGGTGCGCCGGAGGTGAGTGTTGAGATTGAGCTAGAGCGCGTGTTGCCGATGGTTCGGGCGTTAGCCGCCGCAGGGCACTGTGTGTCGATTGATAGCCGGAAGCCTCTGGTGATGCGGGAGGCGATTGCGGCTGGGGCGTCTGTCGTCAATGATGTGATGGCTTTGACGGCTCCGGGGGCGGTTGTCGCTTGTGCAGAAAGCGATGTTGGCGTGGTGCTGATGCACATGCAGGGGCAGCCCGGGACGATGCAGGCTGCACCCGTTTATGAAGATGTTGTCACCGAAGTGAGTGATTTTTTGCGCTCGCGTGCGCTGGTGTGTGCGGCGGCGGGGATTTCTCGTGAGCGGATTGCGCTTGATCCAGGGTTTGGCTTTGGCAAGACGCTTGAGCACAATCTGGCCTTAACGAAGCGGCTCGATCAGTTAGTCGCGCTCGGTTATCCGGTGCTGGCGGGCTGGTCGCGCAAGGGGACGCTCGGCACGCTCACTGGGCGTGCGGTAGCGGCGGAGCGCGTGCATGCGAGCGTGGCTGCGGCGCTGGCGTGCGTGCAGCGCGGGGCGCGCATTGTGCGGGTGCATGATGTGGCGGCGACGGTGGATGCGCTTAAGGTTTGGCGAGCGATGACTGTTTAGCTCCCCTCCCCCCTCGTGGGGGAGGGGTTGGGGGAGAGGGGGGGGCGGCGAGGAGAGCCATCGTTGCTGCTAGGGAGACGCTGATCTATTCAATCGGTCATCCTTAGCTACGGCGAAGGATCAGGTGACATGCAATGATTTCAGTGACTTGCAATCGCCGTCGCATG
>JAYVPF010000103.1:0-27602 GCA_043757535.1 Burkholderiales bacterium
GGGAGACGCTGAATAAATCAACGAGAAGCAGCGCGCCTCGAATTGGGATGAAGCGCGAGACGAAAAGCACAGCAATAGCGGGCTATTGCGAGCATTTTCGGCGAAGTGGTTCGCCCAATTCGAGGATGCGATGCGCTCGGGGATTTGTTCAGCGTTTCCCTAACGACGCATTGAACACTTTACTCAATACGGTGTTGAGTCGGCCCACGTAAATGGGGTGTCTGGTGCGTCGCCTTGCGGGAACTAACAGCGGTATGCCGCCAGCATGACCTCGGGTGAGAGGCCACGGCGTTTGGCGTGGCGAGCGAAACCCATGTCGTCAAATGTGACCAGCCCCGCGCAAGCGCTGCTGCTTGCGCAATGCAAGGTGTCGGCAAAGTCGAGGCCACGTTGGTGCAAACCGAGCGCGTCGGCGACGGCTTCCCAGCGCTCAACTGTGACGAGCTTATCTGCACTCAAAAAAAGTACAATCAGTTTGCGTCCTGCGTTGCTATTTCGCCAATTGCTGAAGTCGCGCCAGTCGCGGCTTCTCGCTCTCGACGAACCACGCATCTGCCGCGAGCAGGCGAGCCGCCTTTGCGAAATACGGCTTGGCTTCGGTCGTGTTGCCGTTCGCCAGATAAATCTCGGCAATTTCTTCGTAGACATAACCATCTGGCGGGTCAGACTGGGTCATGTCTTTTTCCAGTCGCAACTGCATCGCGAGCGCTTCGGCATATTTTTTTTGCAAGCGCAAAACGTTCGCGACCTGCCACTGCGCTACGCGAATTTGCGAGTCGCTTCGAGTGAGCTGAAACGCGGTCAGAGAGGCCCGAAAGTATTTGATCGCGGCATCCAGATTTCCGCGTTCGCGTTCGGTGTGGCCCATGTTGTTGGCGAGCGAACCGCGCCAGCGCAGCGCGCGCGGTACGTTCGTAGACATCGCAAGCGCCATTGCGCGTTCGTTCCAGCGCATCGCTACTTCGGGCGGATCGATGATGCCGAGCATATGTGCGGCGTCAATTGCGAGCAGTGTGATTTTTTCGCGATCTCCGAGTTGCCAGGCGTCAAAAAACAACGGGCGCGCCTTCACCGGATCACCCGCCGAGCGCCATGTTCGTCCGCGCTCTAGCAGGTAGCGTACCCGCGCGGTGGGTCGCGTTTTGTCGTTCAGCCGCTTCTCGATCGTATCGAGCAGCGTGTGTGCTTTGTTGAATTCACGACGCAGACTCAGCGCGCGTGCGATTTGCGTTTCCAGTTCGAGCGCGTCGTCACCGGACTCGGTCTTTAGCGCTTCGCGAAAGCGCATCTCGCTCACACCCGGTTGGTCGTAGTCCCACAATGCATCAATATCGACGGCCATTGCGCCTTCAGTGAAGCATACGAACAACAACACGACAACACTGTGGCAAAGCTTCACGCCTATGTTCCGCCGAGTTGTCCACCATCGCGTCGCTCCAAAGTCTCAATATCACGCAACTTTGCGTAAAAATTGCTGCCAAGCCGTGCGTAGGGCCGCAGTTCAACGTGCTTCAGCACGTCAATGCGGTGGTTGAGGTCACGTTTCCTGCCGACATACACGCGCTCATCAATGTGCACCTGCACGACCTCGCCCATGACCCAGGTGCTGCGTCCGAGGGCAATGCCTTCGCGCAGCACACACTCGTACGCAACGGGCACGCCCTTTACGCGCGGTGGTTTCACACGCCCTGACGCGACCGGCGTGAGCCCAGCATGCGCGAATTCGCTCGCGCCATGTGGCAGCGGATCACTCGAACGCACCATCGGCTCCGCCAGAAATTCGGGCACGATGTTGATAACGAACTCTTTCGTCTCGCGAATATTCGCCCATGTATCTTTCAACGCGTAGCGTTCGTTCGTCCGATCTTCGCCGCGCGGCCCGCAACTGAAACCGAGTATCGGCGGCGTCGCCGAACACACGTTGAAAAACGAAAACGGTGCCAGGTTGGTCACACCATTGGCATCAATGCTCGACACCCAGGCGATGGGCCGCGGGATGATCGCATCGCGCAGCACCAGATACATTTCATCGGGCGTGAAATCGGCTGGCGATAGAGAAATCGTGGTCATGCCTTATTGCAGTAAAAATTGCTTGACAGCGCTGATGGTCGACTCGTCCATGATCATCGGCGCGTGACCGGTATCGCTGATCGTGATCGCCCGCGCATCGGGATGCGTCGCCACCATCTTCTCAAGCGTCGCCGCACTCAGCAGATCCGAATTCACACCGCGCAAAATCAGCATCGGCTGTTTGATCGCAGCCCACAGCGGCCACATGTCAGCGGCTGTCTGCGCGAGACCGGCGCGGAATGCGTCGCCGATTTTTGGATCGATTTTGAATCCCCATTGACCATCCGTGCGTTGCTGAACAGAGCTCTTCACCATGTGATGTTTCTGTTCATCCGTCAGCGGCCCGAACGTTGCGTTGATCGGCTGTACAGCGTCGAACAACGCCATGTAGGTTGGGAATAAAGGCGTTTTACCGACATACGAGGCGATTCGCTCCAGCGACACACGCTCGATCACCGGCCCAATATCGTTGATCACGAAGCGGCGCATTTTCGAGCCGGGCGTAGCAGCCATCACCATCCCGATCAGCCCACCCATTGACGTGCCGACCCAGTCATGCGTCTGCACACCAAACTCGGTCAACATCGCGTTCATCGCCTGAATGTAGTGCGCAATCGTGTAGTGATCGACACTCGAAAACCAGTCGCTCTCGCCACGGCCCGGCACATCCGGGCAGAGCACGCGATAGTCGCTCGCCAACGTATCAGCTAGCACGTCAAAGTCACGTCCGTTACGCGACAGCCCGTGCGCACAAACGACTACGCGGGAATTTTTCGCATCGCCCCATTCGTGAACCGCCATGTGCTTGAGTACGCCGTCGACAGGAAAGGCGACGTTCGACCGTCGGTGCGGTTTCGGGATCATACAAGCTCCAGATCAGAAAATAAAACACCGTCGCGGTCGGCGTAGCACCAGTCGCCCGGTTTGATCGTCACACCGCCAAACGCAAGCGGAACATCGAAATTTCCGGAGCCGGTTTTTTTGCTTTTCACCGGGCAAGTGCCCAGCGCGCGAACACCAATCGCGCAAGCGTCAATCTCGTCAGCATCACGAATCGGCGCGTTGAGCAGCACGCCAGCCCAACCGTTTTTTTCAGCCAGTTGGCCGAGATTGCCACCGAGCAACGCGCAGCGCAAAGACGCACCGCCGTCGACGACCAGCACTCGTCTGTTCCCCGAACCTTCGACTGCCATGCGCACGAGCGAATTGTCTTCAAATACTTTCAGCGTTTTGACTGGACCCGCGAACATCGTGTGTTTGCCATAGCAGTGGAAATTCGCGGCGAGCACGCGCAGCGTTCCATCCGCGAGCCTGGGCTCATAAGCGTCGCAAAGGTCGGTCGTTGTGGGCATGACTGCGCGGAGCATGATGGGATAGGTAGAGCATACTGGTTTCGCGCGGGTTTTGCGGTGCCAGGGTTCAGCCGCTGCTCATCGCAGCGAGCAGTGAGGCAACGCAGCGCTCTCCGCCTTAATACAATCGCTTCATGAGTATTCCCAATCCACCCAGGCTGGCGTTGATCGCTGCCGTGGCCGCTAATGGCGTGATCGGACGTGATGGCACGCTGCCTTGGCACCTCTCGGCCGATCTTAAATATTTCAAGGCGTTAACGTCGGGCAAGCGCATCGTCATGGGTCGGCGCACGTGGGAGTCGTTCCCGAAACCATTGCCGAATCGTGAGCATGTGGTGGTGTCGTCGCAAGCGCTGCTACTACCGGAACCTGTGCTACTGGTGCACTCGCTGGCGGATGCGTTGGCTTTGCCTGCGCCCGTCGAAGCGCCCGTGCTTGTGATCGGTGGCTGCGCGATGTATCGTGAGGCGCTGCCGTTAGTCGACGATTTATATCTGACGGAAATTGATGCCGTTGTTGACGGCGATACGACATTTCCGGCGTGGGATCGCGCGGCGTTTCTGGAAGCTTCGCGAGAGCGGCACAGCGCGCCGCTAAAACCTGATGGCGCGAGTGTGAATTTCGCGTTCGTCCATTACGTTCGTAAATGACTAGCGAGGCAAGCGCAGCATCTCGCGCTGCATTTCGTGCAGGCGTTATGGAGTGCCTGACGTTGATTCCGTCATACGTTCCATTCGGCCTTGTCTGCGGTGTCGCGGGCGTGCAGGCGGGGCTGGGCGAGTGGGGCGCGGTGGCGCTCGCGGCATTCGCGTTTGCCGGATCGTCGCAGGCGGTGCTCACGCAGTTTTTGTCGGGCGGCGCGCCGCTGATGATCGCGGTGCTGTCCGGGCTTGTGGTGAACTTGAGAATGGCGGTTTACAGCGCGGCAATCTCGTCGCGCATCGCCGGGGCGACAAGGAAGGAGCGCATGCTGTGGGCGGTGTTTCTGGTCGATCAAACGTTCATTTCTAATGAAACGCGACATCAGCGTGGTGAACACATGGATCATCCGCTGGCCTTCTATCTGGGCTGCGCGTTGACGTTGTGGCCGTGGTGGGTTTTGATGAACGCAATTGGTGCCTTCGCGGGCGCGAAGCTGCCGACGAGTTGGCAGCTGGATTTTACGATTCCGCTGTCATTCGTCGCAATGGTGGTGCCGCTGCTCAAATCGCGCGGGCAAATTCTGGCAGCGATAGCGGGCGGTGCGGCCGGTGTGTTGCTCTACGCGATGCCGCTGAAAACTGGGCTCATCGCAGCCTGCGTGTTCGGGACGTGCGTGGGCATGCTCGTGGACACGATGCTGGCGAAGCGCGCCGCTTCGACTGGAGCGACACCGTGAATTGGGGCAGTTTTGGCACCGTGGACGGCTGGCTTGCGATCATCGGTCTGGCGATTGGGACGTTTGCCATTCGCTATTCGTTCATCGGTTTGCTTGCGGGCAAAAAGTTGCCGCCACGTTTCGAGCGTGCCCTGCAATTGGCGGTTCCCGCGATCTTCGCCGCGCTCGTCGTGCCGCTGATTTTGTTGCACGGAGGCGAGTTCAATTTGAACTTGCGTTGGCCGCACATCAGCGCCGCATTGGTTACGGGTTTTTATGCGTGGCGGCGTGGCGGCTTGCTGATTCCACTGATGATCGGCATGGTCACGCTGCACACAATGTTGTGGTTTTCGAGCTAACAGCTTTTTGCTGAAAGCACGACTGATCGGGGGCTGGTGTCGGAATTAGCGCATTCTCGACTTCTGACGGCTGATTATCACTCGTTGGAGCCGCGAGTGTTGAGAACAGATTTTTCGGGTTTTCGAGTGACGGAATCAGCGCGATACGTTCGCCGAAGCCATGCGCTTCGGCGCTGTCGTGCATAAAGCGCAGCGCCGAGAAATCCTCCAGCGCGAAGCCGACTGAATCGAACACGGTGATCTCGGTGGTGGAGGTGCGCGCTCGCGCCTGCCCGGTGAAAACTTGCCAGAGTTCGGTCACCGGAAAGTCGGCGGGCATCTGCTGAATTTCGCCCTCAATGCGTGATTGCGGCGCGTATTCCACAAACACCTTTGCGCGAGTCAGGATGTCGGCATGCAGCTCGGTTTTGCCCGGACAATCGCCGCCAACGGCATTGATGTGTACGCCCGCAACGATCATGTCGGGCGTGAGGATGATCGCGCGCGCCTTGTCGGCAGTCACGGTTGTGATGATGTCAGCACCGCGCGCAGCGTCGCCCGCGCTCTCGCAGGCAACGATATTGAATGCAAACGGTTGCAGGTTCGCCACCAGCTTGGCCGTTGCGCCGCGATCCACGTCAAACAGGCGCAAGGTATCGATGCCGATCAGATACTTGAATGCGAGCGCCTGAAATTCGCTTTGCGCGCCGTTGCCGATCAGCGCCATGATGCGGCTGTCCGGACGAGCCAGCGATTGCGCGGCCAGCGCCGACATGGCGGCGGTGCGCAGCGCGGTGGTGATCGTGAGTTCGGAGAGCAGCAGCGGTGCGCCGGTGTCAACGTCGGCATAGACACCGAACGCCATGACGGTCGACAGGCCGAGGCTCGTATTTTTTGGATGCCCGTTGACATACTTGAACGCGTAGCGGTGATCGTCGGAGACAGGCATCAGCTCAATCACGCCGAACTCGGAATGGTTGGCGACGCGCGCTGATTTGTCGAAATCAGCCCAGCGCGAGAAATCGGCGCGGATGTTGGCGGCAATGCTTTTCAGCGAAAACTCGAGGCCGACTTTGCGCACAAGTGCGGCGGCGTCGGGCGCGCTTAAGTACAGCGTACCGGTGGCGGAGAACTGGTTGACGGCGGAATCGTTCATGGTGAGAGAGGCAACAGCGTGCGAGCGGAGGTATTGATAAGAATTCTTATGTGCCTCTCAATCAAGCACATTAGCAATAAATGCGCGTTTTATGCATCATATTGCGCAATCTGGCAGCAGTGATTATCATTTTGCGCATGGATCAAACCGACACCGCCCTGATCGCCTTGCTGCGACAAAACGCCCGGCTTACTGTTGCCGATCTGGCGCACAAGCTCAAAGTGTCACGCGGCACGGTGACCAATCGCCTGCGCAAGCTGGAAGATGATCAGGTCATTGTTGGCTACACCGTCAAGTTGAAACCCGACGCCGAACCCGAGCGTATTCGCGCCTGGATGGGCGTGCTGGTCGATGGCAACCGTACTTTGGCGGTGATCCAGAGCCTTCTTGGCGAGCCGCGCGTGGTGGCGTTGCACGACACCAATGGCCGCTGGGATCTGTGGGCCGAGCTCGAAGTGAGCTCGATGGTGGAGCTGTCGCAACTCCTGGAGCGCGTGCGTCTGGTCAGCGGCATTCGCAACACCGAGACCAGCATTTTGCTGTCGAGTTTTCGTTAATCTCGCGTTACGCCATTGCCATTGCGCCGCCGCGCAATCCGTTTACCGCGCCGACACGCAAGCCGTCGACGGCACCCACCGCCAGCAAACGACGTTGCAGCGCCTTGCGAGCGCGGTGAACGCGAACCCAAATATTTTGCTCAGTCACGCCCAGACGCTGGGTGATCGACACCGTGCTTTCGCCTTCGATTTCGCGCGCCATGAATACCTCGGCAACGCCTGCGGGTAGCGCGGCAACGGCTTCGTTCACATGATCCAATAGCTGTGACAGCTCGGCTGCGCGCTGCGGGTCACAGGCCGTTTGTCCGGCAGCATCACGCTCACGCAGCATCGGATGATCCTCGGTCGGCTCCATCTGCTCGCCATCGTCGCCTTCCATGGTGAGCGACACAAAGCGATAGCGGTCGCGGTAGGCGTCCATAATTTTGTGTTTCAGGATGCCGGTTAACCAGCCGCGAAACAGCGAGCGTCCGCCGAACGCCGATTTGCTGTCGACCGACTGAATCGCGGCCAGTAAGGTGTCCTGAACGAGGTCATCGGCCAAGTCTGCATCAGCGACTTTTTTCATCGCGAATTTGTACAAATAGTCGCGGTGCGTCGCAGCTTCGGTGGCCAGCGCGTTTATTTCAGATACGCCCAGCGTTGCGGCTACGGCACAATCAGCGGTGGCGGGGAACAGAAACTTTGTGTCAGATAAGTTCACGGTTGGGCTCCTGAAGAGAATGCCGGTAATGGCGTGTTTCGATGGAATTAATTTTGTTTCCCCAAAATCGCGCTCTAATCGCGGCAACATATCGTTTGCATAACAATCGAAAAAAATTACGCCGTATGCGCCTTTGTGTAATTTGTCAGGAAGTGCCCCGTCCAGACGACCAGAAAGCATGGATATGTCGAACGTTTTAGTCATTGAAGACAACGCGGAAATCGCGCAGCTCATCCGTTTGCACATGGAGGATCTGGGCCATCACGCCGAATGCGTGCTCGACGGCAAAGCGGGCTTAGCGGCGGCAAAGGCGAAGCCATTCGACCTGATCGTGCTCGACCTGATGCTGCCGGGAATGAATGGCCTTGAGGTGTGCCGCGCGCTGCGTGCCGACCCCACGCACTACACGCCGATCCTTATGCTCACAGCCAGGGCGGGCGAAATTGATCGCGTCGTTGGCCTAGAAATGGGCGCGGATGATTACCTTGGTAAACCGTTTTCGATCCCCGAGTTGCAGGCTCGCGCTAAGGCTCTGCTGCGTCGTGCCGAGCGCATGGGAATTCCGGCGCCGACGCCTACGGGTGGTGCATTGAGATTCGACGGCTTGACCATTGATCCCGTGCGTCGTGAAGTGCGGCTCACCGACAAGTCCGTGGCGCTCACGGCAAAAGAGTTCGATCTGCTCCTGTTCTTCGCGCAGAATCCAGGGCGTGTTTACACACGCTCGCAACTCTTGAACGCCGTGTGGGCGACCACGCTGGAGAGCTACGAACACAACGTTAATACTCATATCAACCGGCTGCGCGCCAAGATTGAGGCTGATCCGGCGCATCCGCAATACGTTCTCACGGTGCGTGGCGTTGGCTATCGCTTCACCGATCCCGCCTAATTCATCGGCGTAAACTGGTCGCTTGAAAATCACGTTCAACAGCCTGCGCACGCGTATCGTCGCGCTAGTCGTCGTCTTTTGCGTCCTGATTGGCCTCATCTTTGTGATGGCCGCAAATTTCGCGTACATGGCGTACTACGACGAACTGCGCCAGCGGCAGGGCATCGCCTTTGCCAACAACATCGCGCAGATGTATCCGAAACTCGGCCAGTTCGACACGCTGGATCGAGAAGAGGTTGAGAACAGTTTTGAGAAGATGCTGCTGCTCGATCCGAGCAGCGCCATTTACCTGCTCGACAACGAGGGTCGCGTGCGTGCGGGCTACACCAAGGATCGCTCGATTGGCAGCAAGAGCGTGCTGTCGCTGCTGCCGGTCAAAAGATTATTGGGCGCGCCTGTAGGCGGCACCGTTTTCGGCGACGATCCTGAATTTCCGGCCTCGCCCGCGCTGTTTGCTGCTGCACCGCTCGCTGACGGTACCGCCATGAGCGGGTACGTGTACGTGCTGATGCGCGGCCCCAAGACTGACGCCAATCGCATCTTGATGTCGAGTTCCGCGAACCGGACGGCGCTCTACGTGGGACTTGGCGCGATGCTCGTCAGTGCGTTGCTCGTGCTCGCCGTGCTTTCGCTGATTACGCGACCGCTACGTCGATTGACCAACGCGGCAGACGCCGTGAGCGCGGCTGATGTGAGTGATGCGATAGAAGCGAAGGCGATGCCCTACGAATCGCGCAACGACGAAATCGGCCGTCTCTCGCGCGCGTTCCGCGCGATGGTGATGCGGGTGCGTGAGCAGGTGCAGCGTGTACGGCGCATGGATGCGACGCGGCGGGAATGGGTTGCCAGCATCTCGCACGACTTGCGCACGCCGCTCACGTCACTCATGGGTCATCTGGAAACCGTGCAACTGCGTGGCGAACAAATGACTGATGCTGAGCGCGAACGCTTTCTCGAAGTCGCCATGCAAAACGCGAAACATCTGGATCGTTTGTCGGCCTCGCTGTTTGATTTCGCACGGCTCGACAGCGACGAAGTGCCCGTGGAAAAAGCGCCAGCGCATCTCGGCGAATTACTCGACGATCTGGCCGCACGCTTCGCCACCGCAGGGCAATCCCGCAACATCAGAGTTAACGTTGACTATGCCGAAGGCTTACCGATGGTGCAGATTGATGCGGCCCTGATTGAGCGCGCCGTTGCCAACCTGATCGACAACGCGATGCGATACACGCCGGAGGGTAGCGCAGTGACGTTGTCAGCAAAAGCGGAAGGTAGTGGCGTCGCGCTCACGGTCGCAGACTCGGGCCCCGGTATCGCTCCCGAGGATTTAGCGCACGTCTTCGAGCGATTTTTCCAGGGTAGCCGTCATCGTGAAGGGCGCGGTCACGCGGGTCTGGGGCTTGCAATTGTGCGTCGTGTGGCGCAATTGCACGGCGGCACGGTGCAGGCGGCCAATCAGGCAAGTGGTGGCGCAATGTTTACGATTGCGCTGCCCTAATGATGGGTTGACCCGCAGCGATCCACGCCCAAACTCCGCCTTCGAGATTTTTAACATCAGCGCAACCGAGCGCTGTCAAACGCTGCGCGACTTGCGCGGATCGGTAACCGACCGTGCAATAGGCAACGATGTGCCGATGCGGCATATCGGCGCGGAACTCATGAATTAATCGCTGCGCACTTGCGGTGTCGGTGACGTGGCGCGCGCTCGCTAAATGCCCCGAATCAAATTCATCATGAGTGCGCACATCCAGCAGTAGCACGGGCACGTTTATCAGTGAGCGAGCCAGAGAAACTGGAGCCCGTTGCTGGACGTTTTTGAAACGCCATCGCACCAGCCATCGCATCAGCACGGGCGGAATCACGCCGACAACAAATAGCAGTAATTTCATCATCTAAGCTGTCGCTAGGCAATTATCACGTTGTCTCCACATCTGAAAACAATCGTAGGCCAAAGCCGATGCGATCAAAACACTTTCGATGATTCTTGCGGCGGGATGCACCTCGAATGAACCAAGCGTAGTCACCACGCCTATTTCGGAAAGTAGCGCGCCGTTGACGTACGCCAGCAGCAGCGCAAAGCTGCCCACCCACGGCGTGATCAACCATTCTCCACGCGCCTTTTGGGCGATCAACGCGAGCGGTAACAGCGGTAAGCCGTACCACGGATTGACCGCTGGCGAGAACGTCACGATCACCGTGAACCAGAGCGCTAACGCCGTTGCCGCGTCGAGCTGATATCGTGCGACCAGAACAGCGAAGCCTATCCCGGAAATGACGTAAAAGGCGGTCAACACGACGCGCGCCTGCGCGCCCGCAATCCACTCAAATGCAGAAAACCCCAGCGCATTAAATCGCCAGTCTTGTGCAAACGTCTTGAGTCCTACGAACGGATCCGTCCCGCCGGACATGAATGGCAAGTAGAGCGCAATCGAGATGAGCACCGCAAACAAAAGCGCTTTGCGATACAGCGTGTTGCGCGCAGCTAAGGCAAACATCAATAACGCTAACGGAAGCTTGGCGCACACCACCGCGGCCGTCCAGAATCCACTCATCACGGCACGCTGTCTCAGAAGCGCCAACACGGCAAAACTCAATGCAGCGGCGATCACCCCATCCGGATGCAACGAGAAGCAAATTTCTCTTATGACCAGTGGATTGACCGCATACATCATCACCCACCGTGGCGCGATTCCAGCGCGCAACAAGACGGCAATGAGCGCCAGATCAACGCCACAAAAAACAGCTTGCAGCCCGATGGGCCGAGCGCCACCGAGGCTCACCGCCAACGCAAAAAACGCTTGCAGAAAGGGGCCGTAAATCGTTGGCACTTCCGGATGATTGATCTGCGCTAGCACGTCATGCCATGGCTCAGAAAGATCAGTCCGCGCGAAGTTAGCAGCGGGTGAGCTTGAATAGGGCGACACGCCGTGAATCAGCTGATAACCATCCCATAAAAAGCGGAAATAGTCGTCGTCGAATAGCGGTTGTGCGACTAGCGGGATCAGTCGTGTCGCCGCTGCAAAACAGAGCACGAAGTACGTGCCTGGGGTAGCCTCTTCTGATCGTAGTGCGAGCCACAGCGTGCATCCCAGGCCCGCAACAATTAGCGCAGCCAGCGCCGACCATTGCGACAAGCGCGTTCCGCAGCTCGCGATGGTCAGCCAAATCTCGGTCGCAAAAAAGCAAACGCACAAAGTCAAAAAAAGACGGCTGACGCGGGGGGTAAGCCGCAAGTCAGCCGCTACAGGATCGCGAAAAGACATCAGAGATATTAGCTAGGGAGAGACTTTGCCCACCGCGATCAAAAGGTAAATGTGTTTAATTCAACACCGTCTCGCATCAGCCGCGGCACTCATCGTTGTCATCCTGAGCCTTCAGCGAAGGATCAGGTCGTTTCCCTCGTTTGTCAGCGATGAAGAACCGTGATTGCATACCACCTGATCCTTCGCTGTAGCTAAGGATGACAGCGAAATTCATGGCGCTTCTAATGCAACCTGGAGTTGGCTGCCCGTATGATCAAGGCGTTCTACAAGTCGAACGAAACGCCCAAGGCAAACACATCGGCTCTTTGCGTGTTTCGCCCGCTGGTGACTTTGCCAAAGTTCAGGCTGACGGCTGTGCGCGGTGTGATGGCGTAACCCAGGCCAACATTCACAATACCGCGTTTCTCCGCGACTTGCTGAAAGCGCGCTGGCGTGAATCCGGGGCCACCAATGTCTAGACCGCCGGATTTATTGCTGTTGGCGTAACCCACAGATGCCACCAGTGAAGGCGTGAAACGGTAGTCTGCACCAACGCTCACGAACGTTTGATTCGGCACCCCACGGTTTCGATCACGGATACCGAGTTCTCCATGCACAGCGAACGATTGCGTGATGTATTTGCCGACGAGCAGCGATACCTCATAACCCGACGCGCCGTCGCCAATCGAGTCCGGGCGTTGCGTCTGATAATTGCCCGCGAAAATTGCCCCTGCACGTACCGCTACGGTGGGCGCGTTCTTGCGCTCGAACTCGTCGACAAAACGCCAGGTGATACCCAGTCGTGCATCGCCGGTGCCGCTGTCGCTGCCGAGTCCCGAGGTGCGACGCGCGAACGGCAACTGCGCATCGACCGCAAGGCCGTCCATGATCGCGTATTGCCCCGACAGGGTGGTCGTTTTTTGTTTGATGGTGCCGAACGGCAGCGACATCAGGGTGGGGCCGATGTAGAAGCGATCCGCGCTTTGCGACACGTACGACAG
The DNA here is from genome assembly GCA_043757535.1 of Burkholderiales bacterium. GTDB lineage: Bacteria > Pseudomonadota > Gammaproteobacteria > Burkholderiales > Casimicrobiaceae > Casimicrobium. The sequence continues at coordinate 12,666 of JAYVPF010000103.1, forward strand.
CGCGAGCGTGCCGCTGCCCGGCGCAGGCAGCCACACGGCGTTTTCCGCGTGCGCAAGCGTTGAGAAAGCGAACAGTCCGACAACCGACAATCCAAGTGCGCCCGATTTAAATGATTTCATTTTTGTGTTCCCCAGTGTGTCAGTTCAGATCAAAGACGAAAGCGTTTTTTGGCGTAAGCCACGAGCACTTCTTTCTCGCCGGAGGAGAGCGCCTCGGTGGCTTTCGGATCGGACACCACTTTCATGGCGAGTTCTTTATTGATGCTTTTGCCTGCGAACAGGCAGCCGTCACACGCCATTTTTTCGAAATAAATTCGCTTGCCAGCGTTGTACGCGCCAGTGGCGCTGGACACGTTGGAAAAAGAGTCGCTGCCTGACGCAAAAATCACGCCGGATAGACCCAACGTGGTGCCTGCAAGCGCAATAATTAAACGGGTCTGTCTCATGCCTAAATCTCCTTGTTGAGGGGTGTGGAAGAATGATTCGACGGAGCTCGCGCTACGTTGAAATTACGGTCTAACGTGCGGTCGGAATGTCGGCTGGAACGGGTCAACCAGAGCTTGCCAATGGTCGCGAGCATCACACGTCCGCAGTAGAGCGCCGAGCGCCCATTCGGACTCACTTTTGAAACGCCGTCGGGGCGCGCTGCCGTGCTCACCGGCACCTCAACGATGTAGCGGTTTTGTTCGAACGCCTTGATCTGCATTTCAAGCGTCCAGCCGTAGGTGAACGCCTGCATATTGAGCTGCCGAAACGCAGGTGCACGCATGGCGCGCAGCGGACCAAGGTCGTTTACCTTCGCGCCCCACAGCGCGCGAATCAGCCAACAACAGAGCGCATTGCCAAACACTTGCGCGGATGACATGCTGCCAGCGTCGCGGCGGACGCGATGACCAACCACAAGCTCTGCGCCCGCTTCCACGGCGACCAGTAGCGATTCGATTTGTCTGCAATCCGTGGTGTCATCGCCATCGACAAACACAAAAACGTCAGCGGGTGGTGCCGCGTCAATCGCGGCCATGCAACCGTGCCCATAGCCGCGCTCGGAGGCGTGTCCGACGCGCGCGCCCGCACGCGCTGCGACCTCGCAGGTGCGATCCGTCGAGCCGTTATCGCCGACCGCTATGGCGACAAAGGTGGGCGATCCATCGGGACGTTTCAGCGCCGCTAATCGCGCCACCACACGCCCGATGCACGCTTCTTCATTGAGCGCCGGGATAATCGCGACGTAATGATCGCTAACGGCGCGAGGCGAGCGGAGATCGAGAGTTGACCAAAGGCACCACGAGTGAGAACGCGCGAAATGAAGCGTTCGTCCGGGATGTCTGAGGCGCGCCTGTTTCCTTACAAACTATTTGAAATACTTTTCAGATCGTTTTGAAATAGATTTTGTGGCGCTACGCCGTCCGGTCGACAGCGCACATACCTTCGCGGAAGTTGACGATTAGCCGCGACCCGAACGCGTCGGATGACCTGCAGCGGTGGGCGAAACTTTCTCTTTTGCGCAACAGCTTCGTTCTGCAAGTGTTATCACACTAAGGCTAAACGCTTAATTCGCGATTTATCGACTTATGGCATTTAGAGTAGCTAGCCCCAATACAATATAGGTTACAGCAAAAAGCTGATTAAATTATCATACCCTTGCTTGAAATAGGGGAACCCACCCCTAACTATCGGCTAACACATTGTTTTAGCAAGCGCTTTTAAGAAAAACATGGCTACGCCTGACGAACAAAATACCCCCGCTCCAGAAATCTCGGATGATCCACTCGACTCGTTCAAACCCGTTCCGCCGGACGCCGATCCGTGGCTCAACGACGAACAGAAGTACGCCGCTGCCCAAAACGAAATCGCTGCGCTCAAAGAGCAACTGAAAGATCAGCAACTGCGCTCCCTCGCCGAGCAGGAAAACCTGCGCAAGCGCAACTCGCAAGAAATGCAATCGGCGCGTGAATTCGCGGCTAAAGATTTCGCGTTCTCGCTGTTGTCGGTGAAAGACACACTGGAAATGGTGCTCAAGGACGAGCAGAGCACGACCCAGCAGATCAAGATGGGCGTTGACATGACGCTCAAAAATTTGCAGGGCGCGTTCGAGCGCGCCAAGGTGAAAGAGGTCAAGGCCGACAAGGCCAAGTTCGACCCGAACCTGCATCAGGCCATCTCGCAAATCGAATCTTCGGAAACTCCCGGCACCGTGCTGCAAGTCTTTCAAAAGGGCTACACGATGGCGGAGCGCGTGTTGCGTCCGGCGATGGTCGCGGTCGCGAAAGCGCCCGATTCAGAAATCACGTCGCCAGTTGAACCGCAGGTTTAGCCCCCCAAATATCTTTCATCCGAGCGCGAACACGTCGTGTCCACGCAAACAAAAATAAAAGGTAATCAATCATGAGCAGAATTATTGGTATCGATCTGGGCACGACCAACTCGTGTGTGGCAGTCATTGAGGGTGGTGTACCCAAAGTCATCGAAAACTCTGAAGGCGCGCGCACGACGCCGTCCACCGTTGCCTACATGGAAGACGGCGAAATCACTGTGGGCGCGCCAGCTAAACGTCAGGCCGTCACCAATCCGAAAGCCACGATCTACGCGGTCAAGCGTTTGATCGGTCGCCGCTTCGAAGAAAAAGAAGTGCAGAAGGACATCAGCCTGATGCCGTACGCGATCGTTAAAAACGACAACGGCGACGCCTGGGTTGAAGTGCGTGGCAAGAAGCTCTCGCCGCCTGCCGTGTCGGCAGAAATTCTGCGCAAAATGAAGAAGACCGCTGAGGATTATCTCGGCCATGAAGTCACCGAAGCCGTGATCACGGTGCCTGCCTACTTCAACGATAGCCAGCGACAGGCAACTAAGGACGCTGGCCGTATCGCGGGCCTGGAAGTCAAGCGCATCATCAACGAGCCCACCGCAGCCGCGCTCGCCTTCGGTATCGACAAAGTCAAAAAAGATGGCAAATTTGCGGTGTATGACCTCGGTGGCGGCACCTTTGATATCTCGATCATCGAGATTGCGGATGTGGACGGCGAGAAGCAGTTTGAAGTACTCGCGACGAACGGTGACACGTTTCTCGGCGGGGAAGATTTTGACCAATTGCTGGTTGATTACCTCTGTGACGAGTTCAAAAAACAGAGCGGCATTGACCTGACCAAAGACCCGATTGCTCTGCAACGGATCAAGGCCGCCGCTGAGCGCGCGAAGATCGAATTGTCGTCCTCGCAGCAAAGCGAGATCAACGAGCCATACATCGCGATGGACGCGACGGGCCCGAAACATCTGGCGCTCAAAGTGACGCGCTCCAAGCTTGAGTCGCTGGTCGAAGATCTCATCAATAAAACGATCGAGCCGTGCAAGGTCGCGCTGAAAGATGCTGGCCTGAGCATTGACAAAATCGACGACGTGATTCTGGTCGGCGGTCAAACGCGTATGCCCAAAGTGATCGAAGCGGTGAAAGCCTTCTTCGGCAAAGAGCCACGCAAAGACGTGAACCCGGATGAGGCTGTGGCCGTCGGTGCCGCGATTCAGGGCAGCGTGCTCTCCGGTGATCGCACCGATGTGTTGCTCCTTGACGTGACGCCGTTGTCACTGGGCATTGAGACGCTCGGCGGCGTGATGACCAAACTCATCAAAAAGAACACCACGATCCCGACCAAGGCATCGCAAGTGTTCTCGACTGCGGACGACAATCAGTCGGCGGTGACGATTCACGTACTGCAAGGTGAGCGCGAAGTATCCGCAGGCAACAAGAGCCTCGGCCAATTCAACCTCGAAGGCATCCCGCCATCGATGCGCGGTCAGCCGCAAATCGAAGTGCAGTTTGACATCGACGCCAACGGCATCCTGCATGTGTCGGCCAAAGACAAAGGCACCGGCACGGAAAACAAGATCACCATCAAGGCCAACTCCGGCCTGTCTGAGGACGAAATCCAGCGCATGGTGAACGACGCCAAAGCCAACGAAGCCGGGGATAAAAAACGTCTGGAAGAAGTGCAGTCAAGAAACAACCTCGACACGCTCGCACACAGCGTGAAAAAATCGCTCACTGAGTACGGCGACAAGATTGACGCTACAGAAAAAGCAAGCATCGAATCGGCGCTCAAAGAAGCCGAAGAACTGCTGAAAGATCAAACCGCCAGCAAAGAAGCGCTCGACGCCAAGCTCGAATCGCTTTCCACAGTCTCGCAGAAACTGGGCGAGAAGATGTACGCGGCGGCGCAGGCTGAGCAGGCGGCAGCGGGTGCCGCCGCAGGCGCAGCGGGTGGCGGCGAATCAGCCGGTGCGGGCGGCACGTCTGGTGGCGGTGGAAAACCGGGCGACGACGCCAAGGTGGTGGACGCAGACTTCACGGAAGTGAAGGACGAGAAGAAAGCTAAGTAAGCATGAAACGGGCCCCTTCGGAGGTTCGTTTTTTTGGAGATGGAAATGACCAACCAAGATAATTTTTTGGATACGGGATTGATTGATAGGGATAGATGTCCGCTATGCGGCGGACTGGGGCGAAACGAACATTCGACAAAGGATGACGGCACTATTAGCAATCACACGCGGTCAATTTCTTGCTCAGTTTGTACTCTGGGACAATTCGACGACACTCCCATGAGGGACATACTTGTATTCAAAGGGCTTTCGGAGCCGGAGCGAAATGATTGGCTGGAATCAAAACGCGAGAAAATTCGGTCACGTATGCAATGAGGTGCAACGTGTATCACGCGGGCGGAACGCTTGCGGTTCCGCCGAATGCGGTTGTGATCGCATCGATGGCGGAACCCCTTCGGGTGTCCGCCCTACAACACCGCTACTTCTCGTCAATCACCGTCGTCGCACCATTCGTTTTGACCGACGCAATCCCGTTTCCCATGGCGCTGGTTCCTGAGGGCCGTAGGGTGCAATCTCATTGCACCTCGTGACCACCCCGCGCAACGCGCACACTTCCCCCGCCGTGGCTCGATGAACAAATGGGTGCAATAAGATTGCACCCTACGTCTTTTACGGGATAAACAGGTGGCGCAATATCGACGCAACTGGCATCCGGGTGGCACGTTTTTCTTTACCGTGAATCTGGCGCAACGGCGCGACACAGATCTTTTGGTGCGTCATGTTGATCTGCTTCGACATGCGGTGCGAACGACTAAATTGGCGCATCCGTTTGACATCGTTGCATGGGTTGTTTTGCCGGATCACATGCACGCTGTCTGGACGCTGCCACCGGATGTCACGGACTACGCCTTGCGTTGGCGGGCGATCAAGGCAATTTTTTCGCGCGGTTTACCTGCAACCGAAACAACAACTGCTACCCGTCTATCGCGCGGCGAACGCGGCATCTGGCAACGTCGCTTTTGGGAGCACACCATTCGTGATGCTCGCGACCTTGAAAATCACGTCAACTATGTTCACTACAACCCGGTGAAACATGGGCACGCGGCGCTGCCGGCTGAGTGGCCGCTCTCTTCGTTTCATCGCTACGTGCGCGACGGCTTGCTACCGTCGAATTGGACGACCGACGCGGACCTTGACGTGGGCGAATGACACGCGCCCACGCAACTACCTCTGCCGTTCGCTCGCCCTACAACTCGTCGATCACTGTCGTCGCGCCATTGGTCTTGACCGACGCTATCCCGTTTTCCATCGCGCTGGTGCCCGAGTACATTTCGCTCTTGCCGATGGTCTGACCGTTGCTGGCTTTGAGCACGAAATACGGGCTGTCGTCCTTGGCGACCTTACGCTCGAAGCGCTCGTCTTTCTGCGAATTCTCCTGACACGATTTGATGCCGTTCAACGCGCCTGATTTTTCCTTGTAACTTTCGCTGGTGAGGATCACCTGATGATTACCCGCCAGCAGGTTGAACATGAATTGCCCACTTGCGCCAGTTTTGAGGACGTATTTTCCAGCCATGATGTTTCCTTTATGATGGGTTGAATTGGCGGGCCAATGATGACGCAAACTCGGCACAATGCCAATGCCTCTCGCGGTTCGGTGGGTTCAGAAAAGCCTTAATCTTGAGCCGTACGGCGCTATCGGTGCCCGGATCACGCCGCATCGAAGGTCAACGCACTCCCCCCGGCAAACGTTCTGGCTACTCCACTCACAAGGTTCAATTCGAGGCGTTCGCCATGTTGCAGCCCAAGCGCAAGTTCATTTCCCTAATCATTACCGGTTTTTTAGCGGGATCGTTGGTCGGCTGCGCGGTCGACATTAATCAGGTACGCCAGGTGCCGGTTGCGCGCACGGTCACCGAAGGCAAGCTGCCGCAGGGCGCGCCCAGCCTTGAGTTCACGCGACTGGTGTATGCCTTGCCCGAGGGTTCGGACTATCACATGGGTGGTGTTGGCATCAAATGTCTGCCGCTCAACCAGGAGCGCTGGAGCGCCGACAAAGCGGGATCGACAGACGCTTTGGTGCAACGCGTGAAACAGGCGATGCGCGAAGGCGGCGCGAGCTTTGTCGGCGACGATTCGGGGCTGTTTCCGAATGCGTCCAAAGTCAACGCAGATTTGCAGATCGCAGCGCGCGTGTACGCTGTTGACATGAAAACATGTACGAATTTGATCGGCATGCAAGGTGCGGCCAACGTGAAGGTTGAGTGGCAGATTTTTTCGCGCAGGACTAATGCGGTCGTACTCACCACCACCACCGAAGGCAGCTTCAAGCAATCGCAACACAATCAAACCACGGCGGCGAGCATTCGTGATCGCGCGGTCGAAGCAGCAGCCGCCAATCTGAGCGCTGATTCGCGCTATCGTGATTTCATGCTGCTGGAAACCCGACGCGGATAACGCCGTGGGGTGCGATCTAGTTAGCGCCCGGTGACAAAACACGGGCACGCGTTGCGCTCTGCCTAATGCGCTGTCAACGCCGCCACATTAATGGTCTGCTGCAGCACGTGCGAATCATCGGTGCCTAACTCGATCACATCCGCCCCGCAATTCGCAGCCTCAAGACACACGTAATTTCGCCAGCCTTCCGGCGGCAAATCGGAGAACGTCTTGATGAATTCAGCGCCCGGATTCCACACGACCAGCGTCTTGCTGCCCGAGGTGGTGAGCGTGATTTTTCGCTGGCCTGTGGGATCAATCAGTTCAAAGCGATTGCCAGTGTCAGCGTAAATGCGGTCACTGCGGCCCGGATCGCGCACGTCCTGCAAGTTCCAGTCGCCGCGCTGCATATGCTCATTGAAATTGTCGAATTTGTCGGCGTAAGTCAATCCGTCGAGCCCGGTGACGTGCACGCGATCCGCATCGGCGACGCGGAAATAGGTATGCAGTGCCTGAGTGAAGCGCAGCGTTTCTTTACTCAGATTAACGGTCGTTAACGCTTGCTCCAGGGCGCGTCCGACGCGCATGGTGAGGATCACGTTCATCGGCACTTCGGGCACTTCCGGCGCGGCAAGTGCGAGCACGATTTCACCTTCCTGAGTTCGCTCGGCGTGCGTCACCTGCCATTGCATGGTGCGCACAAAGCCGTGCTGCGGGGCGTCCGGCGGTTGTCCTTGCTTCGCGAAGTACGGCCAGCACACGGGGATACCGCCGCGAATGGGATCGGGCGGACGCTTGCTGGTCGGCGAAACCCACAGCACATCATCAAACCCGGTCGGCACGAACGACAGCACATGAGCGCCGTACAAACTGATCGCGGCTTTGCAAAATGGCGTGCTGATCAGGAGCGCCGGGAAGCCCTGAAATTCGCCGAAACGCAGGCCGGGAATGGAGTGGGTCATCGAATTCAGATTCAATCAGCTTTGATGCATAAGCACCATTGTATCGGGGCCAAGGGCTGGAAACGTGAATAGTCGACTTACGTCAGTTTTGCGAACGAGCCCCGGAACAAACGCCATTGTATGGAAAAGCTGATGGCTAGACAATTCCGCCATCCACGATAAAAGCCTGGCCGGCACAACCGCGCGCATCGTCACTCGCCAGCCACAGGGCCATCGCCACCACGTCATCCGCGTCGAGCCGGAATTTCAGCGCCTGGGTATCGAGAAAATGCTGTTCAAGTTCGGGTGTGACGACCTGCGCCAACTGCTTCGGCGTCACAATCGCACCGGGCACGACGCAGTTCACACGAATGCCACGCGGCCCCAGCTCTTGCGCCAACGTGCGGGTGAGACCGTGAATCGCCGCCTTGCTGGTGGTGTAGCTCACCATGCCGGTGCGACGCCGCATCCAGCTGACGGAGCCCGTCGTAATGATCGAGCCGCCACTTTGCATCAGCCGCGCCGCTGCCTGCGCGCCAAACACCTGAGGCCGCAAATTGATCGCCTGATTGTTGTCCCAGAATTCGGGTGTCAGTTCGTCGAAGCCGTGGCGCACGTCGTTGGCCGCATTGCCGATGTAGACATCGAGGCGACCGCCCAGCACTTTTGCGGCGTCGGTGATGGTGCGCTGCAGGGCTGCAACATCGCGAATATCGCAATGGAAGTAGCGCAGTCGCTCCTTCGCATTCAGGCGCGTCTTGAGCTCGTTCGCCGCCGTGTCGTCAATGTCGAGAAACCCGACCATAGCACCTTGCGCAACAAACGCTTCGACCAGCGCCGCGCCAATGCCAGTCGCCCCACCGGTGATGAAAACGTGTTTGCCGCGAAGCGAAGGATAGAGATTGGTCAAGCGAGTCATGGCGATCCTGACGTTGCAGCATAGCGTGGTTCAAGAATGCCCGGTGCGTGGTGGCCGGGCATTCGGACTGCGAATAGTCCGCCCGCTTCCGGGTTCGCGGCGAGCTGCTCGTCGGTCATTCGTGTTCTCGCCGTGGTGATGTAGAGCGTTTGCAAATCTTCGCCCGCAAACGTGCAGCAGGTAATGCTTGGCACCGGCAGCTCAATCACCGCAAGCAATTCGCCTTTGGGAGAGATTTTTTCAATCCGACCTCCCGCAAAAATCGCGATGTAGACATTGCCTTCGGCGTCGACGCAAGCGCCATCGGGGCGGCCCTGTGGTGGATCAAAGCTGCGCAATACACGACGATTTCTGAGGCTCGCGTCGTCTATGTCGTAATCGAACGCCCACAGCACATGATTGGGCGTGTCGGCCAGAGTGAACGTTTTATTGTCGGGTGAGAACGTGATGCCGTTGGCCAGAATGACCGGGTTCGCTTTGGCGCTGAAGCGACCATCGACGTTGAGGCAATAAATGTGCGCCCCTGTCCTGTCGCGTGGCTCCCACATCGTGCCCGCCCAGAAGCGGCCCGCCGCGTCGCAACGCCCGTCGTTGAAGCGAATCTTGGTGGGGTTGTAATCCGGGCTCGTAAGCAGCGTGATGTCGCCGCCAAAACGATTGATGCGCGCATAGCCCGAGCGCATTCCAGCGATGAAACCGCCGTGTTCGTCCTGCGCGAAACAGCCCATTTCCTGATTGAGCACCATCGTGTCGTTGCCGCCTCGGGCCGGGTCGTAACGATGCATTTTTTTGCCGGGGATATCAACCCAGTAAATCAGTTTTTCACGCGCGTCCCAGCGAATGCATTCGCCTAGCGTGGCGCGGGCGTTCAGCGCAAGCTCTGCCTTTAAAATCTCAGTCATATAGATGATCTAGATGATATATATGTTTGAAGTGTTGCTATGTTATTCTCGCTCTTCGGTTCAAGGGTACTTACTGTTGAATCGCTGGAGGATGTTTTCGTGAGCGCGAACGGCAAAAACACCAAATCAATCGCAGAACTTCGCAGCCAACGCTGGCTCGCGGGCGACAGCATGCGCACTTTCTCGCATCGTGCGCGGCTCGCGCAAACGGGCTGGAATCGCTCGGATTTCATGGGCCGTCCGGTCATTGGCATCATCAATACCTGGAGCGATATTTCCACCTGTCATTCGCATCTGCGTGAACGTGCGCAAAAGGTGCGCGAAGGCGTGCTGCGCGCGGGGGGCTGGCCGATCGAGTTGCCTGCCATGAGCCTGGGCGAGGTCTGGGTTAAACCAACGACCATGTTGTATCGCAACTTTCTGGCGATGGAAACCGAGGAGCTCATCCGCTCGCATCCGATTGACGGCGTGGTGCTCATGGGGGGTTGCGACAAGACGACACCGGCGCTGTTGATGGGCGCATTTTCGATGAACGTGCCAGCGATTTTCGTCCCGGCGGGCGCGTCGTCGAACGCCTCGTTCAAGGGACAAAAAGTCGGCACTGGCACCCATACAATAAAGTTCTGGAACGAGCGCCGCGCAGGCCAAATGGCGGACGACGACTGGCAGCAACTGGAGAGCTGCATGACGCGCAGCCCCGGCACTTGCAACACGGCGGGCACGGCGACGACGATGACCGCCGTGGCCGAGGTGCTGGGATTTTCATTGCCCGGTGCGCAGTCGATTCCGGCGATGGATTCACATCATCCGCGCATGTGCTCGCTGGTCGGCGAGCGCATCGTGTTGATGGTGATGGAGGATCTGAAACCGACCGACATCTGCACTGAGGCAAGTTTTCACAATGCCGTGAAAACGGTGCTCGCGATGGGCGGCTCGACCAATGCGGTGGTGCATTTGCCAGCGATGGCCGGACGTCTTGGCATCAAGCTGCCGCTGTCTGTGTGGGAACGCTACAACCAGCAGATTCCGGTGCTCGCCAACATCATGCCCGCGGGCGATGCGCTGATGGAGGATTTCTTTTTCGCGGGCGGTTTGCGCGGGTTGCTCAAGCGCATTGAGGGGCATCTCGACACCGGCTGCGGCAACGTCAACGGCAAGACGCTTGGCGAAAATATCGCGACAGCGCTGGTGTTCAACGATGATGTGATTCGCCCACTCGACAATCCGGTGTCGAAACAAGCCATCGCGGTTGTCACCGGCAATCTGGCACCGCGAGGTGCCGTGATGAAGCCGTCCGCCGCATCGCCCCATCTACTCCAACATACCGGCCCAGCCGTCGTTTTCGAGAACTTTGCCGACATGCAGGCGCGCATCGATTCGCCCGACCTAAATGTCACCAAGGACTCGATCCTCGTGCTCAAAAACGTCGGCCCCGTCGGCGCGCCGGGCATGCCCGAAGCAGGAAATCTGCCGATCCCAAAGAAACTGTTGGCCGACGGCGTGCGCGACATGGTGCGCATCTCGGACGCGCGCATGAGCGGTACGCACTACGGCACCTGCGTGCTGCATGTCTGCCCGGAATCCGCAGTCGGCGGGCCATTGGCGCTGGTGCGCGAGGGCGACATCATCGCGCTCGATGTTGCTGCGCGCAGCATTACGCTGCAAGTCCCCGCACAGGAGCTGGATCGCCGTCATGCCGAGTGGGCGCTCGCCAAACCAGCTACGCTGCGCTACGACAGGAGCTACGCCGCGCTGTACCAACAGCACGTGACTCAGGCGGACGAAGGTGCTGATTTCGACTTCCTTCAAGGCAATGAGCGTTTGCCTGAGCCCACCATTTTTTAAACCACAACGTTGATCGACGCCTGCGCTTCTGCCACCATGGATTTCACCCAACTTGATCGCCTGATTTCGCTTAAACCCAGTGCCGCCGCACCGCACGAGGCAACTGCGGTCTCGCTAGAAGGCTCACACATTACCTTCTCGCTCGCGAGTTACGGCAAGGGTATTTTTCGTCTGCGCATGAATCCAATCGCCAAGCCAGACTACGGTTTGGTGTCAGCGACTAATGACGATACGGCGGCGGTAGCGCAGGGTGAAACCTCGCTGTCAATCAACTCCGGCAATGCAGCTCTGACGCTTTCAAGCGACGCGACTCACGCCGTCACGTTGAGCTTGCAGTACAAAGGAAAAGCACTCCTCGCCAGCATCACCGATGAGCAATTTCGCGGCATGGCGAAACCGCTGGAAGCCACACGCATAGCCGCGTTTGCCGTGACTGAATCGCAGGCGGTTGCCTCGTTTGCGCTGTCATCCGATACCCCAGTTTACGGTCTCGGAGAAAAGGGCGGCGCACTGAACAAACGCGGCCAGCTCGTCAGCTCGCGCGTTGAAGATGCGCTCGGCGTCAACACCGACTTGAGCTACAAAAACACGCCGTTCGCATGGGCGATTACGCCAGATGGCTGCTGGGGCGTGCTGACCCACACCACGGTCGACGTTGCACACGGTGTGGGTTATGCGCAATGGAGCAACCGCAGCTACGTGATCGTCGCTGAAGAGCCGCAGCTTGATCTGTTTTTCTTTGTCGCCGATACGCCTGCGCAAATTGTGTCGCTGTATCACCAGGTTACTGGCAAGCCCGAGAATGTGCCGCTGTGGTCGCTCGGTGTGTGGATCAGCCGCGCTTATTACCGCGATGAAGCGGACACGCTGAAAACCGCGCGCGAGTTCCGTGATCGGCAGTTTCCCGTGGATGTCATCACGTTCGACGGTCGCGCCTGGCAGGACACACCGACGCGCTTCCACTTCAATTTCGATCCGTCGCGCTACCCCGATCCCGCACGTGTCATCAACGACCTGAAGGCGCTCGACTACAAAATTTGCTGCTGGGAATATCCGCTGGTTTCCATCCATCATCCTGAATATCGAACGTACGAACAGAGCGGCTATTTCCTGAAAAATGCCGACGGCAGCGAGCTAGTTTACGAATGGGACACTGGAAAAAAGACGACGCCGTTCGGGCCGACGCTGACGCCTTTGCCGCCGTCGGGTCTCGTGGATTTCACCAACCCCGCTGCCTACGTATGGTGGCGCGATGAACATAAAAAACTGTGGGCACTGGGCGTTGACACGATCAAATCGGATTTTGGCGAACAGGTTCCGGCTGACTCACTCGCGCACAACGGCGACATCGGGGAACGTGTCCACAACGTCAATGCGCATCTGTACAACCGCTGTGTGTACGAAGCGTCGCGCAATGCCTACGGAGACGAAGCCTGCGTCTGGGCGCGCTCTGGCTGGATTGGCACGCAGCGACATCCGCTGCAATGGGGAGGGGACCCGCAAAGCGATTGGGAAGGCCTTGCCGCAAGCATTCGCGCCGGACTCAATCATGGGCATTCGGGCTCGCCATTTCACGCGACCGATACCGGTGGCTTCTACGGCGCAACACAACCGGAGCCCTCGCTTTATCTGCGCTGGGTACAAGCGGCCATCTTCGCATCGCACATTCGCATTCACGGTATCGGTGCGCGCGAGCCATGGTGTTTTGGGGCCGAGGTTGAGCGCATTGCGCGTGAATTCTTCGGGATTCGCTACAAGTTGCTGCCCTATTTGCGCGGCGCCTGCGACCTTGCCGTAAAAACCGGCCTGCCAGTGATGCGCTCGATGGCACTCATGCATCCCGACGACCGCGTCGCGCGAGCCTTTGAGCAACAGTTTTACTGCGGCCCGCACCTCATCGTCATGCCCGTGCTCAACGTCGAAGGCGACGTGGAAGGCTATCTCCCCGACCACCCCGGCGGCTGGTATGACCTATGGAGCGGCATGCACGTAGACGGCGGCGAGCTCATCACGCTCAACTATGATCTTGAGCGTATTCCGGTGTTTGTTCGCGCAGGCGTCGCTATGCCGATCGGGCCGCTGGTGCAGTCAACGCGACCGCTGGAAGGGCTAACGCCAGTTGTCGCCGTTGCTAAATTTGGTGGCGCTCACAAGGGGGCGTACGAAGTCTGTGCCGGGAAAGACTCGCTCACGCGACAAGGCAAGGATTGGCGCAGCTATGGCCAGCGCGTAATGATTGCCAGAAGATTTGCGTCACAATCGTCACAATCGTCACACGGATCGTAATTCACGCTTCCGGCTACCGTGCGGACGCACTTTGGCGTACGCGGGCGGATGGAGAAATGGCCAATGGCTATCACCTACGACAAAGACATCATCGCTTGGGCCAACGAGCAGGCCGCCCTGTTGCGCGCTGGAAATTTTTCGGCGATTGATATTGAGCACATTGCTGAGGAAATCGAAGACGTGGGCAAAAGTGAGCAACGAGAGCTTGAGAGTCGGATGTCGGTGCTGCTTGCGTACTTGATGAAATGGCAAGTGCAGCCCCTCAGGCGAAGCGCCAGCTGGCAAAGAACGATTAGAGAGCAGCGTAAACGCATCGCGTTGGCATTACGAAAAACTCCCAGTCTTTCGCGTTCACTGCAAGATGCGGAATGGATGGAGGCAGTTTGGTCGGATGCAGTGACTCAAGCCATCAACGAAACAGGTCTCGATTCGTTCACGGAGACTTGCCCGTGGACAAATGCACAGGTGTTGTCGACGGAGTGGCTGCCGGACAGCGAGTGACGTTGATCGGTCGCGCTATCTTGATTTTTGCGGCCACTTCGAGAAAGTATTTTTCTGTCTAAGCTATTAAATTGCCTAGTTCGTTTGTCGGCGACAACGCCGTAAACTTAGTGGCTTAAATGACCATGCTAATCAAATGCTTTGTTTGTGGCTCAACAGTATCCTCTGCAGCACGCGCGTGCCCAAATTGCGGCGACCCTGTTGCAAGTAGGGCAGAGTCGAGAAGATTAAGTGAGGCGGCGAATGAGGAGAGCCGAATTAGAAATATTGCAAGAAAAGCGGAATACCTATATCCGTGTCGCCACTTGGCCGCCGAAGCAATTAATAGTGGAACGACGTCTCGTTGGGATACTTATGTGAAAGTCTCGAATCTTCTAGAGGAAGCAATTCGCGAAGCGGTATTCGATTTGCACTTGAAGTTGGAACTTAGTAACAAAAAGAAGTACGTAGAAAAATTATTCTCGGAAAATAACATCGAATACTATTTCCCTGATGAACACAAGCAGGGTATGGAAATGCGCAGTATGTGAGGAAAACGCGAGAAGAAAGGATAGGGACGCTGAGCGATTTAGGCGCAATTGCGAACACCCTGGCCACTAATCACTCGTCCCTGCAAAATTCATCCTGATTAGTTACATGTCTCAGGTAAAAAGTTGTCATTCTGAGCAGCGCGAAGGATCAGTACGGCAGCAGATGCGATCACTACGAGCTTTTGCGTATGCCACCGGATGTTTCGCTTCGCTCAACATGACAGCGTGGGTTACAGGGCGTCTATCTGAGGCACGTAACTAATCAG
>JAYVPF010000104.1:0-7380 GCA_043757535.1 Burkholderiales bacterium
GCATGGGGTGTCTCCCGAAATGTCTGGAAACACAAAGGTGACGCCAATTCACCATGCATGCAGTTTTTACGCGAAATGTAGCCGCTAACCCACTGATTCGCAATAACTATTCGCGGGGAAACCTCAGGGTCGAGCACTTTCATTGCGACCGCATCGGTGCGCTGATTGGTCAGGTGACGACGTATGCGGACACGAAGCTGCTCGTTGGTCTGCCCCACATAAATCGGCTCGCCGCCATCGTTGAACATAGTCGAAAAACGCGTACACGCCGTATCTGAAATTTCCGATCTTTTGATTGATCGGCTGTGACGTTTGAGCATGGAGCAACGAGCCGCGTTGATCGAGGAATCGCTCAAGCTCAGCAACTAACTGAGCTGTCTCAAATGTCGCCTGCTCAACCATTCGATAAGCCTTCGCGAGCCTCGGTTGTCAGTTGAAACACATCAAGCCGCAACGGACAAGCGCACAGATTGGGACGCCAGCGGCGTCAATAAATGCCACGACAGAAAACGAACCACAGGCACCACCAGCCCATCGCCCACAAGGCTGTAAGCCTCGTTGTAATTAACGGGCAGCCCGTACGTTTCAGGCAAACCCATCAAGCGCGCAGCCTCCCGTGTTGCCAGCAAGCGCGAACGAACCTTCGATCCGTCAACCACAAGAATGGACTGCCGACTCGACCCGCCACTCGCCGTTCTCAAGCATCCAGCCACATCGTCAAAACGAACCTCTGCGCGCTGCACGCCCAGTCGCGTGCGACGATAAATGCCACCGACGCAAGGCTTGCCGGAACGTTGCGCGACCAACACTTTTTCGCGATTGACGGGCGACATCATGTCGAGCAGCCGCTGCGTTTCTTCCGGTGTGTGCCACGCGATTCTGGGTGACTCGGTATCAATCAGATCAGCGAAAACTTGCGTGCGCTTTGGCGGCGTCGGTAAGTTCCACCATATCCAGTTTTCCTGACACGATTTAGGCAGAGACAGCTTGGCCTCAACCAAGCGATTGGGATGCCACTGCGCGCTCGGCCCCGACCGTTCCAAGCCGGACTGAATCGTCAGTTCATTCACTAATTCGGGCAGCACCGCCACAATAAAAAGCCGTGGCCGCGACTGCGGCACAAAATGAACAGCATCGACAACCATCGCTCCAAATCGATAGCCACTTTCGCGAAGCGAATCTGCAATTTGCACGAAGTCTCGACCGTCGTTCGACGACAGCGCACCCACCACGTTCTCAAGCACAACGATGTTCGGTTGGCGGTCTTGTTCGCGAAGCTCTGACAGCAAGCGAGACACCTGCCAAAACGCGCCACTACGCGCACCGCACAGGCCGACACCCTTACCCGCTAACGACAAATCCTGGCAAGGAAACGACGCCCACAGCAGATCAGCGCGATCAGGCAAATCACTTGCCGTGACGTTGGCAACGTCGTCAACGCGCAAATGCGTACTTCCAAAATTTTGCGCATAAGCGTCCGCTTTTTTCGCATCGAAGTCGTTCGCAAACAAGCAACGCCAGTTCGGCCCAAGCCCCAACCGCGCCATCCCTTCGCCAGCAAAAAGCTCATAAAAACTGTTCATATATCCAGATATTGCATAGTGCTGTGGATGTTACTTGCGATGAACTTGGCTTGCAAGAGCGGCTCACAAGTGAAGTCATGTATGACCGTTATGCGACGGCAGCATGGATACGCTATATCAACCGTCAGAACATCACGAATTCTCGCGCATAATCAGACGCAATATCGTCGGCGCTAGGCTCGCGAAAAACTTAAAGGGACGGTGTATGTCGGTGGTGGATGATTTCGAGAATCGCCTCAACGCGAATGCTACGCCGTGCGCGAAGTGGCACAAGATCGACCTACACAATCACTCGCCCGCGAGCCACGACTTCCGAGGAAACAAGGAGACGGCCGTTGCGGACTTCGCGTCCCAAATTTGCGCGCAGCGCCTTTCGATTGTGATGTTCACAGATCATGAGTGCTTACCGGATGTAGGGTTCATAAGTGCGCTGTCAGAACAAACAGGCTCCCTGATTCTTGCCGGCCTGGAAGTTAACGTGTTTGTTGACGCATTCGGCAAGCCTGCAGATAGAGTCGACAAAGAAATTTGCTTTCACCTCCTGATCGGCTTCGACCCAAACGGATCGAATACGCCGGCGTATTGGGTGGAGCATCTCTACAGAGAATGCAGGACTGAAACACGTACGTTCGGCAACACTTCAATGAAGGGCATCGTTGCTCCCATTGAGAAAATTTTCGAAACGCTACGCGACTCTGGTGCATTTCTGATTCCTGCGCACCTGCACTCTGGCAAAGATGCATTCCGCAGCAGAAGTGTTGACGTTGTTTACTCAGACGGTGAATTTCTCCGTTGGGCAAAGTCGTTCTTTACAGCGTTGGATGTGCGAAGTGACGCCACAGCTAACTACTTCGACGGTAAGCACACTGAAACAGACTTAATTGACATTAGTTGCATCAAGTCCAGCGACGCACATCAAGCGTCTGACTTGGGCACGTTCCCAACTTGGGTTCAAATGGAATCGGTATCTTTTGCCGAACTTAGAGCCGCATTAGAGTTGCCGAGTCGAGTGTGCAGACAGCAGCCTCCGACTCCAACTTCGTACGTCGCTGGCCTCCACGTAGAGGGTCAGTTCATGCGCGACTACTGGATGACATTGTCGCCACATTTGAATGTACTTATAGGCGTTAAAGGGTCCGGGAAAACATCGATCCTCGAATGCTTACGTTTTGCTCTTGGAAGCGAAGTGCCTCATGAGCGTCAGTCTGAGGTTGCGAAGCATCTCAACGCCATCCTCGGACCTGCCGGTAAGGTTCAGCTACTCTTGCGGCGAGATGACGGAGCCCGCCTCCTAGTCGAGCGGCGAGTTACAGATCGAAAGTTTCGGATTAGATTCGAAGATGATCGAGAAGTCGAGGTGGATAGCCCTGAATCGTTGAGGTTTCCCGCTGCTGTTCTTGGTTGGCACGAAATAGAGCACGCGGCAACAGAGCGGCAAATTCGCAGACTGCATATGGACGCGATCGCTGGTCGCGACGAAATAAAGGCGTTAACAGACGCGGCGCAGCTGCAAGCACTGTCGATACGTCAGTTGCATGAGGTTGCTACTGCAAAGTACAACGAATACGTGCAATTGTCTGCAACAGTCGCGAAACAGGAGGCGATGCGGGAAGGCTTGCAACAAATTCAGGATTCGAACCTTGTAGAGTTGCGAGATCAGATGTCCAGCGCCTTGGCAGTCAGACAGGAAATTGAGCGCGTAGCGACCCATCTAAGAGGTTTGCCCGAAATCATCGCGTCTAAACTCGATTCGGTATTGCAGCTGTCACAGTTTCGTCTGGATGCCGTCTCACCATTGGATAAAGTTGCCTCCTTTGTCAGACGAGATATAGCTGAGATCAACGAGATTGCGGCTCAGTTTTGCGATAAGGCTGTGGCGATCACGACAACCAAAGCCGAGTCGGTAGAGACCCATCGCAAGGGTGCTGAAGAGTCATTTGGTGAGTTCGCCTCCAAGTATCAACAGCGACTAAACCAACTGCCGCCAGAAGTTCAGCGGCTACTGGAGTCTCATAGGGAGGCGATGGACAAGACACGCGAGTTGCCCAATTTGAAGGTCCGACTAACGCAACTACACGGCGAAATTGACGATACGCTGGGCAAGCTAGCCAGCACATCCGAGGCGGTGGCAAAGATTCTGGACGAGCGGCTCAGTCTTCGTAAGTCCAAAGTCGAGGCGTTCAACGAGTTGTTAGCCGAGGCGGGTGTGCGACTGGCAGTGCTAGGGGGAATTGCGAGTGATGAAGAGTTCGTTCCGACTTTCAATCAATTCGCCCCAACTAGAGATGCGTTTAATCAATTGCGTTCAAATCACACCCCTACGCAGCGGTTTCATCGGACACTTGCCGCTTCCTATGGTGGGTTACGAGAAGACCTAAATTCAGGTGATCGAGTGATGTTTTCGCGCGCAGATTTTGGTCACCTCATTACGGTACTTGAAAACGACGATCTAGAGATTCGATTTGCAGTTGGCAAACCTGGCGAACTGTTTAGTCCAATCGATGAACTTTCCGCTGGTCAGCGATGTACTGCCGTATTTCCCATTCTTTTGAAATTGAAGGAAGGTCCCCTCATTGTCGATCAACCCGAAGACAACTTAGACAATCGTCACATCGCGAAGAGCGTGTCACCGGTGCTGGTGGGAGACAAGCGGACTAGGCAAATAGTCTTGACTTCGCACAATGCGAATTTGGTGGTCTTGAGTGATCCAGAATGCATCGCCGTATTTGAGGCTATTGCTGGGCAGTGTGTACTCACAAAGGCGGGATTTTTGTCTCACAGAGCCTCCACTATCACCTCGGATGTTCTGGACATATTGGATGGAGGTGAACGGGCGATGGAACTGAGATCCAGAAAGTATGGGAGCGCTGCTTAATGTGTAGTCGTTGGTGAAAGGTCGGTCGACGCTTAGTGAAAACCATTTGTAACATGCCCCCAGCAAAGTTGACGGCCTCAAAATCCCCACTCGTGAGCGAAGAAAAAAGGGGTCATGTTCGATTTATTTCTGCCAAGGCGCACGGTCAGTTGTCGATGTAGTTCAACGGCAGCACCGTCGTTTCCTTTACCTTTTCCAGCACGAACGCGGATTTGACGTTCACAACGCCGGGTAGCGTCAGCACGCGATCCATTAAAAACGAGGTGTAGTGTTTGAGGTCAGGCATCACGACCTGCATCGTGTAATCCATCTCGCCCGAGA
This sequence comes from Burkholderiales bacterium, assembly GCA_043757535.1. Lineage (GTDB taxonomy): Bacteria > Pseudomonadota > Gammaproteobacteria > Burkholderiales > Casimicrobiaceae > Casimicrobium. Next base: position 4,780 of record JAYVPF010000104.1, read on the forward strand.
GCGAATGACACCACGTCACCTCAGACCAGGTAAGCACTGCCGCCTTCAGGCGATCACGCGCCTTGGCGTCTCGCTTGTCGAGCGCAACGTCGAGGTGTACCGTGAGGCCGAGGCCGACCTTCTCGGGGTTGAGCAACGCGGCATAACTTGCGATGATGCCGTCCTCTTCCAGCGCACGCACGCGGCGCAGGCAGGGGGACGCGGAGAGCGAGACTTTTTCGGCGAGTTCGATGTTGGAGAGACGACCGTCGGCTTGAAGTGTCTCCAAAATGCGCAAATCGGTACGATCCATGATTTACGTGCCTATTTTGTATTGCATTAAGCAATTATAAGCTCTCAAAAAGCCTAATCGCGGCCACATTTGGATCATCATTGCTCGAAATAGCCTGCAAAATTTGGGCTCGCAATTTCATGAAACGCAAAAGGCAATTTGAATGGCTTCGCAATTTCAGACTTGGGACAATCCGATGGGCACCGATGGCTTCGAGTTCATCGAATTCGCCGCGCCAGACCCGGTCGCAATGGGCAAACTATTTGAGCAGATGGGCTTCGTCGCCGTTGCCAAACATCGCTCGAAAAACGTGCTCCTTTACAAACAGGGCGACATCAATTTCATCCTTAACGCTGAGCCCGGTTCGTTCGCGCAAAGCTTCGCGCGCGTGCATGGCCCGTCGATTTGCGCCATTGCGTTTCGCGTGAAGGATGCTGCGTTTGCGTACAAACGTGCTGTGGACTCTGGCGCATGGGGCGTGGACATGAAACCGGGCCCGATGGAACTGAACATTCCCGCAATCAAGGGCATCGGTGATTCGCTGCTGTACTTCGTTGATCGCTACAACGCGGCTGACACCCGTGGCAAGCCTGCCACGGGCAACAACGTCTCGATCTACGACATCGATTTCAAGCCTATTGAAGGCGCGCCTCGCGTTCCAGGTTACGCAAATGAGGGCGCAGGTTTGACCTATCTCGATCACTTAACGCACAACGTGCACCGGGGTCGCATGGACGAATGGGCGGGCTTTTACGAGCGGCTTTTCAATTTCAAAGAGGTACGCTATTTCGATATCGAAGGCAAACTAACGGGCCTCAAAAGCAAGGCCATGACCAGCCCCTGCGGCAAAATTCGCATCCCGATCAACGAATCGAGCGACGATAAATCACAGATCATGGAATATCTGCACGCGTATCACGGCGAAGGCATTCAACACGTCGCATTCGGCACTGGCGACATTTACCGCACGGTAGAAACGCTCAAAAAAACCGTGCCCTTTCAGGAAACGCCCGCGACGTACTACGAGCAATTGCCAGCGCGTATTCCGAATCACGGTGAGGACGTTGCCAAGCTAAAAGCGTTGAACATTCTGGTTGACGGCGCGCCTGAAGACGCCGGCATGTTGCTGCAAATCTTTACGCAAAATCTGTTCGGGCCGATCTTCTTCGAAATCATCCAGAGGAAGGGCAATCAGGGTTTCGGCGAAGGTAATTTCAAGGCACTGTTTGAGTCAATCGAGCTGGATCAGATTCGGCGCGGGGTGTTGGCGGCGTAGCGTGCGTTTGCCGATTCGGCACGACGTGCTTCGGGCCGGATCGAAGTGATTTGTGATGTGGTTTGCGAAGTGGTTGGTGCTTTGAGCAGTGGCTCGCCGCGAGCAGCCCCTGCGTACGCATAAGCGGCCGTAACGCCTCGTTGGATCGCAGCTAGCCACGCTGACAGGCTCCATCGAAGAGCAGCTCGCCTTGACTCTACGTGGCTGCGCACGTATAACGTGCGCACAGCTCAGGAGAAAAAGATGGCAAATCTCACCCTTTCGGTCGACGAAAAAACCATTGTCCGCGCTCGCGACGCCGCGCAGGCGATGGGCACCAGCCTGAATCAGCTGGTGCGCGAACACATCGAGCGTCTGGCTGGCGCGGATCAGCGCGCGGCCGATCACAAGGCTTACGAAGCGCGCGCTGCCGCCGCGAAAGGCAAGCTCAACGGCTGGAAATTCGATCGAGAAGAAGCCAACGCGCGTGGCTAGCTTTATCGATTCGAATGTGCTGATTTACGCCGAGGCGAGCGACGAACCGGCAAAGCAGTACGCTGCACTCGCGCTGCTATCGCACTTAAAGCTCAACGCGCACGGCGTGATTTCGACGCAGGTGTTGCAGGAGTTCGCCAACGTTGCATTGCGAAAAATGAAGCTCGACGCGCATCACGTTCGCGCGCAACTGGCCGCGCATGAGCGGTTCGAGGTCGTGCAAATCACGCCGCGCCTGATTCGCGGCGCGCTCGACTTGCACCAGACGCGAAGCCTGTCGTTTTACGACGCGCTCATCGTGCATGCCGCGAGCGTTTCGGGCTGCGACACGCTCTACAGCGAAGATTTGAATGCGGGCGAAATCGTTGATGGCGTGACTATCGTCAACCCATTCGCAACGCAAATCGACTCCTGAGTAGCAAACCGTCTCAGCAGCAAAAACTTTTTTTGACGTCATCCTCGGCGCTAGCCGGGGATCCAGGCGGTGGCGCACTCTGAGGCCTGCCATCGCGACTGTGTTCGCAACCTTTCTGGATTCCCGCTTGTGGCGAGAATGACGCCAAGGAAGCGAGAGAAGTTC
>JAYVPF010000105.1:0-27438 GCA_043757535.1 Burkholderiales bacterium
GGGTCGGTGGGCTTGACCTGTCAGTCCTGCGGTGCGGAGTTTGAAATGCCTGTGGATTCGCGCTCAGTCATGCATGTGGCGCAAGACGCCGCAGAGCTCGCGAGTTGGGAAGATGAAGCGTTTGAGTGCATTGAGGCCAATGAAAAAACCTCAGCACTTGAACTGGTAGAAGATGAATTGTTGCTCTCGATACCGTATGTACCGAGATGCATAAAGTGTGACGCAGCCGATGCGCCTCGAACGCACGAGTTTAATTAGCGTTAGTTTTTATAGTTACGTAAGCACGAATTAGGAGTCAATCATGGCCGTTCAACAAAACAAAAAATCCCCTTCAAAACGTGGCATGCACCGCGCTCACAATGCCCTCACTGCGCCAAACCTGGGCGTTGAGCCAACGACCGGCGAAGTGCATCGTCGTCACCATGTGAGCCCCACCGGTTTCTACCGTGGCGTGAAGGTTGTGCAGTCCAAAGCAGACGAATAGTCGGCCTTAGTCCCTGCTCAATACCGTTCCCGTCGCCGAGCCACGTACTGTCTGCACCAATGCGCATCGCCATTGATGTAGACGGCGGCGATCATGGCGCGGCGGTCACGCTGCCCGCCGCAGCCGAGTTTCTCGCGCGTCATGCCGATGCCGCACTACTGCTGGTCGGGCTTGAGTCGTCTCTTGCGCTCGCGAGCGCGCACTTTTCCAGCGCTACTTCCAGTCGGCTCACGCACGTCGTCGCCACCGAAATAGTGAGCATGGACGAGTCGCCAGCCTCGTCACTCAAAAACAAGAAAAATTCTAGCCTCCGCCTCGCACTCAATGCGGTGAAAGACGGGCGCGCCGACGCCTGCGTGAGCGCGGGCAACACCGGTGCGCTGATGGCCACCGCTCGCTTCGTGCTGAAGACGCTGCCCGGTATTGACCGTCCCGCGATCGCATCGGTGATGCCGTCGCCAACGGGCGATGGACGTCGGGCGGACGGTGGCTCGATCATGCTCGATCTTGGTGCGAATGTGGACTGCACGGCTGAGCACTTGCGACAGTTTGCGGTAATGGGAGCGGCGCTCTGCTCAGCCCTCACCGACAATTTGCGGCCAACGGTTGCGCTTCTGAACATCGGTGAGGAAGACATCAAGGGCAATGAGATCGTCAAGGCGGCGGCCGAGCTGATTCGCGCCACCGATTTGAACTTTGTCGGCAACGTTGAGGGCACGGATGTCTACACCGGGAGCGTCGATGTGATCGTTTGCGACGGCTTCGTCGGCAACGTCGCACTCAAGGCCTCGGAAGGAATCGCCCGACTGATGACGCAAATGCTGCGTGAAGAGTTTTCGCGCGACGCGCTGGCGAAGGCCTGTGCCCTGGTGTCCTACCCCGTGCTCCAGCGATTCAAGGCGCGTCTTGACCCGTCTACGCACAATGGCGCGACATTGCTCGGGCTGCGCGGCATCGTTGTCAAGAGTCATGGTGGTGCCGAGGTACCGGGCTTTGTCATGGCGCTGGAGCGGGCCTTTGACGAGGCCAAACATGACTTGATCACCAAACTGACGGCGCAGGTCAAGGCGTTGAATTCAGTGGCTGGTCGAGACGGCACAGGCACGGATGGCGAAGGTGGCAACAGTTAGCCGCTGATAGCGCGCGATTGGCGGGCGTTTCCAAAATGTGCGGAATGCTGGTTAAATTGTCACTCTTGCGCCCCTACCTGCGCGCCCGCGCCTGCCCTGACGACGTCCATCGTGTTCACCAAAATTATCTCGACTGGAAGCTACCTTCCGGAAAAAATCCTCAGCAACGACGACTTGTCGAAATTTGTCGATACGTCCGACGAGTGGATTCGCACTCGCTCCGGCATTCGCGCGCGACACATTGCCGCCGAAGGGGAGGAGACGAGCGACCTCGCACTAATCTCGGCGCAGCGTGCGCTCGAAGCGGCGGGCCTCACGGCGATGGACATCGATTTGATCGTGGTCGCCACGACCACGCCAGACGTCATTTTCCCGAGTACCGCGTGCATCGTGCAGGACAAACTGGGCGCGAAAAACGCGGTGGCATTTGACATTCAGGCCGTGTGCTCTGGGTTCGTTTACGCGCTGTCCATCGTTGACAAAATGGTCGCCACCGGTTCGTACAAAAACGCGCTTGTCATCGGCGCCGAAATCTACTCGCGAATCCTCAACTGGAAGGATCGCACGACCTGCGTGTTGTTTGGCGACGGGGCGGGGGCTGTGGTGCTCGCGCGCTCAGAAGCGCCCGGCATCCTCGCCACCAAGCTTTATTCCGATGGCAGTCGCCGCGCTATTTTGAACGTACCCGGTCATGTGCGTAATGGCGTGGTCTACGGCGATCCGCATGTGCATATGGATGGCCCGGCCGTGTTCAAAATGGCGGTCAATGTCATGGCCGACGTGTGCAACGAGACGCTGGCGATGGCGAACATGACGGCGTCTGATATCGACTGGCTGGTGCCGCATCAGGCCAACGTGCGCATCATCGCCGCGACGGGCAAGAAGCTCGGTGTTGCGCCGGAGAAAACGATTGTGACAGTGCAAGGTCAGGGCAATACGTCGGCAGCGTCGATTCCGTTGGCGCTTGATACTGCGGTGCGCGATGGCCGTATCAAGGCGGGTGATTTGGTGCAGACGGTGGGCGTGGGTGGTGGATTTACGTGGGGTAGCGCGCTGATACGTTGGTGAGTTTTGTCTATAGGGGCGCGCTGTTTGGTTCCCTCTCCCCTTGTGGGAGAGGGCTAGGGAGAGGGGGCAGATGGATACTGCAATCACCGCTGCTCGCGTAGTCACCATCACCCTCTCCCCATCCCTCTCCCCTCAAGGGAGAGGGGGCCAGCAACTCTTCTATGAAACGGCTACCGCACTGGGGCTAGACGCGAAAAAAGTCAGAAGTCGATAATTAAACAAATCGAGCATGAGCCCCAATGCAGCGGGGCTTTCAACAGAAAGCTGATATGAAACTAGCATTCGTTTTTCCCGGTCAGGGCTCGCAGTCGGTTGGGATGATGGCGGGCTACGCCGGACTTGCTCAAATCGATGAAACCCTGGCTGCCGCTGATGCGGCGCTCGCGACATCGCTTACAGCCCTAATCGCCAACGGCCCGGCGCAAGACCTGAACATTACGACCAACACGCAGCCCGCGATGCTCGCCGCGGACGTCGCAGTATGGAATGCATGGCTCGCTGCGGGCGGGCCGAAACCAGCGTTGGTGGCGGGGCACAGCCTCGGCGAATATGCGGCGCTCGTCGCATCGGAATCGCTCGATTTCGCCTCGGCCATGAAGTTGGTCAAAGCCCGCTCGCAGGCGATGCAGGACGCGGTTCCTGCAGGCATCGGCGGCATGGCGGCCGTGCTCGGTATCGAGCCCGCCGCGCTCGCCGAAGTGTGCGAGAAAGCGAGTCAGGGCGAGGTCGTTGCCTGCTGTAATTTAAACGCCCCCGGCCAGATTGTCATTGGTGGTCACCGAACGGCGGTGGAGCGCGCCATCGTGCTCGCGAAAGCGGCCGGTGCCAAGCGGGCGCTGATGTTGCCGATGAGTGTGCCGAGTCATTGCGAGCTCATGCGTCCCGCCGCCGAAGCGATGGCCATTGCATTGAACCGCGCTAATTTTCAACCACCCAAAATTGCCGTGCTGCACAACGCAACAGTCGACGTCGCGGGTGACGCAACAGGCATTCGCCTTGTCCTCGCGCTGCAATTGTTCAAACCCGTGCGCTGGATCGAAACCATCGAAAAATTCGTCATGCAAGGCGTCACCCACATCGTCGAATGCGGCCCCGGCAAAGTGCTTGCGGGCATGGTCAAGCGCATTGCGCCGGATGTGAAGTGTTTGACGCTATCGGACAAGGCCGCCTTTGACGCGGCGCTCGTTGAACTGAAATAGCCGTACAGCATGAAGGACTTGCAGTCGGCAATCAACGCAGAGTTTGGCAGCGTTGCCGAACTCGTTCATCTTCACGCATTAGCCGCGCCGAATCGTCCGGCGCTATCCGCGAGCAATTCAACGCGTACGCTGACTTACGGTGAACTCGATGCGCTCATGAATCGCATCGCTACGAGCTTGCAGCGAGACGGCGTGAAAGCGGGTGAGTCAATCGCGATTTGCGCTTCGTCTTCGGTGAACTATGCGGCGGTGTTTCTGGGCGCGTTGCGTGCGGGCATAGCGGTCGCACCGCTCGCACCGGGTTCCACACCAGCAAGTCTCGTGCGCATGATTGACGATGCCGGAGCGCGTATTCTATTCACCGATGACAGCGCAGCGGACGTTGTCGGCCCAGCGAAAGTTGGCGCGATTGCTCGCGTCGCACTCGACAATTCCAACGTGTCGAAACGTTTCGACACGTGGCTCGCACCCACTGGCTCGCACCCAAGCGCCGTGACACCCGAGCCGAACTGGCCATTCAACATCATCTATTCCTCGGGCACCACGGGCGAGCCGAAGGGCATCGTTCAAGCCTGCTCAATGCGCTGGACGCATGTACGTCGCGCTGCGAATTATCGCTACGGCGCGGAGTCAGTCACGCTGCTGTCAACGCCGCTTTATTCCAATACCACGCTCGTCGTTTTCTTCCCGACGATTGCGTTTGGTGGGCACGTTGTGCTCATGCACAAGTTTGACGCGGCGCGCTATTTGCAGCTCGCCGAAAAGCATCGCGTGACACACACGATGCTGGTGCCGGTGCAGTATCAGCGCCTCATGTCGCATCCGTCATTCGATACCCATGACCTGGCTTCATTTGCCTTCAAATTCAGCACCAGTGCGCCATTCGGTGCGGCGCTCAAGGCCGATGTGCTGCAGCGCTGGCCCGGTGGTCTCATCGAGTTCTACGGCATGACCGAAGGCGGCGGCACGGTGATTCTCGAAGCGCATTTGCATCCAGACAAATTGCACACGGTCGGTCGACCCGCCGAGGGCAGCGACATCCGTTTGATTGACGACGACGGTAACGAGCTGTCGCGCGATGACCTGTCAGCTAGCGGCGAAGTCGTCGGCCATTCCAGCGGCATGATGACCGGCTATCACGGTCAACCCGACAAGACGCGTGAAGCCGAATGGTTCGACGCCACGGGCAAGCGCTTTATCCGAACCGGCGACGTGGGGCGCTTTGATGCGGACGGATTCCTCACTTTATTTGATCGCAAAAAAGACATGATCATCAGCGGCGGATTCAACGTTTACCCGAGCGATCTTGAAGCAGTGTTGCTTCAACACGCAGCGGTTGCGGACGTGGCTGTGGTCGGCGTGCCTTCAGAGCAGTGGGGCGAGACTCCGGTCGCTTATGTCGTGCGAATTACGGGCGATGAAACGCCTGCGAAAACTTTGCTGCAATGGACTAATGCGCAACTCGGAAAAACACAGCGACTGGCAAGCCTCACGTTTCTTGACGAATTGCCGCGCAGCGCGATTGGCAAAGTGCTGAAGCGCGAGTTGCGCGCCCTCTGGAGTACCCAAGGATGAAGCAGAACGAATGCCGTTTCGAGCGCAATTTGCAATCAGTCGCGCGTCAATTGATGCGGTCGCGTGCTGTCGTAGTTCTCAAACGGCTGATGAATCCACGGGCTGTTCGGTAGAAATTCAACGAAATAATCCGGGTTGAACATCGACACGCCTTTTTTCCAGATCACGGCGGTTTTAACGTCGGTGAGATGTGGGTAGCGCGTTGGCAATTCCTGCTTGATAACGTTTAACGTGTGGCCGGAATCGGCGAGATCGTCGACGACCAATACGCGAGGGCCGAGCGTGGCGCTGGTCATGGTGAGGTGCTCGGAGACGAGGAGCTTGCCGCGTACCGTGCCGCCTTCTTCGACATAGCTTGACGTGCTCATGATGGCGAGCGGTTTGTCAAAAATACGCGACAGCTGATCGCCGACGCGCAGACCGCCGCGCGCGATGCAGATGATGTTGTCAAACTCCCACTTTGAATCGTAAACCTGCAACGCGAGCAGGTCGATCAGGCGGTGGTAGCGTTCCCACGTTACATACAAATGGCCAGTGTCTGTCATGGTGGCGTCCAAAATCGACCGTGCACTTTGTCGCAACTACCTTGCCGTACCAAGGTACTGTCTGCGGTAGTCGCTTCGCGTTCACGGCCGATTGTGAACGCCACTCGTGCGCGCTTGTTGAAAGAATTAGTTGAGTGGATGCTGCATCAGAATCGTATCATCGCGCTCGAAGCCAGTTGAGATGAGTGCGATGGGCACACCGGTCAAGGCTTCAATGCGCTTCAAATAACTCTGCGCGCTCATCGGCAAAAGCTCAAACTTGCGCACGCCAAACGTCGTCTCTTTCCAGCCCGGCATCGTCTCGTAAATTGGCTTGCAATCGGCGACAGCGGTAGCTCCGTACGGCAGGCGATCAATCACTTCGCCCCGGAAATCGTAGGCGGTGCAAATCTTGATTTCGTCCATGCCATCGAGCACGTCTAACTTCATGATCGCCATACCGTCGACGCCGTTTATTTCGAAACTGCGTTTGAGGGCAGGAACGTCCAAGTAGCCGCAGCGACGTGGGCGACCAGTGACGGAGCCGAATTCGTTGCCGCGTTTGGCCAGACCTGCGCCGACGTCGTCGAACAACTCGGTCGGGAACGGGCCCGCGCCGACGCGTGTCGTGTATGCCTTGGTGATGCCGAGCACATAGTCGATCATCCGCGCGCCGACGCCTGCGCCGGGGCCCGCAGCACCTGATACGCAGTTGCTGGACGTGACGAAGGGATAGGTGCCGTTGTCGACGTCAAGCAGCGTGCCCTGCGCGCCTTCAAACAACAGTGGTTTGCCGTGACGGCGCGCCTCGACCAGCGCGTGCGACACGTCGGCGAGCATCGGCTCCATCTCCTTGCCGGCCTTGAGCAGCAGGTCAAGCGTCTGCTGGAAATCAACCTCGGGCGCGTGCAGGTAGTTCTTCAAAATGAAGTTGTGATAGTCGAGCACTTCACGCAGCTTGGCCGCAAGCGTGGGCTCCAGTAGGTCGTGCAGGCGGATGGCGCGACGGGCCACTTTGTCCTCATACGTCGGACCGATGCCGCGACCGGTAGTGCCGATTTTTTCGTCACCACGTTTGGCTTCGCGGGCCTGGTCAATCGCGACGTGATACGGCGCGACAACTGGGCAGGCGTGGGCGATTTTCAGGCGTGAACGAACTTCAACACCTGCCGCTTCAAGCTCACCGATTTCCTTGAGCAAATCGTTCGGCGAAACGACCACGCCGTTGCCGAGATAACAGGTGGTGTGCGGATGCAGAATGCCCGACGGAATCAGCCGCAGCACCGTTTTTTTGCCGTTGATGACCAGCGTGTGGCCCGCGTTGTGACCGCCCTGAAAGCGCACGACCCCGTGCACCTGTTCGGCGAGCCAGTCAACAATTTTTCCCTTACCTTCGTCACCCCATTGGGTGCCGATGACGACGACGTTACGTGGCATGATTTTGCTTCCAGAGTTCAAAGATGAATACGATTTAGCGGTTCTACTCCCTCTCCCTGGGGGAGAGGGTTGGGGTGAGGGAGGTGGCGTTCGATCCAAATTTGGAGAAACCGAGGCACCCTCTCCCCAACCCTCCCCTTCGGGGGGAGGGAGCCTGAACGCGGGCATCAGGCATCGCGTGTCACTTCCGTCAACGCCCGCAAATCAACAAACGAAAACCCCGTGGCAGGCCGCGCTCGGGCTCTGCCCTGCGTGAACGCTTCGCCCACGCCGTCATAGCGACCGCCGCGGGCCACCACGTGCGTGGTGCCTTGCAGGTACGCGACGAAAACGAGGCCAGTGTGATAGTCGAGGCCCGGCAAGTCGCCGAGATCGAGCGAGCATTGCGCGCCGGCCTCGGTGATGGCGGCGGCAACGGCATCGAGTTGATCGAGTGCAGCGGTGATCGTCGCGTTGCGCGGCAGCGCGGCGCGGGCGCGTTGCAACACCATTTTGGCGGGGCCAAATAAAGTCGTCAGTGCTTCGAGCGAGCTGCGCGCTTCTATTGGCAACGATTTAATTTCGGCCAGCGCGCTGGAGCTTTTGGCGGCAAGCGCGGCGTCTGCCGCTTGCGTTGCATTCGGCGATAGTTCGAAGTGTTGTGCCAAGGCTTTGAACACGCCGACATGACCGCAATCGAGCAGCAAAGGCGCAGCGCCCGCAGCATGCGCAGACGAAATCATGAGCTTCACAATTTCTACGTCCCCGTCCACTGTAGCCGAGCCGAACAGCTCCGCGCCGACCTGTGTCAGCGCGCGGCTGGTGCCGATCGTCGCCTGCGTACGCAGCACTTCGCCAGCGTAGCAATAGCGGCGCTCTTCGTCGTCATCATGATAGGTGGCGTCGATGCGCGCGACTTGCGGCGTGATATCCGGACGTACGCCCAAAATCTTGCCAGAGAGCGGATCGATCAACTTGAACGTGTTGTGCTCAAGATCCTGCCCGGTGCCAGTGAGGAGCGCCTCAAGGTGTTCGATCAGCGGCGGATTGACCAGCGCGTAGCCCGCAGCGGCAAACGCATCGAGCAACGCGCGGCGCGTTTTTTCCATACGGGCAGCCTCAGGGGGCAGCACATCTTCAACGTAATCGGGGAGAACCCATTTGCGCATGGCGCGGGGGAGGCGTTCGGGCTTTCGGTGACTTTTCGTCGAAAGCAGCAAACGCAGGAGTTATTGACAGCGAATTCTACTGAACCCAATGGTTCGGGGCTGATGCGTTTGCCGACAATCGACCGGCCGGACGCCATCGATTGCGATATCAGCTTTTGTGTGAAATGACACTTTTATTGGGCAAGTCGCGCAAAAATGGCGACTGTCGACTTGGCAACATTCAAGCGACGAGCCCAGATAGAACACTGCTTGCAGCGAAAAGCTGAAGCCACAGAGTTTCGGTAAAACCGAAGGGTCGGCGTCGCCCTCAACGGTGCCGTGTCACTGCACGTCGCAGCGCATGAGCGTCGCCGCGGCACTCGACACTCATCGAATCTTCTTGCCAGAAAGCTCGCTGCCGGTGCCCGTCAGTGTCTCGCCATCCGTGCCGAGTGAAAATTCATTGAACACCCCCGATTTGCTCCAGAACGCGAGTATCTTGCCGTCGCGCTCGTACCAGTAACCGTGGGCAGTGCTGCTTGCGGCGCTGGTTTTCGCGTTGGCGGGGCGGCGCTCGGTGCCGTGCACGCTGCCTTTGGCGTCGAAGTAGTAGTACAACGTTTTAGCCGGGAATTGCATCGCCCACCAGCCGGGCAGTGCTGCCAGCGTCTTAGCGCTGGGCGTGGGGTCTTCGTCGGTTTTGAAGTGAATGAGCGTGTAGGTCCAGGTGCCCGCACCCAAATTCCAGTCGCGATCATCAAAGTTCAACGGGTGTCGGCTGCGCGTGTGGCACGAGATATATTTTCCGGAAAGAATCAGCGCGCAGTGATGGATTGAACCGTTCAATGAATAGAAGATCATGTCGCCATCTTGCAGCATTTTTGAATCAAAAATGAGCTGAGCGGTGCTGTCCTGCGCACGCGTGGCAAACGTCTGCGTGTCCGAGCGCGCGAAGAGCAGACTGTGCAGCGTCGGCGCGCTGTCGCTCGCTGCCGAAACACCTGCGCTGCCCAGTGCGGACGACGAGTAATGCGCGCAGTCGAGCAGGCCCTTGTCCGGATGAATGAGCTGAAAATCGTCGGCCACCAGATCGCCGCGCCGGTGCAAGCTTTGTGCCTTGCTCATCGCGCCGGGCGGCACCAGATATAGCCCTTCGCCATCACTATCCAGCGGCTCGCGCAGAAACACGGCACGCCAGGTGTCACTATCAGTCACCCCGCGCTTCGCCAGCGCCTTGCGCGCAGCGCTGAGGTAGTGCGGGTAGTTAATGCCCGCGACCTTGCCATCCGGGCAAGGTACATCCCAATAAGCGCGGGCAAACCCGCGAACAGCGGCGCGGCTGAGGCTCATTGACAATTCCTTTTTTGTTATCGGTGGGCTCGTCTGCTCAGACGGAAAAAGGCATGGAATCGCGACAGGAACATCGTTGCCAAGCGTGCGCTTATGTCGTTGCTATGATCACGCACGTTCCGGCAATTCGATCATGCAAAAACTGCCGCGCTGGATCAACCAGCGCCCAAATAAAGTTCGCAAACACGCCCAGAATCCACCAGGCGCTGCCCGAAGTGCCGATGACGATGAACATGGCCAAACCGAGCGCGGGGCCGATCCATGCGGCTAAATAGCGGATTACGGCTTGTTTGACGGTGACTTCGCTGCCGTCGGTGCTCAACAGTCGCAGCGACCAGGTTTTGAACGCAAGCGTGCGTCGGCCTCCGATCCAGAAATAGACGAAGTAACCGCCGATGGACAGGAACAGGTAGGCCTGTTGCAACCACGCGATGGGGCCGGTCAGAATTTGTGGGCGGATGCTTTTGGTTGATTCACCGGACAGCGACGCGAAAATCAGACCGACCATGAACAGGTAGGCGACGAGAAATAGCAGTTCGTGAGTGAATGCGCCGAAGCGTCGCCAGAGGCTAGCTGAATGCACTACGGTTTTTTCGTGTCGGCGGTCGCTGGGGGTATAGCGGGGGCCGCTGACGGGCCGGGCTTCGTGCCAGACAGGTCGGGCTTGCTACCCGTTGGGGACGGCTTCGTCTCAGCGGCTTTCTTGCGCAACTCGTCACGCTTTTCGGGCGGCAGGTTGCGATATTCATCCCACTTTTGCGGGACCACGGCGCGCTTTTCCGGCGGCAACTGCTTCAACTCGTTGTATTGCTCGCGCGCTTTGCGACGTTCATCCGGCGAGAGCTTGGCCCAACCCGCCATACGATCTTGCAGGTTTTTCTGCTGATCGGGGGTCATCGTCGGATATTTGGCTGCGATCTCGCGCCATTTGCGCTTACGGACGTCGCTGAGCGACTGCCAATCCGGTTGCAGTGGGGCAAGGACCTTTTGCTCGTCCTGCTTCAGATCCGCCCACTTCTGAGCGAACGCAGCGGACGGAAGGAAAAGCCCGCCGACGAAAAGTAAAACGGCCGCCAGTTTCGCAACTGTCGCGGCCGATGTCGAAAAAAATGAGTTGTAGTGAGCCGTCACGCTGTTCTCGGGGTTAAATCTATTGATCTTCCCGCAAAAAGTGCGAAAAACCTTTATCGAGGAGTGCGTCCACCGGTACATCATCGGCAAGCAGCATCACGTCGACGTCCGCTGTGTCGCGCGCCAGAACGATATCCTGCCACTGCTGAAAGCCGTAGGTCGACAATACGCCCGCCACAATCAGACCGGTGCCCCAGAAGCGCCAGTCGGTTGCGCGTTCACGCCAGCCGCCCGCCATCGCGAGCGTGCCGCCGTTGCCGAACGCGCTTGACGCCGTCTGCGGCTCAAGCGCAGCAATCGCGCCGCGACGCGCCTCAGCGAGGCGGTAAGCGATGCCCGGTTTTATGTTTTGTGCGGCGGCGTCGAGGTAAGGACGCAGGGTCTTACCCACGGCTGCGATTTCGTGATCGGGGAGGAGAGTGTCTTCTTTTTTCATAATGTGATTCCTTTCTGGCGGAGCAGGCCCTGTAGCGCCCGAACCGCGCGGGAGCAGTGAGTTTTCACGCTTCCCTCCGAGCAGCCCATCGTTGTGGCCGTCTCGGCAGTGTCCATGTCCTCCCAGTAACGCAACAGGAAGGCTTCTCGTTGACGCGCCGGGAGCTTCTGTAGCGCCTCTTCGATGGCCGCCATTGACTGGGTTTGCTCGAGGGCGGCGAGGGGTTGATCCTTGCCAATCGCGCTATCTTGCGCCTCAAGGATTTCGAGCACGTCGAAGTCCTCATCGGCATTGGCTCCGCCGAGGCTCGAAAAGTTCGTGGTGTACTGATTGCGCGTTTTGGTGCGACGGAAATGATCGAGGATCGTATTCTGCAAAATGCGCGTGAACAGCATCGGCAGCTCATTGGCGGGCTTCTCCGAATAGCTTTCGGTGAGCTTCATCATCGAGTCCTGCACGATGTCCAACGCGGCGTCGTCATCGCGCGTGGCGTAAGCGGCATGCTTGAAGGCACGACGCTCGACCGAGGCGAGAAACGCGTTGATTTCCTTGGCTTGAGCCAGAGTAGAACCTTTCTTTTTCGCGCCCGTCAACGTTGACAGACCCGCTTGAAGTTGCGCGATTATAGGCATCGATCCAACAACCGTTGCGGCAAACATCTGGACAATTTCTCCCGAAAAAAACGCAAGCCCGCAGGCAAACCCGGAAACAGTCCCGGTAATTGCGATAACGTATCTCTGCTGCCTTCGGATGACAGTCACTTTGATGGAGCCCTGATTGCCATGAGCCCCTTGATTTCCGCCTTGAAACGCGTCCTGAAAACCCGTGGTGTGACCTATGCCGATCTGGCGCAGCGCATTGCCCTGTCGGAGGCGAGCGTAAAGCGCCTGTTCTCGCAAGGCACATTCACGCTGGAGCGGCTGGAGGAGGTTTGCGCAGCGCTTGAAATTGATGTGTTTGAACTGGCGAAACTCGCCCGTGGCGAGCTGGCGCGTGCGGGGCAACTCACGGTCAAACAGGAGCAGACGCTGGCTAAGGATCGCGTGCTGTTAGGCGTGTTTTATCTGGCCTATAACGGCTGGCAGATTGATGACATCGTGGCGACGTACGACTTCACGCGGCCTCAGGTGTTTACGCTGCTGCGCAGGCTCGATGCGTCCGGCGTGCTCGACCTGTTGCCGGGCGACAAATTGCGCATTAAGGTCGGGCGGAATTTGCGCCTGCGCCGTCGCGGGCCGATTGAATTGGCTTACGGGCGCGCGGTGCTCGTGGAATTTTTGAAACCCGAATTTGATCTCGTCGGCGGCATGTTTCGCTTTGAATTTCGTGAGCTGTCAAACGCGAGTTTCGAGGTGCTGAAACGGAAGCTTGAACGCATAGCCGATGAGGTGCATGAGTTCGCCGAGTTAGACAGCATGCTGCCTTCGAGCGAGCGAAAAACGATTGGCGTCGCGGTTGGCTTGCGCCCGTGGACGGTGTCGATGGTAAGCGGATTGCCGCTTAAAAAGGTTTGATAGCTTTTTTCTGTGATGGCTTTTACATCAGGGCTAGTCGCCCATTCAATATGAAGTCGATAAAAGCATAAATGGGCCCGTAGGCCCATTGAAAATGCGGGTTTCAGCCTAAAGCTGATGCCGAATTTTTGCTTACAGTCCCGCTGCCAGAACGCCCTGGAAATAGCCGCGAACCGCGATGTTGCAGAATGGGGGCACGAGGCTGCCGTGATACGCGCCGAGTACGCGCTCGGCGGGTGATGCGCCGAGCGTTGGGTTCGCTGCTGCGCCTGCCTTGGCGGCGGCAAAAGCCCCCGCCAAACCGGCACCGACCGTGGACGCGTCTTCAACATTAAACACGCTGATCAGTGATTTCACGCCTTTGCCCGTGAAGTACGTCGCGGCGTCGCTGGTATTGCTGCCGTACACCGTTGGATCCTGCGCGCCGTAGCACATGGCGACGGGGCGGGCTGGCGTCCAGCTTAGCAAGTCGTTCTTGGCGGCGGCAACCCAAGCCGGATTGGCCGGATTGGTAAGCACAGCCTGACGATAGCTGTCTTTGATGAGATTAGGCGTACCGACGCCGCTGGCGAACAGCGCGTTCAGCGAGGGGTCAGCCGTCACCAGTGCGCCCGTCGCGAAGAGCTTGGTCGGCAGCTTGCCAGTCGTAAACAATTGCGTAAATGTGAGCAGGCCCGGCATCAGCGTTTCGATGCCAGTGGCGTAGGCCGATTCGTACACATCCGAAGGCGTTGTATAGAGATTGCCGTAGGCCTTCTGCCACGCGGTCAGGATCAGCGGCGTGAAGACGCTGGCACCGGCGTTAACCCCGCCTGCATAGACCGTACGTAGCGTGTTAGTCAGCGAGTAAGGGCCAGACATGTTGCCCGACGCCGTGACCTTAAATTCGCTGGCGTAATTTGTCTGCATCGCTTTGTGCGTTGCCATCGAAACGTGCCCGCCCTGCGAGTAGCCCGACAGGAACAATTTGCCCGAATCGTTGGCGCCAATTCCGCTAAACGCCTTGCGCGCAGCGCGCAGCGCGTCGATCATGTCGTTTGACTGTTGTTCAGCGACGAGGTAGGGGTGATAAGTCGAGCGCGAGGCGTCGTAGCCCACATAGTTCGACGTCACGACGATCCAGCCCTGCGCGGCGTAAAACGCAGCGACCAGACCCGCTTCGCTCGTCGACGGGCTGGCGATGTTGTAGCTCTTCTCAACGGTCGTGCCGTGGCTATAAAGCAACACGGGGCGCGCGCCGGTACATGCGGCGTCGGTCCCAGTTGGCACCATGATGCCGCCGGTGGCGTTGGTCGCCTCTCCGACAGCACCCACTGTGTTGTATTCCATGTAGTGGAAAGTAATGCCGCACTTCGGATCGCCAGCAACCTGCAGCAAGCCCTTGCCGCTCGCCGACGAATTCAAAACGTTTTTGAAATCGGCGGCGGTCGGGAAGCTTGCCAGAATGACCGGCGGGTTGGCCACCAGCGTTCCGCGTGCGATTGTGAGATCGATGGCGGGGCCGGTGGCAACGTCACTACCGCCGCTACAGGCGGTCAGCACGGTGGCCGTGAGCACGGCGAATGCGCCGACTTTGAGAGTTTGTTTGGACATCATGGTTCCTCCTTATTGAAACTGTCGTCGCCACCAAAGCATTCCGGCGCTGGCAGCAGCTTAACGCACGATGTTAGGCGTTTGTGAATCCGCCTGCTAGCGGCGAATTCAATGCCGTTGAGCGTTGATCGCGACTTGTTGCGTTTCTGGCGTTCGCGCGGCGTTTGAAGCGGGGCGTGAACAATGCTGTGGGAGCGGTTTTAGCCACGAATGTGCGTAGCGGCGAAGTTCTTTGCTGCTAGAGCCGCTCCCACAAAGGCAAAATCTAAGCAACCGCCGCCGCGACCCGGCTAGCCTGATTAATTGCTCGCTTGGCATCGAGCTCTGATGCCACATCCGCACCGCCAAGCAACGTGACTTTGACGCCCTTCGCCGCGAGTGGCTCGACCAGCGCCCGCAGCGGAACCTGCCCCGCGCAAAGGACAATGTTGTCGACCTCGAGCCAGGTCGCGTTCTCACGTTTTTCGCCGAAGGTGACCAGCAAACCCTGATCGCTGATTGCTTCGTAGTTCACGCCGCCGACCATCTCAACGCCGCGCGATTTGAGTTCGGCACGATGAATCCAGCCGGTCGTTTTTCCGAGCCCTGCGCCCGGTTTGCCCGCCTTGCGCTGCAACAAAGTGATTTGCCGCGCAGGCGCTGTTGGTTTGGGTTTGACGACACCACCCGGCGTTTTCTCGGGATCAACGACGCCCCATTCGGCGAGCCATTCATCGAGGTGCAAGGTGGGCGAGTGATCGCCTTTGACAAGAAATTCCGCCACGTCGAATCCGATACCACCCGCTCCGATGATGGCGACCTTTTGACCTACAGTTTTTTTCTTGGCGAGCACGTCAACGTAGGACAAAACTTTCGCATGATCCTGCCCCGGAATCTTCGGATCGCGTGGAGTGACGCCAGAGGCGAGAAATACTTCCTCGTAGTTGCCCGCTCCCAACCGTTCGGCATCGGCGCGGGTGTTGAGATGCACGTTCACACCCGCGACTTCGAGCTTCCTCTTGAAGTATTTCAGCATCTCGTGAAACTCTTCTTTGCCGGGAATGGTTGCGGCCATGTTGAGCTGACCACCGACCTTGTCCGCCGCCTCGAACAGATGCACTTCATGTCCACGCTCGCCGAGAACGCTCGCCGCCGCGATGCCCGCTGCGCCTGCGCCAACCACGGCGAATTTGCGGCGTTTTGGCGTCGGCGTGTAGATCAATTCCGTCTCGTGGCAGGCGCGCGGATTAACCAGGCAGGACGACATTTTTTGCGCGAATATGTGATCGAGACATGCTTGGTTACAGCCGATGCAAACATTGATTTCGTCGCGACGACCCTCGGCGGATTTCTTGACGAATTCAGGGTCAGCGAGAAAAGGCCGTGCCATCGACACCATGTCGGCGCAGCCGTCGGCCAACACTTGTTCCGCGACTTCGGGAACATTGATGCGGTTCGACGTGATGAGGGGAATCGTGAGTTCAGGTTTGAGTTTTTTTGTCAGCCACGTCCAGGCGGCGCGCGGCACGCTGGTGGCGATGGTGGGTACGCGTGCTTCGTGCCAACCAATGCCCGTGTTGATGATCGTCGCACCGGCCTTCTCGATCGCCTTGGCGAGCTGAACGACCTCCTGCCAGGAGCTGCCACCGGGAATCAAATCGATCAGCGACAGTCGAAAAATGATGATGAAATCCGGGCCGACGGCCTCACGCACGCGAGACACGATTTCGACCGGCAGGCGCATCCGATTTTCGTAGCTGCCGCCCCACCGATCGGTGCGCCGATTGGTATAGCTCACGAGGAATTCGTTGATAAAATATCCCTCGGAACCCATGATCTCGACACCGTCATAACCACCCTCGCGGGCGAGCTTTGCGCAACGCACGAAGCAGCGAATCTGGCGCTCAATACCAGCCGCCGAAAGTGCGCGCGGCGTGAACGGCGTGATCGGTGATTTCAGGCGCGACGGCGCGACCGACAAGGGACTGTAACCGTAGCGGCCCGCATGCAAAATTTGCAGCGCGATCTTGCCGCCTTCGGCGTGAACCGCATCGGTGATTTGTACGTGCTTTTTTGCCGCTGAAGCAGACGCGAGTCGCGAACCAAACGGCGACAGCCAGCCTTCGATATTGGGCGCGTAACCGCCTGTCACCATTAGAGCAACGCCACCTCGTGCGCGCTCGGCGAAATACGCGGCGAGGCGAGGGAAGTGTTCTGCTTTGTCCTCAAGTCCCGTATGCATAGAGCCCATCAAGACGCGGTTCTTAAGCGTAGTGAAGCCCAGATCAAGTGGCGCGAGAAGGTGAGGGTACGCGGTCGAGGACAAGGCTGCACTCCGTGAATCGGTGGAAGTGCAAGGCTACGCGAAAACGGTGCAGATTTGCTTCGTTTGAAGTTTGGGCTCTACGACTTGAGGCCCTCCCCGAGCGGGGAGGGCAATTGCGCGCTATTGAGGAATCGTCAGCGTGCTTCCGCTAAACGTGATCGCGTCGGCAGCCGTCGGAGCGGCGCTGAACGCAGGTACGTTGCTTGCGCTGATTGCCGGCGCTGCACCCGGTGTGCCGCCGCGCGGCGTTGTTCGCACCACCTGCGAAGGCGGCAGCGCTTTGCCATTCTTCAGGTGCTCATACATCGCATCCATCGCACGGTTGAAGTAAACGTGCAGCGGGATGAAGCGCGTGTCATAGCCGGGGAGCGCGGCGTTGCCGATGAACGAATCAAAGTGCTGAGCATTGGTAACTTCCATGTAGCTCAGTTTGGCGCTGGCACCTTGGGCTGTCAGGCTTTGTGCAACGTAGGGCCGCGAGGCGTGATTGACCGGCACCAGGGCGTCATTGCGACCATGCACGATGATGGTCGGTTTGCCTTGCAGCTTGCCGCTGCGTTGCACGGCTTTGATGTTCGCGACCACCGTCGCATCGGTCACTTTTGCTGCGATACATTGCGCGCCGTCAAGGTTGTAGTCGAGCTTGCTACCGGTTGACGCCGAGCCAGCGCCTTCGATGATCGCGCCGCCCGGATTGTTGAAATTGACGACGTTGATGCCGCTTGAAGGCGGGATGCCATTGCCGGTGCCGAAGAGGCGCGCAAACGAGGCAGCGGCGATGGCTGTCGGTTTGAAGTCAGCACCCGTCGCAGCGAATCCGTAGCCACACAGGTTGTCTGCCACGTTGGCTTGCGCATAGGTGTTGACGTAGGTCACTGCAATCGCAGGCACTGCAAATGCGAAGTGCGAGGCGAGCAACAAGTCCGACTCTGGCAACCAGCCAGCGGCCCGAATTTTGGCGAGCGCTTCGTCAGCCTGCGTAGCCGTAGTGGTTGCGCTGAGCAGGCCTTTCGCAGCAAGTGATGCACAGCGGTTGGCACCCGCAGTCGCGTTGACGAATGCAACTGCCGGGGCTGCTGCGACGGACGCCGCCAACGCCGCGCAGGGATGGTAAAGCATGGCTTGCGAGGTGTAATCGAGGAGGCTCTTGCCGCCGTTGGTCACAGTCGTTGTGCCAAATTTGACGATCGCCCCGCCGGTGCCATCCGGTTGAATTTGCGGCTCGCCGACTGCGATACCGTCAATTAGATTTTCGGTGTCGAGTTCGGCTGCCATCAGCGCAGCACCGCCACCGTTGGAAACGCTGGACGCGATGACCAGCGTGTTATCTGCCGTGAATTTGACGGTGGCGACGTTGCTGCCACCGCTTACCACTTTGGGAGCCAACTCCTCATTCAACGCAAACAGCGCGAATTTGACCGCCTGCAAGGTAGATTTGCCCCAATCCTTTTCCGGGTTTTGCTGCGAGTGCGCGTGCTTCAGTGCGATGCGGTTACCCGCCACCGTACCCGCAGGCGTCGGCGTAGCAAACTGTGCGCCGGGAACGTTGCTGAGGATTGGGCGACCGTTAATATCGAACACCGTGTTGGTCGCCAGATCGTGAGCGCCGTTGCCGGTGCCTTTGTCGGTGTACGCCACCGCACAACCCTTTTTCAGACCCCATTCGCCCGCTGTTGCAATCGCGCCGTAGACGCCACGCGACCCGGAAGAGGCGGCCGTCACGACACAGGGTGCACTAGCGTTGAATGTCGACGGAATTTGCACCATCATGGTGACATTTTGTTTGCCTGTTCCGTCATCCGAGTAGGCAATGTATTCAACGCCCGCAATCTTGCCGTCGCCAGTGCCGACGACGCCGTTGGCATCAATGTTCGGCCCATACAACACGCCGAAGCCACCATTAGTCGTCATGTCGACCAGCGCGCGGTAGTTGTTGTAGATGGCCAGGCGGCGCAGCTCAGCAGCGCTTGGATTCAAAGCGTCCGTGAGTAGTGGTGCAACCGCGCTTTGCAAGCCAGCCTTTCCGAGGCCCGCCGTCAGCAGATCATTGCTGCTTCCGTCAAGAAGGGTTCGCTGAACAGTGCCACTGACGAAGGCAGGTGCGGAGTTCAACAGCACCGCATTGTCCGAGCCGCAGCCTGAAAGGCTCGCAGCACCCAGAGCGCCAGTCAAAGCGATTACGGGTAATACAAATTTTATTTTCAAAATAGTCTCCATTAAATATGCAGTTCACAACGGCAGGTAGAGACGCAGACGTCCCGCTAATGCACCCTGCGGAAAGTCTCGACTCTATGGTTCTGCGCTAGTCTAGCCGAGGGCCATGAAAGCGATCACAATAAAAATGTTGACGAGTGTCGCTTGGGCGCTGTGTGCTACGGCCAGCGCTGTAACCTGTCGCTTTCGCCTGGCTGTACTCACGCACGGTCTGCGGCTCATCTTGGCGTCTCTAATGGGCGCCTCTAATAATTTAGAAGCGAAATTAGTCGCCCACACGGCAGAATGCACCGGAACATTGAATTTTTAGTCATGCCACGGAGAAACGCGCCGATGAAGCCTCTATCGAAAACTCCCCTTGCCCCAGTTACACCGCTGGTGCTTCCCGAGGGTTGTGACGAAGTGCTGCACTTGATAGGTTCCGCCGGGCTGGGCGATTTTCTTTCGTTCGTACGCGAGCGAGCCGATCTCAGCGCATCGTGCGCTGGCCGCGACGAAGCCGTAGCACTGATCGATCTGGCCGAGATCTGGCGCGATGCCGCGACCGTTTACGAAAAACTCGGCAAGACCGAACCGTATCCGACGCAAGCGCCTGAGGTTTATCCGCTCCCCGACGGCATGCGCCGACACTGCGACGAGTTGTTAAGTAAAGCGCACATTCAGCGCGAGTTCAACCTGGTGCCAGTTGCTCTAGGCATGGTGCCGCTCGCCGACGTCATCGCGATGCAGCCGCGAATCAACATGACAACCACACGGAATGTGAAATTCGTGGACGGATCGTTGTCTGATGCAGCACTTGCGGCGTTGTGTTTACCGTTTGATGCGCCGCCGCACTCACTGCGTGTGCTCGAAGAGACTACCGGCGTCGTCACCTTCACCGCTGACAATCATGACGTTCGCTTCCTCGTCGCACAAGTCGCACCGGGCTCGGCGGTGACGCTCTCGGGTCGCGGACACGTCGATCAGGTGCTGGCGCTGCCGGTCGGGTTTTCAAGCAACGTGCTCAATGTCGTCCGCTTCAAGGATCGCCTTGTACTTAACAACGGCTACCACCGAGCGCTGGCGCTGTGGAAACGCGGCGTGATGCACGCTCCGGCCATCATTCACGTCTGCCGACACTGGGAAGACGTCGCACTCGCCGGTGCCTCCGAGATTTACGATAACGCCCCGGTTTACTTTGAGCGCGCCCGCCCGCCCTTGCTCAAGGACTTTGTGGATCGTCGCCTTTGTGTGCCGCTGGCGGTGCCAAGGGCGCGCAAATACGTGCGCATTCGCTATCAGGTGGAAAGCGGCTACCTGCGAGACTGATCGTGGCTTGGGCCGTTATTCGGGGTGCTTCTTGCGCTGATTTCTAAAGCGATGCATTTGGCATATCGTGGGAATTGGTATTTACGACTTTTTTTATTCTAAAATGTTATATGCATACGTCATAAATTTGACATTACTAAATAAGTCAGTCTACATTAGGGACTGTTGCTGACGTGGTTGTCGGCAGCATTGCCAAATCCCGCATTCGGGAAATCACAAATCGGAGGTTGCCATGAGAATATTGACACTTGAGGAAATGAAAGCCGTCGCTGGCGGTTCCGGATCCCGTACGAAGAATAAAAAGGCGAAGGGGAGCAGTGGATCGTCGTCGTCACGATGCGGAAGCGGTGGTGGTAGTTCGAGCCGCGCAGCGTGCCCGCCGCCTCCGACTACGCCATCCTAGTCGTTACACCGCAAACATCGTACTACGCCCGTGGGCTCCTGTTGCAGGAGCCCATTTTTTTTTGGACGGCGCGCGCACTGTGTGCCCATTTCACGCTCATTTTGCTAGCTGCATGCGACCCGATGCCAGACTCAAGCGAATGCGAGCCGCCAGCGCCGTAATTTCCGCCTGCGTTGCCGATGAATTGGCGCTTGCCAACGCATTTTGCGCGCTGAGCATTTCCAGTATTGAACCGACTCCGCTCTTGAAGCGACCGAACGCGATGTTGTAGGCCATGTCCGCGTTGTCGAGCAAGCGGCGTGAGGCGCGAACATTTTCTGCTTCTCCCGCAGCAAGCTGAGTGGCGCGCCAAAGTTCGAGTTCAATGTCGCGCTCGGCGGCAGTCAGCAGCGCCTCACGTGCCGATATCTGAGCCATCACCTGCTGCTCGCGCGCTTGCTGCTCGGTGCGGTTAAATAAAGGCACTGACGCGCTGACCGATCCGCCGAGCGAGCGCTCAGTGCCCGAGCCTCCGCTGAGCGTGCGCGTCACTCCCAAGCTGCTGTTTAGTGTGATGGAGCCACGACCTTCGGCGCGAATCACCTCAAGCCGTGCCTGTGCGGCCTCGCGTTCGGAATTTAGTGCCCGAATTCGCGGGTGCTGCGCAATGCCCTCCCGCGAGCGCGCGAATTGCAGGTCGCTCTCAGCAATACCGCGCAAGCCGCGCAGGGGTGTCAGGGCCATCGGTTGCGATACCGGTCGCCCCATGGCCGAGGCCAGCGCACCGCGCGCAACGTCCCAGGTCACCTGCGCACGAACACGCTCCAGCGCCGCTTGCGACCGCGCCGTCTGCGCCTGTAGCTTTTCGAGCAGCGTCCCCACCTGAGCGGCGTGGCGCGCGTTAGCGATTTCCTCCGTCAAAGCGGCGACGCGCTCGGTCTCAATGGTGGTGTCAAGCCGCGCCCAGGCGGTCGCCGCCTCAACGTAGAGACGCAGCACTTCGGTGAGCGTCTGCAACACGACGTTGTCCTGCGAAAACAAGGCCGCAGAAAGCGCTGCGCGGGCAGCGCTAAGCGATGCGTCGCGCAGTCCGAAATCAAACAGCGTCCACGAGAGACCGATGGCACCGGTCACGCTGGAGCCGAGCGGCGAGGCGGTCGAATTGTTGCTCGGAATGCGGTTAGCGGAGAACTCGGCATTGGCCGTCACGCGCGGCAGGAACGCGGTTCGACCGAGGGTGACTGCACCTTCCTGTTCGCTGATCGTGGCGATTGCTTGACGCAGTGTTGTGCTCTGGCACAGCACAAATTCAACGGCATCGCCTAACGCCAATTGTTGCCACGCCGGCGTTCGTGTTGCGTCGCTGCAACGGGCCTGATTGGGCAGCCAGTCCTGCGGTCGCGCCAGCGCCGGAAAGGCACTCGCAGCCTCTCGATCCAACGGCACTAGGTAGTTTTGCGTGAGCGCGTCCGATGGCCGTAACGTCACGCCACCCATGACCGTCTCCGCCCAGGCCGGAAGCAACGCGAGACAGAGCAGGCAACCAGCCAAAAAAAGTTTACATGCTGGCTTGGGCAAACTTGCGACCTTACGCACGCGCCGCCTGAAGAAAATAGGCGTCGGCGGTTCCATCAAAAACAATCTTGCCGCTCCTGAGCTCAATGACGCGATCGGTCGAGGCAATCGTTTCTGCACGATGGGCAACCACCACGCGCGTTACCGACAGGTCGTGGATGGCGGCGTTGATCTGGGATTCGTGACGGAGATCGAGATGACTGGTCGCTTCATCAAGAACCAGTACACGGGGCCGTTTGTACAGCGCCCGTGCCAGCAATACGCGCTGCTTTTGCCCTCCGGACAGTGAGGTGCCCATATCGCCGACCAGCGTCTGGAAACCCATCGGCATCTTGCTAATGTCATCGTCGACTGCCGCTAGTTTTGCGCAGTGCTCGACGTGATGCATATCCGCCTTCGGATCAAAAAAACTGATGTTGTCGGCAATTGATCCGGCAAACAGCGTGTCGTCCTGCATCACGGTGCCAACGCTACGCCGCCAATTTTCGACGCCATATTGGATGAGCGGCTGCTCGCCGATGCGCACGCGACCCTGAACCGGATCAAGCACACCTAGCAACACATTGACTAGCGTTGTTTTGCCGCCGCCGGAGTCACCTGTGATCGCCACAAATTCTCCGGCGTTGATGGTCAGCGTGATGCCGCTCAGCACGTCCGGTTCGTGTGGTGCGTAGCGGAAACCGACATCGTCCAGGTGAATGACCGGTGCCGCCTCACTACGTGTTTCTACGAGGCGACCGCTGGGCTCCGCCTGAGTCAAAACCAGATCGCCCAGACGCTCGCCGTAGAGCTGCAACATCTTGAAATTGATCAGGTGGTCAATCAGCGAACTGACGCGGCCATCAAACTGGCTGCGGTACGCCAGAAAGGCCATCAACATGCCCACGCTCAGGTTGCCGGAAAGAATTTGTTGTGCACCGAGCCACAACAGCGCGATGTGAAAGATACCCGTTAGCGAGGCGTTGACCAGGCGGTAAAAAATCTGCATTTTCTGGATCGCTAGTGACGCATTGGTCTCGCTCACCAGCAGCGTTTGCCAGGCCGCTTTGCGCTCTTGCTGCCGCGCAAACAGTTTGATCGCACGCATACCGCGAATCGTTTCCAGCAGATGCGTCGCTTGCGTCGCACCGCGAACGATCTGCTCCTCGGTGGCCAGATAGAGTGGCCGCAGCCAGATCAGACGCACCAGCAGGTAGAGCAGCACGGCTACGAGCGCGACTCCGGCCATCGTCGGGTTGTAAAGAAACATCATCGCCAGCGTCAACAGCACCAGCAAGCCGTCGAACACCGCTTCCACGAAGGCATTGGTGAGCACGCGCTGGATCTCGTCGACCGCCCCGACCCGCGATACGATGTCGCCGAGATGACGTTTCTGGAAATAGGCGAGCGGCAGGCGCATCATGTGCGCCACCACGTTGGATCGCCATTGCACCCGCACCGACGCGTTCACAACGAGCAGCATCCATGAGCGCGCCAGCCCGAAGCCTTGTTGCAGGAATAAGAGCAGCAGGAAACCCACCGCCAGCGTCGCCAGCAGATTATTGTCGCGCGACACAATCACCTGATCGAGAATCCATTGCAACAGCAGCGGAGCGGCAAGCACCAGTATTTCGAGCGCGAGCGAGAGCAGAAAAATTTGCCCCAGCGTCGGCCAGAATCCGGCGATTTCTCCGACCAGACGACCGAGGGAAAGACGGGTGCGCTCGACCTTGGGCGCAAAGCCGGCATCAGGCCAGACTTCCAGTGCGACGCCGCTGAAGTGCCGTGATAGTTCGTCGAGCCCCATGCGGCGCTCACCCACGCCTGGATCGTGCAGCGTAGCCTTGCCCGCGCTGATTTCGCGCAGCACCACAAAATGATTTAAATCCCAATGCAGGATCGCGGGCAGACGCAGCCTACCGAGTTCATCGAGTTCGAGTCGCACCGCGCGCGTGCCCAGGTGCTCCGCCTCGGCGATACGCGCCAGGGTGGACAGCGTCATCCCTTTCATCGAGACAGCGTGGCGAGCACGCAGAGTCGCCAGATCGGTGATCGTACCGTGGCGACCGAGGATCATCGCGAGACAGGCGAGACCACATTCTGCAGCCTCGGTTTGCAGGATCATCGGTAGCCGTCGGCGCAAGCCGATCGCCAGGCTGTCAAGCAATTTCATCGCTGCACCCGCCCCGACACGCTATACAGTGGCTCAAGCAACCACTCATAGAGTTTGCGCGTTTCCTGAAAGATGTCGGCGTCGACCCGCATGCCCGCCTGCAAAGGACGCGGTTGACCATTGGCGTCAATCGTCTGTGCGGAAAGCTTAACGGTGATGGCGTAGACCGGCTCTCCGAACGCAGTGTCGGGCAAGACGAAGCCCACCAGTTCGGTGCTTGGTACAGCGTTCGTTGAGACCGCCGTCACCACTCCCTCCTGTTGCCCAAATTTCTGGTACGGAAAGGCTTGATGGCGCAGCGCCACTTTGTCGCTGACCTTGATGAAGCCCACCGTGCGGCTCGGTGCATACAAGCGTACTTCGAGCGGCGAAGCAGTTGGCAGCAAGCTCACCAAGGGCCGGCTCATGTCAGCCAATTGGCCCAACTCTGCTGACACCAGCGTCGCTGTCCCCGACTCGGGCGCGGTGATCACGACGCGACGCCTGGCCTCAAGCTCGGTGAGTTCCTGCGACGAGCTTGATATGCCGCGCTGCAAAAGCGCGTTCTGGCTGACGCTACGGCCTCTGATTGCATCGGCTTCACGTTGCGTCGTGGCGACTTCACGCTGGTTGGCAAGCTGGTCACGTTGTAGCGCCGTCAAGCGCGATTGCTGCTCGGAGAGTTCCAGTTCCTTCTGCGTGAGCTGCTCGCCCGCGATGTAGTCGCGATCCGCGAGACCTTTGTAGCGATTGCGCGCTTCCTCGGCAAGTGCTACGCGCTGACGTTGCTGCTCGATTTGTCGACCGATGGATTCGCCCTCGGAGCGCAGTGTCGCCGCACGTCGTTGCAAATGTGCGAGGTCTTCGCGCTCGGTGCGGGCGTTGCGGGCAATCTCCATTTCCAGCGAGCGTTTGCGTTCGCCAATCTGGGAGCCGATGTCGGCCTGCAAATCACGCGCGCCCGCGCCTAACCTGTCACTGCCGAGCACAAACATGATGTCGCCCTTGTTGACGCGTTGGCCTTCGATCACGCGCTTCTCAAGCACGACGCCAGCTTGCGGTGTATGCACTTTCAGCACGCCCGCAGTGGGCACTAGTTGCCCAGTTACTGTGGCGCGTCGCGTGTACGATCCCAGCATCAGAGCGGTGATGACGGAGGCGGCAACGGCCATCGCCGCGAGCGCAACCAGCGTCATCGACAAACGCGGGATCAGGACAATGCGGCCCTCGGTCGCAGTGTGTTGTTCCGCCAACGCTTCAGAACGAAATAGCGCAGCGTTGTTGGGTCGGGACTGGGGGGTGGAACGAGATCCGCTCAAGGGAGTAGCCGTGTGCTGCACGGTCATGGTGTCTTATCAACACAAGGTTTTATCGCGTTAATCCCAGCGACGCAACGCGGGCGAACGTCATTGCTTGCAATCTTTACGCGTTGTCGGCAGGACTGCGGCAAATGCCTGAACCTGGCGGGATTCCAACGCAGCGGTTAGGGAGGTGTTTGTCGATCAAAAACTCTATACAGCTTTATGCTGAAAAGACCATTATACAAGGGCTAAACGTATTTTTAGCTGATAATCGACAGATGCCAAAAGATTGATCTAGTCCCCGTGAAATAAGGCTTGCGTAAAAAAGCTATATCGCCCAATTGATTCACGCACCATTCGAGTGCGCCTCGTGGCCGACGGCGGTTGCGCGGTGGACCATTGAGGCAGAGGTTGGGGTAGCGAAAACACCGATTCGCGTTAGGGCGCCTCTAATAATTCATTTTTGGGGATGCAGTGTTAGGAGCCCGGAGCGCAGCAACCGCAACGTACGCTCCGGTACGTGAGCTCATTTGCCAAAAGCGCGAGCACCGCGCGACGACACAATGCGCCGCACAAATGAAATATTAGAGGTGCCCTTAAACCTGGCCATGCAAACCGCCACATCGTCAATGGCCGTCGCAATAACGCGATTCAAAGGCCGTAGGCGGATTTCCCCCTGCACGTAGCTCACCGTGAATTCGTCACCCGCCACCCGATGCGCCAAGGCGCGCACCTGCCGCAGAATGACAAGTTACCCTTTGCTTGAAAGCGTCGCGGTTTCCATGGGTTGGCTCCGATAGTGTGATTTCTGCGACTCCAAAATGTAAGCCAAAAAGTAAGCCATTCTGGGCCTGAATGCAAGTGACTGCAGCGGTCAGTCGGAATAGATCCTGCTCTTGAACTTACGGTAAATATGGCGACGGGCGGACAAACTCCGGTGCCGGTCTAGCAGATCAACAGGCAGGTCAACAGGCAAACGAAGCCTGACGGTCAGGTTATTTGACCATCCTGCGTCACTTGACCCGGTATCGCTCGACCGCCGCTTCATTCCAGTTCATCCCCAATCCGGGGCCCCGGGCCGTCACCGTGCCGTCGACCACTTCCTGGCGCTCTTCCAGTATTGCGCCCGCAAAGTCAAGGTACTCAAGCCAGTGGAAGGTCGGCGTGACCGCCAGCATATGGGCGCTCGCTTCAACGAAAATGTGGCTCGAGACTGGCAAGGAAGCAGCGTCTGCGAGCGCGGCAGCAGCCGTCCACCCGGTGACGCCACCGATCTTCATGATGTCGGGCATCGCAAAGTCGCAGGCGTTGGCCGAGATCGCCCGTTGCATGTCGCGGGGAAACCACCAGTTTTCACCCGTCTGGATGCGAACCCCGGTCGACTCGCGAACGCGTGCGTGCCCCTGCAGGTCTTGAGCGGACACGGGCTCCTCGACCCAGTGAAGGTCGAACTCGCGAAGTCGATCAATGCGCCGGCAGGCCTCGGCTGGGGTCAGACTCTGGTTGTAGTCGACCATGAGTGCCATGTCCTGCCCGAT
The DNA here is from genome assembly GCA_043757535.1 of Burkholderiales bacterium. Taxonomy (GTDB): domain Bacteria; phylum Pseudomonadota; class Gammaproteobacteria; order Burkholderiales; family Casimicrobiaceae; genus Casimicrobium. The sequence continues at coordinate 27,323 of JAYVPF010000105.1, forward strand.
CATCCCACGCACGCCTCGCACCGACTCGATGTCTTTGGCGAGATCGGCGTCTCCGAGCTTGATCTTCATCCCTGTGAAACCGCGATCGAGCGTGTGGCGGATGTCGCGCTCGTCAG